>CAYJLO010000003.1:41155-89667 GCA_964370835.1 uncultured Desulfovibrionaceae bacterium
AAAAAGGGAAATTCCGCCGTGGAATTTCCCTTTTTTATTGAACTATTGGGGTAAAATTTTAATTGCGCTTAAGCTCCATGGCTTTTTGCAACATGGCGTCGGCGGTGGTCACCACCTTACTATTACTTTGGAAGCCGCGCTGTGTAATAATCATGTTCACCATTTCAGCAGACATGTCCACATTGGAGCCTTCGGTGTAGTTGGCGTGCACGGTGGCATAGTTTTCTGTGCCGGCTTTACCAAGTTCTGCAGGGCCAGAATCTTGGGTGGCGGAGTAAAGGTTACCACCTTCGCGGCGCAGGCCATCTTCACTGACAAAGCGCGCCACGGGGATTTCATACAACACAGAATCTTGTCCATTGCTGAAAGAACCCACGATGTCGCCATTGGTGTTGATGGTAATATTGCTTAAATAGCCCTCTAAAAAGCCATCTTGTTCGTTGGTGTGCATGAGATTGCTTCCATCATACGCTGTGGTGGCATCGGGGGCTAACTCGGCGTTGGCTGTGGCGCCCAAAAGAGCTCTGTCGGTGCCCACGGCGGCTGCTGTGGCAGGGGCATTTTGCATTTCGCCCTTGAGACCAAGGTTAAAAGAAATGCTTTGTCCATTATAATCCATGACGGCGGAACCATCGGCCATGGCGGCCGGCGTCCAATTATTCAAATCGGTGGTGTCGCCATTGGGAGTGAAGTAGGTGACGCCTATCATTTGACCTGCGGCGTCAAAGGTCATGGTGCCTGCTAGCAGGGCTTGTCCTTCGGGATTATCCACACTGGCATTGGCCGCCACAATGAATTCCATGACGCTATCTGGGTCAGAGCTGGGAGCACCGTCCACATAGAGAGTTAATTCTTGGGAATTGCCTTCTGCATCGTAAATGCGGATGGGTTGGCTGTAGCTGTATTGGGACTCGCCAAGGGGAGGTGTGGCTGTGCCATCATAGCTTTGAGCCAGTGTGAAATAGGGATCGGTGGCACTGGGGGAGTTGTCGCTGATTTTTCCAAGGTTAAAGCCCATGGTCACTGCAGAAGTGGCTTTGGGGGGCATGGTTTCAAAAATATCCACTTGAATGGGCTGTAATGCACCCTTATTGCCATCAAAATCCACAGGATAGCCATTGAGAATGGAATCATCAGGCAGGGCAAGGTAACCATCTTCATTGAAGTTAAAGTTACCAGCGCGCGTGTACATGGTTTCGCCATCCATGGTGCTCACTTCAAAAAAGCCTTTACCATTGAGGGCCATGTCGGTGACGGAATTGCTCAACTCCATGGTGCCTTGAGTAAAAATTGTACGCACATCGTCCACGCGTACACCCATACCCACTTGACCCAAGGCCACATACGAATCTTCCTGTGCACCCCAAGAGTTGCCGGTGGCACCTTGGGCTTCGTATATAAGATCCGAAAATTGTATATTTTGCTGCTTATAGCCGATGGTACTGACGTTGGCCATATTGTTGGACACAACATTCATACCTTCAGCAAGGCTTTTCATGCCAGTGGCACCGATGTAGAGCGAACTATTCATAGGCTATCCCCATATGCTTAGACCACGGAAAATTTTTCCCCGAATGGTCTTTTGGCAAGTAGATATACGCCGCATGGAGGTTTCTGCCTTGTGGTTTACCTCAAAAAAAGCGTACTAAGGGAAAAAGCTTCCCTTTTTTATCTTGCTAGCCTTATAGTTAGCATGTTTCGTGCCAGCGCAGGAGGCCATAATAGGCCTGGCCCAACGCAATGCCGCCATCGTTGGCGGGAATGTCTTGCGCCGTGAGCACGGTGAAGCCCATGCGGGTCAATTGCGAGTAGAGCAGGCGGTGCAAAGTGGCATTTTGCATGACGCCGCCACAAAGGGCTATGGTGTGTATGTCATGTTCCTTGGCGGCAAGTTGTACCATGTGACTAAAGCCATGTCCCACCAGCAGATGAAAAAGCTGTGCGGCGGCGGCCACGCCATGAACTTTAGCATAGTCCATGGTTTGCGTGAAAAGAGCCTTGCTATCAATCTCCCACAGTTCGTTTTGCTTTTGAGGTGCACAGCTCAGGAGCTGGGTTTCGGAAAGGGAGGAAGTGTTTTCTTGCCACAAAGCTTTTTGTATATGCTCAAGACGGATGGCGGCTTGACCTTCATGGGTGATGCGCTGGCAAAGGCCAAGCCCTGCGGATACGGCATCAAACAAACGACCAACGCTGGAAGTCTGAGGGCAGTGGATATTTTTTGCCAGCATTTCCAATACCGCCGCCGCCATGGGGTTAGCTTGGCAAAGGCGCGTTTCATGCGCCGTACCTTGGGCTAAAGTCACCGCCATGCGCCAAGGTTCGTGAATGGCACGCTCTCCGCCCACCAAGGCAAAGGGGCTCAAGCGACCAAGCCTTGTGTGCGTGCTGCCATGTATATGCAGTAATTCACCGCCCCAAATGGTGCCATCAAGCCCATACCCTGTACCATCGAGGCTAAGAGCCAAAGCTGGCCCTTCATGACCGTGGTCAGCAAGCACGGCATAGGCGTGGGCAAAGTGATGTTGTAGGGCATGGCAGGGTATATTTCTTTGCTCGGATAATTCTTGCGCCACGTGCGTGGTGAAAAAATCCGGATGGGCATCGTGCACCACACAGGCGGCTTTCACCTGAAGGAGCATTTCCATATGCTCATGCACTTGCCTGTAAAAATTTCCTGTGGACAAATTTTGCATGTCGCCCATGTGCTGCGACACAAAAGCCGCATCTTGGCGCGTGAGGCATAGGGTGTTTTTAAGCTCTGCACCCATGCCCATGATGGTGGGGGCTTCTTTTGCCCAATGGGGCAGGGCCGTTGGGCGCGGCACATATCCACGAGCACGCCGCAAAAAGACACTTTGTTGTATTGTGTCTGTGAGATGGTGCACGGTGCAAACCGAATCGTCATTACGAATGAGAATATCTCTATTATGCAATAAAAAAACATCAACCATGGGAGCCAGTCTTTGCAGGGCTTCTCTATTGCCAAGGCATAAAGGCTCACCGGCGGCATTGCCCGAGGTCATGACCAAGGCAAGTGGCTGTTGTTGCGCTGTTGTTGCGCTTTGCAAGTGCTGAAAAAGCGCTGTGTGTAAGGGGGTATAGGGTAGCATAAGGCCGATGGTGTCCGTGTCCGGCGCAAGTATGTCCGGTAGCAAAGCTTTGCGCTGACACAGCACTATGGGCTTTTCTTGGCTCATGAGCAGGGCTTCTTCTTGCGCAGATATATGAGCCAAAAGATGAGCCGTGGCCATGTCCGCCACCATGACGGCCAAGGGTTTATGGGGACGATTTTTTTGCAGGCGCAGACGTTCAATGGCTTGAATGTCACAAGCATGGCAGGTGAGATGAAATCCCCCCAAGCCCTTCATGGCGGCGAGCTGTCCTTGTAAAAGTCTGTGTGCTAATTTTTGCAATGCTTCTTGGTCTTGCGTGCAATGTGCAAGCTCTGTGGCATGTGCGTCTGTGCATTTTGCTTCCACCAGCCAAACCTTGGGCCCGCATTGGGGGCAAGCATTGGGCTGGGCATGAAAGCGTCTATCCATGGGATTGTCATATTCAGCTTGGCAAGAGGGGCATAAAGGAAAACAGGCCATGGAAGTGTGTGGTCTGTCATAGGGGATGCTGTGGGTGATGGTATAACGCGGCCCGCAATTGGTGCAATTGGTGAAAGGATACATGAAGCGTGCACCGTGCGGATTTTGCATATCTTCTTGGCATTGCGGACAAAGGCTCATGTCTGAGCTTATGAGCACACTGTGCGTACCGTCCTGACTGGCTTTACTGTGTATGATGCTAAAATTCTCTTCTTGAGGCTGTACTTGCAAAGTATTCACGTCAAAGAGCGTGAGCTTTGCCAAGGGGGGCAATTCATTTTGTATATCTTGACTAAAGGCATGCAAAATATCTAGCGGCCCTTGCACTTCAATGTGCACGCCTTGTGCCGTATTGTTCACATGCCCTGTGAGTGCATATTTATGGGCCAAACGATAAATAAAAGGGCGAAAACCCACCCCTTGGACTTGTCCTTGAGCCAAAATGTGATGCCTTGCCACGGGCGCAGAAGAGGAGTTTCTTTGAATGCTCATTCAGTAATTATAGCAAAAAATATTTGATTTTGCACCTTATTTTATGGGCTAGCTCTTGCTTATTCTAAGCGCACTTGTTAGAAAATCAGCACACGGGCTCAAAGCCCGAGCTCGCTATTTTAGACCATGGGAGGGTTATATGGTTCAGGAAAATAAGTTAGGTAAAAGAATAAAAGCTTTTCGCCAAGCACGTGAGATTAGTTTAGAGAAGTTGGCTTCTGACACAGGACTCAGCTTAGAATTTCTCCATGGTTTAGAAGATAATAACGTGTATCCAAGCATTGGCCCCATGCAAAAAATTGCAGGAGCCTTGGGCATGCGCCTTGGTACTTTCATTGACGATGAAGTTTCTCGCGACCCCATCATTTCAGCCCTTGACGGCACAAGCCCCGATGTGCATGTGCAACATTGCCGCTCAAAGAATGTGAGCTATGGATATGTTTCCTTGGGCAAAGGCAAGAGCGATCGTAATATGGAGCCTTTTCATATCACCATTGCGCCTCTCTCTGAGGAAGAACAAGCTAAGGAGCAAAAAACCTCATCTCACCAAGGTGAAGAGTTCATGTTGGTGCTCAAAGGGCAGCTCAAGGTTGTGTACGGGCCTGAAACATATATTTTAGAAGAAGGGCAAAGTATTTATTATAATTCCATAGTGCCTCATTATGTGGGGGCTCATGGGCAAGAACCAGCGCAAATTTTAGCCGTCACCTATCATCCTTAATCGAGTAGGGAACTAAAATACATGAATAAAGTAGAAGAAAGACAAAAGCTTTTTGTACTGCGCGAAAAAACTTTGGGCCAGCTTTTGGACGAGGCCGTGGCACGCTTTCCCGAAAATGATGCCGTGGTGTATGTGGACCGCGAATACCGCCAAACCTATGCAGAGTTTGCAAAAACTGTGGATGACATGGCCAAAGGTCTCATGGCCTTGGGTGTTAAGAAAGGCGAAAAGGTGGCAGTTTGGGCCAATAATGTGCCTTATTGGGTGGCTTTGCAATTTGCCACGGCAAAAATTGGTGCCATTCTTATCACCGTTAATACCAATTATCGCGAACATGAATTGGAATATTTGCTTAGGCATTCTGAGTGTGAAAATCTTTTCATTGTTGATGGCCAAAGAGATCATGATTTTGTGCAAACCTTGTACAAAATTGCGCCGGAATTACGCACGCAAAGTCGCGGACATTTAAAGTCTGACACCTTCCCACATTTGCGTCGCGTGTTCTTTCTCGGTCACGAAAAACATCGTGGCATGTATTCCATACCCGAATTGCGCGCCATGTCAGTTATGACGGTGGATGCCGAATATAAGGCTCGTCAAGCGGAGCTGGACCCTTGGGATGTCATCAATATGCAGTATACCTCGGGCACCACGGGTTTTCCCAAGGGCGTCATGCTTACCCATGTGGGCATTGGGCTCAATGGCTATTGGATTGGTGCTCACCAAGGCTTCACGGAAAAAGATAGATTGTGTCTGCCAGTGCCGCTTTTTCACTGCTTTGGTTGTGTGCTAGGCGTTGCGGCTTGTGTGAATCATGGTACCACCATGGTTATTTTGGAGAATTTTAATCCCTTATACATGCTAGAAGCCATTGAAAGTGAGCGTTGTACGGCAGTGTACGGGGTGCCCACCATGTTCATTGCTGCCCTTGAGCACAAAATGTTTAAACGCTTTGATATGTCATCATTGCGCACGGGCATCATGGCAGGTTCTGTTTGTCCTGAGCCTCTCATGCGCAGAGTGACAGAAGAAATGTATCTGAAAGATATCACCATTTGCTACGGTCTCACCGAAGCTTCACCTGTCATAACACAATCTGACGTGACGGATTCTTTGGCATCGCGCTGTTCCACGGTGGGCTGTGCCATGCCTGGCATTGAAGTCATGGTGGTCGATCCAGATACTTGCGAAGAAGTGCCACGCGGGGAACAAGGGGAAATCCTGTGCCGCGGATATAATGTCATGAAGGGGTATTATAATATGCCTGAAGAAACGGCCAAGGCCATCACTGCCGATGGTTGGTTGCATTCTGGAGACCTTGGCACCATGGATGAAAATGGCTATGTGGTGGTCACTGGGCGCATAAAAGATATGATTATTCGCGGCGGTGAAAATGTGTACCCGCGTGAAATTGAGGAATACCTTTTGGGCATGGAAGGCGTGTCCGATGTGCAAGTGGTGGGCGTGCCCAGCTATAAATATGGCGAAGAAGTGGGTGCTTTTATCATCACAAAGCCTAACCATGAGGTTCTGCCCGAAGATGTGCGCGACTATTGCCGTGGCAAAATTGCTTGGCATAAGGTGCCGCGTTATATCACTACGGTGGAGTCTTATCCTCTTACGGGTAGTGGAAAAATACAAAAATTCAAATTGCGTGAGATGGCTTCTGAGCTTTGGCCCGAAGCTATGCAAGAGAAAAAAAGCAGGCAATGATTTTGTTTCACGTTAAACAATTTTCCCTCACGGAGAGTGTGAGTTTTTCTTCTAGGAGCGCTTTGGCCATGTGCTTGAGCGCTCTTGGGCTTTTTTTATGGTGCTTGGGTTTGCCTTTGGTGGCCACTGCTCAAGAGGCTGTGGAGCATAAGGGCTTTCATTATTTTAGCATGGATGTGCCAAAAGGCTGGTATGTGCATGAAGATAAAGAAGTGATAACCTTCACAGAACCGCAAAAAAAATGTTCTGTCACCGTCTTGGTGCTCCCGCAAATGGAAATAGAATTTCGCGAGCTCGGCATTTCTTTTTTTCAAAACTTGCAAGGTTATGCCCCCTCAGGTGAAGATGGTGGCATGTCCTTTGCCATGAAAACAGAAAATGATGTGCCAGCTTTTGTGCGTTTAGCCTCCAACGAAGGCTACTTTAGCGCCATTACTGCCATGGGGCAATGTAAGTCCCATGAATATATCTTTGAATCTCTGCTTATTTTGGATGAAAAAGGCATTGTGGTGCCCATAACATCGCGCATACATCCTCTCTTGGATGATAAGCCTAAAGCTCAGCCTGCTCCAAGTAAACCCGCATCTAAGCCATAAAGAGAGGCCTTCATGCTTTCCACCACAGGCAAAGCCTTTGCCCAATTACACGTGTCCATTTTGTTAGCTGGCTTCACCGGCATATTGGGTAAGCTTATCACCATGAGTGAAGGTATGCTCGTATGGTACCGTATGTTTTTTACCTTTGTCATATTTGGGATTTTTTTGCTCTTGCGCGGAAAACTTGAAAAAGTAAGTGTGAGGGATGTGCTGAAAATAGGCTTCACCGGCGTGCTTATTTGTCTGCATTGGCTCTTTTTTTACGGCAGTATTAAACTTTCCAATGTGTCCATTGGTGTGGTGTGTTTTTCTTTGGTGGGCTTTTTCACGGCTTTACTTGAGCCTGTTTTCATGAAAACGCGTTTTTCATGGCGAGAGTTTGCCTATAGCGTGCTCACGGTGGTGGGCGTCATGCTTATCTTTTCTTTCGATGTGCGATATCGCTTGGGCATTATAGTGGGTATTATTGCTGCTTTGCTTTCGGCTTTATATACCATAAGTATACGTAAATATTGCCACAGCTATAGCCCCAGCACCACGCTTTTATATCAAATGGGCGGTGGCGTAGGCTTTTTGACTTTACTTTTGCCCTGGTATCTGAACTATTTTGAAATAACGTACATTATTCCCACATGGTCAGATGTGTTCATGCTGCTCATTTTGGCTGTATGTTGTACCATCTTCATGTCTTTCTTGCTCATTGAATGCTTGCGTTACATCTCTGCTTTCACCGTGAATCTAAGCTATAACTTAGAGCCTGTGTATAGCATTGTGTTGGCCATGGCCTTCATGGGTGAAGCGCATCAAGTGAACTTTTCTTTTTATATGGGGCTTAGCTGCATTATTTTATCGGTGATACTGCAAAGCTTGTGGGTCATGCGCCACAAGCAAGCCATTTAAGCTTTGGGATACATATTGGGCAAGGTGTTCCAATACCATTGATGAATGAGGCTACGGTCTTCTTTGTGCCAATGGTGGCTTTGTTCAAAAAAGTTTAAGAGTTGTTGTTCCACCTCGGAGAGCTTGTTTTGCGCATCATCACGCAATTGCCTTTCACGACAAAAAACAATGAGACATTCCAGTAAATCAAAATAGATGTCTGCATCATCGGTGTACCCACAAATTTTGCTGAAAAATTCTTGATAAAAGGGAGAGTTTGCACTTACTGAGGCTTCAAATAAAGCTTCATGAGCGCATAAGTATTCTAAAAGATCGTGAAGATGCTGTTCAGTGGGCGTTTTTTGTGTAAGCTTTTTAAGCGTGGCACAAAAGTTTTTCATCTGTTCTGTATGCGTGGTAAAAGACATTTTCATCTCCATAAAGTATAATTGATATTTTTATAGTATTATATATGCATCGCTTTTTTGTCAATGGTTGCCGTATATAGTTTTTCATATAAAAAAGCCTATTATGGAAATAAACTTACCTTCAAGAAGAGGAATCATGCCATCACCATCACAAGCTTTCACCACATTTCGTTCCGGTACAGATGCCTTACTTTTGGCTGCCTACGCATGGAAGCATAGGCCACAAGAGCAGACCTTTGTGGAACTGGGCTGTGGAGATGGTTTAGCCACGGCTTTGCTCACCAAGGTGCTAGGGCAAAGAGGGGCTGTCATACGAGCCTTGGGCGTGGATGTGCAAGAGCAAGTACTGGAGCAAGCAAGGGCGCGCAAAAAGGAGCTCGAGGGGCACGAAGTACACTGGCTAGCGGCTGATATGGCGCAAAAAAAAGCATTTCGTGCGGCTTGTGCGCAGCTTGGTTTCACTACTGTGTCTTGCGTGTTGGCCAACCCTCCTTACTATACGCAGGGTAGGGTGAGCCCCCATGAAGCCAGAGCCATGGCACTACATCAAGACGATGATCGTATTTTGGAAGTATTTTGCACTGCCGCCAAGGGATTATTGGAGCATCACGGATGGTTTTTCACCATTTATGCGGCGCAAAATATGCTGGATTTATTACAGGCTTTGAGCGCACAAGGTTTTGGGGTGCGAAATATCCTTCCTGTGCATACACGTCCCGCAAAGGCTGCCCGATGGGTCTTGGTGGCGGCGCGCAAGGGGGCGGCCCATGATGTGCAGATGGAGCCGGGGCTGTGCTTGTATGCGCGTAAAAAAGGCGATGCCATGAGCCGTGCGGCTTTGAGTTTTTGCCCTTGGTTATAAAAAAAGCCGCCCAGAAAAATTTTAAGGCGGCTTGTGTGCCATATGTGCATGGCCTAAAATATATCTTGCTTCTTTACTTCAACAAATAGCCATATTTCACGGCAAGGCCGTCGGTGCGGTTCACAATTTTTGTGGCCACATCGTCCACATCTTCGCCGCTGAGCACGTCCACATCTTGTGCCAATAAGTAGCCAAGGTGGCTATCGCTTTGGCTAAAGACCCACAATATGGAATACACCGAACCCACGTGGGGGCGATCGCTAAATTCCGCCTTGGAGGTGACCACAAGGCGGATTTTGGGGGCATTTTCTTCATTGAGTTGAAAAAGATTGCTCACATTGAACAGTTCTTTCAGGCGTGTTGCCAGCTGAATGCCTATGGTGTCCACGCCTTCATGACTCACACTCACTTGTGTGCTGCGCATTTCCAGCTTGGCAGGGGTATTGGCCTTGGCTTGGCCGGCTTTAGGCGCTTCTGCGGCCATGGACACTGCGCTAATGGCGACAACACCCGTGAGGCTTAAGGCAAAACATAGAAGGGATGAGCGTAAAAGAGTGCGCATATATTCTCCTTAAAAGTTTTGGGAAAAATGAGGGAAAGAGCTTTTCTTAAAAAGGACTTTTCTCTTCCTTTAAAAATATACTTTTTGTTATTGTGACCAAGGTGATTAAAAATCTCCTTCCAAGGCCGGCCAAATGAGACAAGGGAAATCCGGCGCAGGGGCGGCTTTGCTTGTGCCTGGCGCGAGGCTGACATGCCTGCCATTAACCGCAATGCGGTTTTGCGCAAGCCACTGTATAACTTGTGGAAAGAGTCTGTGTTCCAAGGCTTGAATGCGCTTTTGCAAAGTATCTGCTTGGTCATCTTCCAGCACTGGCACGGCCGCTTGGGCAATGATGGCACCGCCGTCCACTTCTTCGTTGACAAAATGCACCGTACAGCCGGACATTTTTACGCCGTAAGCGCAGGCATCGGCGGCTCCGTGGGCTCCCACAAAACTGGGCAAAATGGCTGGGTGCACATTGATGACTTTGTCTTTGAAGGCATTGAGGAACACCGGTGTTAAAATGCGCATGTAGCCGGCAAGCACAATGATGTCTGCACCGCATTCTTGCAAGGCCTCAACCAAGCGCGCGTCAAAGCTTTCGCGGTCGGCATGGGCCTTATGATCCAATTCGAGGGTGGGGATGGAAAGCTTTTGGGCTCTTTCCAAGACTTTGGCACCGGGGCGGTTGGTGATGACAAGGCTCACCTTGGCATCCAAGGCGCCGCTTTGGATTTTATCAAAAATGGCTTGGGCATTGCTTCCGCTACCGGAAGCTAAAATGGCAATATTTAAGGGCATAGAGCGCTGTTACCTTTATAATTGAGATGCGCGCCTTGTGGGCCTAAAAAAAGGCTGATGAAAAGCACGTTTTCATCAGCCTATCGTAAAGTGTTTATTTAGGCAATTTTTTTGATAAGAGCCTCGCCCACGTTTTTACCTAGCTCATGGCAAGCCTTGAGCATATCGTGATTGGGACCCCATTGATGCTTGAGGGGATCGCCCACCATTTCCATACCCATGGAGGCCAGCCATTCATGCACAATCTTTGGGCTTTCTCCGGACCAGCCGTAGGAGCCAAAGGCCGCAGCCACGCGATTTTGCGGGCGCAGACCTTTCATATAGGTGAGCATGGAGGCCACATAGGGCAATATGTTGTTGTTGTGCGTGGGGCTACCCACAATAACGGCGCCGCAGTCGGCCAATTCGGTCATGACAGCACTGTGATGATTGTTTTTGAGCGACATGAGACGAATGGGCACGCCCATTTCTTCCAAACCGGAGCCAATGGCTTGCGCCATTTTTTCCGTGGTATGCCACATGGTATCATATACAATGAGAGCACGTTTTTGCGTCTTTTGTAATGCCATTTCTTTATAAGCATTGATGATGAAGTTCACAGACTCAGGGCCGCGATGGATAAGACCATGGTCTGGGGCAATCATATCAATTTCAAGGCTGCTCAAGTTGTCAATGGCCTTGATAACTTGCGTAGAGAAGGGCAGTACTATGTTGTAATAATACTCTTTAACGGCCTGCATGATTTGCTCTTGGCAAAATTCATCGCCATAGCGCTGGGTGGAGGCAATGTTTTGGCCAAAGGCATCATTACTAAAGAGCACTTTATCTTCTGCCACATAGGTGACCATGCTGTCGGGCCAATGGAGCATGCGTGTTTCCACAAAGTGCAAATTTCTTTGACCAATGTTGATGGTGTCGCCGGTTTTAAGCACCTGAATGGGCCAATCCTTGGCGGGAAAGTAGCCCTCGAGGGACTTGGCACCCATGGTGGATACAAAAATCTTTTCTGGCTTGCAACGCTCCACAACTTCGGCCAAAGCACCGGCGTGGTCTAACTCCAAGTGATTGCAAATAAGGTAGTCAATTTCTTCCAGCGGGCAAATTTTGGCCAAACGGCAAAGCATGGTGCCGGCCATGTGGTGAGATACGGTATCTATTACCACTTTTTTGGTATCATTGATCATGTACGCATTGTACGTGGATCCACGAGGGGAAAGAGAATAGCCGTGAAAGTCACGGTTATCATAATCAACGGCGCCAATCCAATAAATATCTTTTTTAATTTCTACGGGTTGCATAGTTACTCACTTTGGAGGAGGGGGTGAAAATAAAGGTAACGCCAAAAACCATCTTGTACAGATAGGTGGGTTGCCACAAGTAAAGTTTTTTGAAAAGCTTAGCCGAAGGCGCGAAGCTTTTCCGCTAGCGAGTTTCGAGTTTTACGGGAATAGAGTGCAATATAGTGTCTGGGAGAAAGCCTTTTGGTTGTAAAAGGTTTTCTCCCAGTAAACTTTGTCAGCATTTTAAAGACAACGTGTAGTGGCCTTTAAGCGGATAGTATCTATTCGCTGGGGCTAAAGTTGCTTTTATCTACGCCACAAACAGGACAGACCCAATCTTCAGGTAAATCTTCAAAGGCTTTACCTTCGGCGTCGGGATCATACTCATAACCACAAAGATTGCATGTGTACTTTTGCATAATAACCTCTTTTAATTAAGATTTCCAAAGACCATGAAGGTTGCAATACTCACGAGCCGTCACAGTGTCGGCGGTGATGCAAAACTCTGCCACAGGCTCTTGGCCTGGCTGTAAAAACTTGGTGTAGCTTACGCCGTCGGCGATGAGCTCAATCCATTCAATATAATGCTTTTCGTCCATGGGGTGAGCCACGCTGCCCACAGATACTTTATAACCGTTGGCGGTTTTTTCAACCACGGGCACGTGTTTTTCTTGTGCGGCATCTGTCACACCTTCTTTAAGGTGTTTCATGTCTTCGCCACAGCAAGCAAGGGCGGTTTCGCCGGCATGGATAACTTCCACAATATTAGCACATTTGGTGCAAGCATACATTTCTAAAACTTGTGTCATGATAATCCTCTTTTTGGTTTATTACTTATAAAAACAGCGAGATAGAAAAGCCTATCTTCTCTATTTTCAAAGGATAAAGGCTCAAGGAGCCATGGAACAAGCTACGTTACTTTGGGTGAGCTGTCTAGCTTTTTTTAAAAAAAGAGCAATAAGTCCAGATAGCTATATTTATTAGGAATTATTATCATTTACTAGTCTTTTTCCTCACCACACCTAAAATATTGGGTAGAGCCACGCCCACTGTGCCCATGAAAATATCTGCCGGATGGCGTCCGCCCCAAAAAATTTCTTTCTGTTCATGGCGCAAAACCATGCCCGCTTGTGCGCCACCTTCCACATACATGACGGGGCCCAATTGCAAGGGGAGGCGTAAAAGCTCGCTGGCAAAAACGCTGGGTTCTATGGGCTGACGACAATGTAAAAAAAGAATATTGCCCTGTATGTCCATGCCCACGGCGGCTATGGAATGTTTTTGCCCATTGGCTGACCAAAGAATGTTTCTCTTGGCACTGATGAGACGGTAATTTTGCACCGCAATGTTATATTGCTGTAGTGTTTTTTCAAAATTTTCCGTGTTTTTTTCCAACAGTGTGGCCGTGGGTATGTTTGCTTTGGTGTCCTTTGGTTGTGCCAAAAAGAAAACCCCAAAGGCCTTGGCAATGCGTTTATTGTTTTCGTATTCATGGCTGCGCATGTATCCGGTGCTGGTGCGCCCATCGGGCAAATACATGCTGGCATTGATGGCCGCCACCAAGTTATTTTTCTCAGCCCAATGGCTCAAGGTTTGCGGCGCGGTATTGTTTTCACTGATGCTGTGCAATACAAAGTCAAAATATTTGGGTGAAAAACGCAAAACTTCCAATTGCGCGTGCAAATCTTTTTGTAAAGGTAACGAAGCGTATTCAAGTCCCGCTTCCAAGCGTTGCCAAGGGCAGGCAACTGTGGGTTGCGGTGATGGTTGCGGAGCTGTTGCGATAATGCGTTGTGGTAAAGAGCTGAGTTGACTGGGGGAGGCGGGGTGAGCATTGGCATGGGCCGTGTCGCTTATGACGCATGGCATACATGGCGCGCACAAAAAAATACTCAGCAAGAAAAAAGCTTGCCGAAGATTTTTTTTGCCATACAACGCTAATCCCATGGTGCCCTCACTGATGTCAGCTTGTTACAGATGGTGTGTTATGCCGTGCAGGGATACTATGAAGCAAGTAGAGAATAGCAAGAAAATGGTTTTTTGCAAAGGAATTTACTGGGACTTACATACTTTTTATGTAAGATTTTTCCCAAGTGAACGTTATTTGCCATTGAGTATATGCGCCAGCATGGCGTCAGCTTGCATGGCGGCCGCTTGCATGACGCGCGGAGCCAGTGGAGGCAATCTGTCTATGTCGGAAGAAAAATCCCCCACCATGACCAAATATTTTCCCATGCTGCGTTTTTGCATGGCAGGGCCGTCATAACCGGCTATGCCCGATGCGCTCACGGTGAATTTCTGCGCCATGAGGGCCGATTCCACGAAAAGTCGCTTATCTTGTGGCTGATCCAAAGCCTCCACCCAAAGGGGAGCTTCGCAAAGCAGGCTTTGCACATTGGCAGGCGTAATGCGCATATTGTGGCAGTGCACCTGCATGTGTGGATTGAGCTCCAGAAGGATGTTTTGTAAGGCTTCCACCTTGGGGCTACCCACATGACGCGGAAAAAAACATTGGCGGTTGAGATTGGAAGCTTCTACCGTATCGTAATCCACAAGTAACATGTTCTCCACACCGCAACGGGCCAAGAGCAAGGCCACATTGGAGCCCAAGCCCCCCGCACCGGCAATGCCCACTCTGGCGGCGCGCAATTTTTCCAGTTCTTCGGGGAGGAGGTATCTTTCTAAACCGTGGTGTAGGGTATTTTGCATGGCGTTAGAATAAAAAAATCCCCCTTAAAAGTCCATAAGATGGAAGCTCGCAGGGGGATTTATGTAAAAGCTGTACTGGTTATGGCAAAAGAAATTGCATATAATAAGCTTGATTTATTAGTTTTTCAAACTATGGATGGGGGCAGGAATGCGCCCACCAAGACCGATAAAATTGGACGCATCGCCTTGGGGCACAGCCATGATGCCAGCTTTACCAAGCAGTCCGCCAAAGTTCACCGTATCGCCCACTTTTTTGCCGGGCACGGGAATAAGGCGCACGGCGGTGGTCTTATTGTTAATCATGCCTATGGCCATTTCGTCGGCGATGATGCCGGAAATGGTGCTGGCAGAAGTGTCACCAGGGATGGCAATCATGTCGAGGCCCACGGAGCAGACCGAGGTCATGGCTTCCAGTTTCTCAAGGGTGAGCAAACCGGCGTTGGCGGCGGCTTCTATGCTGGCATCTTCTGAAACGGGAATAAAAGCACCGGACAGGCCGCCCACGGCGGAAGATGCAAAGGATCCGCCCTTTTTCACGGCGTCATTGAGCATGGCAAGCACAGCGGTGCTACCGGGCGCGCCAATGTGAGACAGGCCAAGGCTTTCAAATATTTCACCCACGGAGTCGCCCACGGCAGGGGTGGGAGCCAGCGAAAGGTCAGCCACGCCAAAGGGCACGTTAAGGCGTTTGGAAACTTCCTTACCAATGATTTCGCCCACGCGTGTCACCTTAAAGGCGGTGCGCTTAATGACATCGGCCACATCCAACAGGGTAAAGGGCTCGCCTTGCGTCCTGGCTCTTGTGATGGCGCGGTCAATGGCTTTTTTCACCACACCGGGGCCGGATACGCCCACGTTGATGACCACATCCGGCTCGCCCACGCCAAGATAAGCGCCGGCCATGAAGGGTACATCTTGCGGAATATTGGCAAAAATAACCAATTTTGCGCAGCCTATGCCGTCACGATCTGCGGTGGCTTGGGCGGTTTTGAGCACTTGTTCACCCATGAGGGCCACGGCGTCCATATTAATGCCTGCGCGTGAAGAAGCCACATTGATGGAAGAACAAATGCGCCCTGTGCTGGCAAGGGCCTCGGGTAAAGATTCCAAAAGGGCTCTGTCGCCGCGGGAAAAACCTTTTTCCACCAAGGCACTATAGCCACCTAAAAAGTCCACACCGGCTTCTTGTGCGGCTTCGTCCAGTGCTTGGCAAATGCGCACCATGCCCGAAGCGTCAAAGGGTCCGCCCACCACGGCAATGGGGCTCACGCTAATGCGCTTATTCACCACGGGGATGCCGTACTTATCACCCACTTCATTGCAGGTGGCCACGAGAGTTTTGGCATGATGGTGGATTTTCTTTTTGATATTGGATGTAAAAACGTCAATGTCGTGGCTTTGGCAGTCAAAAAGGCTGATGCCAAGGGTCACGGTGCGCATGTCCAAATGTTCATTGCGCAGCATATTGAGGGTGCTGATAATTTCGCGATCTGAAAGCATGTTTTTTCCTTTTTACATGGGGGAAATACGGTGAATGGCCTCGAAAATGTCCCTATGTTGCACGCTGATGCGCAAGGAATATTTTTCGCCTTGTGTGGTAAGGTCTTGGCGCAAAATCTGGAAGTCCACGCTTTCGGGCACCATGACTTCAAAAACAAAAAGGGCATTATTTTCGCCATCTTCATTCATAAGAGCTTTTAAATTCTCAATATTCACCTTATGATTGGCAAATACTGTGGACAGTGCTGCCATGAGGCCCGTGGTATTGGGGCCATGGGCTGTGACCACAAAGGGAGAACTGGGCATGGTTTGTCCCCATGCTTCGCCAATGGCAGGACGCACGATGACGGAAAGATCCACCTCTTTGGCGGCAAGGCCAGCGGTGAGGTGGTCATGCAAACTCTCCACCGTCACAGGACTTGGAGCCAGCACAGTGAAAATGGCGGCAAATTCGCCATTGGAAATGGTTTGCGAAACCATGATAATGTCACAAAGTGCTTCCTCAAAAAGTGAAGAAACAGCCGCCACAACGCCGGGGCAGTCGCGCCCTAAAAAGGATATAACTAATGATTGCATAGTATTTTTGGGGTTAAATATTACAGTATTGCTACTGGGAAAAGATGTTATGTACGATAAAAGGTCTTTTTGTCGCAGTATATACGCTCTTTAGCATTGCTTAACTAAAAAGTAAGACGCGCACGGTGCTTCCTTTGGCCAAGGAGTCTTTTTCTGCTTCAATGCGCACAAGCCCGTGGGAAACGGTCATGGTGTGCAAAACGCCGGAAAGCCCCAATACGGGATGGGCCACAATGGAATCGTCTTCTTTAATTTCCAAACGAACGCGTAAATATTCTTCTTGACCCAACTCAGAAGGCATATGACAGGCCATGGTGGCTGTGCATTGCTTGAACGAGAAAGGGTTTTCTTGCTTAAAGGGGTTGGGATAACCTTGTAAATGACGTAAAAAGGGCTGACCCAAAATATACATGATGATTTGCGCCGCCGTCACTTGGCCCGATACAGCCCAAATGGTTTTGTCATGAGCCTTGGCTAAAATAAAAGGATTACCGGGTGAGATGGCTATACCTTTACAAACCACTTCAATGCCATGGCGTTCTGGTAGGCCTTGCATGGCTTTGAGGGTTTGATCTTGCGCGCTGGCAGAAGAACCACCGGAAATGATAATCATGTGAGCAGAGCTGAGCAGGGCTCGTTCCAGGGTGTCGGTGATTTTTTCTAGGGAGTCGGGCACAATGCCGTGAAAACGGGGCATACCGCCGGCTTCGCGCACCAAGGAGGCAAGGGTGTGACTATTCACGTCGCGCACTTGTCCCTCTCTCACTTCGGCGTGCACGGGCACCACCTCATTGCCGGTGGATATGATGGCCACTTGCGGTTTTTTATGGGCTTGCACGTGTACCGTATGGCGCATGATGCCATGCACAAGGCAATCTAAATCCACTTCTTCTTCATGCATGCCGGAAGAGGCCAAAAGGCCCACGTCCAAGGGGCGAATGCAGGTGCCGGCAGGTAATAAGCATGTGCCAAAGGTGGCATCTTCACCGCGAGGCACCACTTTATTCATGGGCTGAGCGGCGGTATCTATTTGGATACGCTGGCATTGTAAGCCCGTGGCGTCTAATATTTTTACATGTGCCGTATCAACGATGGCATTGGCACCTTTAGGCAATACGGCGCCGATGACAATGCTCATGCACTGGCCTTGTCCAAGCACATCCTGCGGGATATGCGTCACAGAGCAGTGCCCTATGCATTGTAGCGTAAGAGGATTTTCCGCACTGGCACCCACAGTGTCTTCGGCGCGCACCACATAGCCTTCGGCGTTGGCTCTGTGCATATAAGGCACGGTATCGGCTGCGGCTAAATCTTCGGCCAAGATACGTCCTTCAAGGCCTTCCAGCAGGCTCACATCTTCAGAGGCCACGGTGGGAAATGTGGATAAAAAAGTCCTTACGTCGTCCATAGAACAAAGAGGTAGAGCATTTTGTGCCATACGAATGATTCCCTTTTGCTTTTTACGTTAAAAACAGCTATTGCACTTCTATACAATGTTCCTATGCCTTCTGTATAGTCTTTAAGCTAGGAAAAATATGTAAGGAAAGCACATGCAAAATACCATAGTTCTTGCCACCAGAAATGCAGGAAAAGTTCGTGAATTGGCCCACGCCTTAGAAGTGTATGGCCTCACCGTTTTGGGTCTTGAATCCTTTGAATCCTTTGAGGATGTGGAAGAAACTGGCCTCACCTTTGAAGAAAATGCGCTACTTAAAGCCCACTATGTGGCGAAAAAAACAGGTCATGTGGCCATTGCCGATGATTCCGGTTTAGAGGTGGATGCATTGGATGCACGCCCCGGAGTGTACTCAGCGCGTTACAGTGATGATTGGCAGTCTTTAGAAAACGAAAGTAAAGATGCACGTAATATGCGTAAACTTTTGCATGAAATGCAAGATGTGCCCGAAGCCAAACGCACGGCGCGTTTTGTGTGTGCCATGGCAGCTTGCACTCCACAAGGGGAGCATATGGTGGTGCGCGGCACTTGGGAAGGAAGTATTTTGACATGTGCGCAGGGTAGTAATGGCTTTGGCTATGATCCTGTTTTTTATGATGCCAGCCTTGATTGCAGCGCAGCGCAGCTTTCAAAGGAAGAAAAAAATGCCCGTAGCCATAGGGGCAATGCTTTACGCTTGCTCATGGAGGCCTGGGCTGATTTTCATAAGAGCGCACGCGTGTAAGTATGGATACAACAACCAAAGGCTTTGCTCTGGCGCTCTTTGCTGTCATGCTCTGGGCCGGAAATTTTGTTGCGGCTAGGGCCATAGCCTTTGACATACCCCCCATGCATATGAATTTTTATCGCTGGGTGGTGGCTTTTTTATGTGTTGTGCCCTTTGCCGTGGGGCCGGTGCGCCGAGAGTGGGCTTTACTTAAGCGTCATCTGCCGTATTTGGCCCTCATGGGTTTTGTGGGGGTAACGTGCCTCAATGCCTTTTTCTACAAGGCCGGGAGCACCACTTCCAGCATAAATATGGTGCTTTTTGTGCCCTCTGCGCCCATCATTATCATGGTGCTGTCGCGTATTTTTTGCGGTGAGCCCATTACCACGCGGCGTATGTTGGGTCTTATCATTATTTTGGTGGGTTTATTTTCCCTTATCTCCCGTGGGGATTGGGACAATCTCTTGAATTTTCGCATAAGCATGGGCGATTTGTGGAGCATAGCCGGCGTATCAAGCTTTGGTTTATATTCATTTCTTTCGCGCTATAGACCCAGTGCCATTTCTGCCACATCTTTCATTGCCAGTACCTTCGCTTTGGGAATTGTCTTTTGTTTGCCTGTTCTTTTTTGGGAAATGCACACATTACCAAGCTTCACTTGGAATACAGATGTGAGTATTGCTGTGCTCTATTCTGGTATTGGTTGCTCAAGTATTGCCTATTTAGCATGGGCTAAAGCCATTGATGCCCTTGGCCCTGTCACTGCCGGGATGATTTATTATTCCATTCCACTCTTTACGGCTTTGGAAGGCGTGCTTATATTAGGGGAGCAAGTCACCTTACTACATGTTTGGGGAGGTGGGCTTATGCTTTTCGGAATAGCTCTGGCAACTTTTTGTAAAAAGAGAGTACAGGGTTAAAACATTTAGGACTTGTATGAGTGAACAGTACCGCTTTCATGACGGCAAACTTATTGTAAGTAACGCTTCCAGCATGTCGGGAGCCACAAAGGCATGTATTTTCTTATTCTGTGTGCTGGCTGCAGGTGCAGCAGGCTTTGGTTATGCATGGAAAAAGTATGCATTACCACCCAATGTTAAGGTCATTAGCATTGCAGATTATGAAAACTACCAAGAAGTAGAACGCAATCTTAATAAAACTCTTGAACAAAACATTAAGCGTAGAGAGTATATTTTAGATCACGATAAGCTAAAGGTCGTCTTTTCAGAAGTTTTCCCGCACATTCGCATAAGCGACGCCTTGTTGGACACATATGTTCAATCCGTTTCCAAATGGGGAGCAGAGTATTCCATACCGCCTTTACTTCTTTTAAGCATTATTTGGCGCGAAAGCTCCTTTGATGCTTCTACGCATTCCTCGGCCAATGCACGAGGGCCCATGCAGGTTATTTATAAATACCACGATGAAAAGCTCAAACGCATTGGTAAAAAAGAAATGGATTTGCATGATATTGATACGGGCATACGCATTGGTACGGAAATCATGCGCGAATATTTTGACAGATTCGATCAAGACATTTTCCGCACCATGAAAGCTTATGTGGGCGGTACCCATAAAACCTACGCGCAAGATATACTCACAAGGTATTTTAGGGCGCGTATTTATGTTGAACAGCATTTTAGTAAACAATAACTAAAGTAGAATGAAAAAGCTCTGCAATGCGGGGCTTTTTTTTGACGCATTCAAAAATGGAAACTTTGTTGTAATTTAAAGTTTTATCGCTTTGCGCTCCCGCGCGGGGGCAAGGGGTGCTGGATGTTGCGTTTTTTGTATGTGCTTGTGTATGGAAGCTATTTTATAATGTAATGTCTTATCACTTTGCGCTCCCGCGCAGGGGCACGGGGTGCTGGATGTTGCGTTTTTTGTATGTCTTTGTGTATGGAAGCTATTTTATAATGTAATATCTTATCGTTTTGCGCTCCCGCGCAGGGGCAAGGACCTCTTGGGGCTAGCCGCCCCGCCGGCCCTTACAATCCCGCTCCCCCGCATAAGCCTGCTGTGGTCTCACCTTTCGGGACTTTCTGCTCGCGTGCGCTCTCAGAAGATTCCCTACAGGGCTACGGCCTACAAGGTAAGCCTTCGCGACACAGCGACGGCTTTTGAAATCTCCCTCAACGCAAAAATTCTTTATTCTGCGAAATCAATATGTCCACGAATAATACTCGCCATGACTAATAAGCAATCGTAAAACGCCATAAGTATAATACTCCAATAGTCAGCGAATCCATCCCGTCTCCGTGAAAGGAAAAAGCATTAATAAGATGTTGATTTTGTAAGAAGGTCAATACTAGGAGTTATTTAATTGCTACAGGGTATTCTTTTGAAAGAAATAAATTGTGGTTAGGTTTTCAGTGGTCAGCGAGATTCTTCGCATCTTCATGGAAGGAGAATGAACATTCGAAGGAGAAACAAGTCTGTGCAGTGCTGCGGGGCGAGACCTTGGCTCGCACTGCCCCGAAGTGCATCCTTTGGAGCGAAAGCGAACAAAGATAACGTAGGGATGGCAACTGCCAGACTGTGAGGGGGGGAGCCGGGGTTGGAAAGGGGCTGGCAGGGGGGCACACCCCCCGTGAAGCCACTTTCAAATAAAACACTATGATGCGTTAACGTCTTTTATATCCTCGGTGATGAGAATCCTACGTTATCCCAGACCCAAAACACCAAAATGCCTATTTTATATCCTCGATGACGCGGGTTCTACGTTACCCCAACCCCAAAAGTCTTCAACAGCCTGCTAACCAACATATTTCTTAACAGCGTCAGCCAAGCGCAAGCACAAATCCGCCTTATTGAGCGTATATAAATGTATACCCGGAGCGCCGCCTTCGATGAGTTGACGTATTTGGTCAATGGCAAAGGTGAGGCCTGCCTCGCGAACGGCTTCCTCGCCACCTTTTTGGTGGGCCGCTTCCAGCTCCAAATACAACTTGCCGGGAATGTTGGCACCACACATGGAAAGCAAAGTTTTCAACGAAGCAAGGCTTTGTATGGGCAGAACGCCGGGAATGACGGGCGTATGAATGCGCTCTTGGCGTAGAGCATCCACAAAGTCAAAATATTCACGTACGTCAAAAAACACCTGCGTCACCACAAAATCAGCACCGGCGCGGATTTTAGACAGGGTGTAGGCTCTGTCCAAGGCAAAGGAAGGCGATTGTGGATGCGGCGCAGGATAACCGGCCACGGCCACGCCCATGCTGGGCTCCACACGGCGCATATAGCGCACTAAATCTTCGGCATAGCGAAATCCGCTTTCAAGGGCAGCTTGGGCACAAGCTTCTTCTTGCCCCTTGGGGGCATCGCCGCGCAAGGCCAAGACGTTTTCTATGCCGCTTTGCTTGAGGCTTTGTAAAAAATCATTGATCTTGGCAGAACTGGCACCCACGCAGGTGAGGTGTACCATGGGCTCCAGCTGCATTTCGCGCAAACGCTTGGCAATCTCAAGGGTATTGTCTTGCGAAGAACCACCGGCACCATACGTCACCGAAGCAAAAAGCGGATTAAGGCTGCGTAATCTTTCCACACAAGCAAAGAAATCCGGCCATTGGTCAGTGTTTTTTGGGGGGAAAAACTCTAAGGAAAAAAAGGGCTTTTGGGTATTTTGTAAGAGCTCAATGATTTTCATATGCCGTCCTTGTTGAAGATGATATAAAACAATATCAAGATAAATTGATATAGTCAAGGGCGTATGTCAATTCTTTGTGTGATGCGTATTTGTCCGAGCATTTTTTTGAGGCAGAGTTTTGCGCATATATATGGAGATGCCCGTGCGAATCGAGGCCATGCAAAAGAGCCATGGCACTTACTTCTTGCCACGCTGGCATAAAAAGTCTATGTTTCTCCTTTCTTTTTCAATGCCACATTGCGTAAGGGGGGAAAGACCATGCAATTATACAAGAGAGATTTTTTAAAATTACTCGATTTTAGCGGCCCAGAGATAGCCTATCTTTTACGTTTATCTGCTCATTTAAAGGCTGCCAAAAAGGCGGGGCAGGAAGTTCAGTATTTACAGGGTAAGAATATTGCTCTCCTCTTTGAAAAAGATTCCACCAGGACGCGATGCGCTTTCGAAGTGGCTGCACGCGATCAAGGAGCTTTCACCACCTACTTGGGGCCATCCGGTTCGCAAATAGGTAAAAAAGAATCCATGCCCGACACGGCACGGGTGCTTGCACGCATGTATGATGGCATTGAGTATCGCGGTTTTGGCCAAGATCTTGTGGAAACGCTGGCAGAATATTCTTCCGTGCCCGTGTGGAATGGCCTTACCAATGAATATCACCCCACGCAAATTTTGGCGGACTTTTTGACCATGCAAGAGCATTGCGATAAGCCGCTGGAGAAAATGACCTTCGCTTATATAGGTGATGCGCGTTACAATATGGGCAATTCGCTCATGATTGGCGCGGCAAAAATGGGTATGAATTTCCGTTCCATTGCGCCGGAAGGCTCGCAAACTGATCCTGCCATGGTGGAAATTGCGCAAAAAATCGCCGCTGAAACCGGTGCAAAAATCACCCTGACAGACAATGTTGCCGAGGGCGTGGCCGGATGCGACTTCATTTACACCGACGTGTGGGTGTCCATGGGTGAACCGGAAAGCGTATGGGCAGAGCGCATTGAGCGCTTGCGTGATTATCAAGTGACGCAAAAAACCATGGAGCTTACGGGTAATCCACAGTGTAAGTTCTTGCATTGCTTGCCTTCTTTCCATAATAGAGATACGGAAATCGGTGAGAGCCTGTATCAAAAATACGGTATTGAAGCCATGGAAGTGGATGATTCTGTGTTTGAATCTCCTGCCAACGTGGCCTTTGATGAAGCGGAAAACCGCATGCACACCATCAAGGCCGTCATGGTGGCCACTTTGTCTGACAAGGCTCCGCAAGTTTAAGCGCATTACGAGGATAATCATGTCTACTTTAGTTGTGAAATACGGCGGTCATGCCATGGATGATGCAGCCCTACGTGCTCCTTTTGCCAAAAGCATTGTGGCCTTGGTGAAAAAGGGCATGCGCGTGGTCATTGTGCACGGCGGCGGCCCCCATGTGAATAAGATGCTTAAGCGCCTTGAAATAGAAAGCCATTTTGTGGATGGTTTGCGTGTGACCACGCCTGAAACCATGGACGTGGTGGAAATGGTGCTTCTAGGCCAAGTGAATAAATCTGTGGTATCCTTACTCAAGGAAGCCGGTGGCCATGCCGTGGGCATTTGCGGCATCGATGGCAATCTTTTACAGGGCGAAGTGGAACGTGCAGAGCTGGGCCTTGTGGGGCAGGTGCATAAGGTCAATGATGGCGTGGTGCAGGCTTTGTTGCAGGCTCAGTATATTCCTGTCATTGCGCCTGTGGTGACCAATGCCGCAGGGCAAAACCTCAATGTCAATGCCGATACGGCGGCCGGTGCCATAGCCGGAGCCATGCAGGCCGATTATTTTGTTTTAGTGTCCGATGTGCCCGGTGTACTGGATGGGGATAAAAACCTTTTGCCAGCTCTAGATACGGCCACCATTGCCAAGCTTAAAGAAGAAAATATCATTCATGGCGGTATGATACCCAAGGTGGATTCTTGCCTACACGCTTTGCAAGCCGGTTGTAAGCGCGCTCTTATTTTGGACGGTCGCGCCGAAGCCTCCTTGGAGCGGTATCTGTTGCAAGATGAAGCCCTAGGCACGGTCATCAGCCATACATAATGCCAAAGGTGGGCATGAAGAAAAAACTTTTTCAAAGAGCGGCGCACCGCATGGCTGTATGTTTTTTGTGGTGCTTAAGCTCTATGCTTTTTTGTTCCAACGTGTGGGCTGTGGAGCCCAGCTTTTCTCCGGCTTTCATGACCATTGGTCATTGGGATGCGGCAAAAGAAGTGCGTGTGGATGTGAATGTGTGGTATCCCACCAGAAGCAAACCTTCGCGTACGTCTTATGGGCCGTGGCGTTTCAATGTGGTGCGCTTTGGCAAAGCCGCCGAGGGGCTTTTTCCGCTCATAATCTTGTCTCATGATTCAGCGGCTTCGCGTTTTTCCTATCATGAAAGCGCGTCCTTGTTGGCTTCCTTGGGTTTTGTGGTCATGGCTCCCGATCATAAAAATGATAATTTGCAGCGCATGACGCAAAATTTTAGCTGGTCTCAATTGCAAGATAGAATGCACGAAGTGCAGGCGGCTTTACACATGGCAGCTACCCATGAAGATGTACGCGCCATGGTGGATATGCAGCGCGTGGGCTTGTATGGGTTTGGCACAGGGGCCACCACCATGTTACTTTTGGGTGGAGCCACGTTGGATGCCAAGGGCTGGGATAATTATTGTGTGCAGGTGCCGCAATCCACAGCCTATTGCAATGCGTGGGCGCAAGGACATGTGGAAAAAATGCTCACCACCTTGCCTGCCTTTGGGCAAAGCTTTGCGGAGCAGGGCATTAAGGCCGTGGTGGCAGTGTCGCCCAAGTACGATTTTTTGCTCACATCAAGGGCGTTGAATTCTGTGACATTGCCCCTTTTGGTGCTGGAAACGGAAAAAGACACCAGTAAAAAAGTGTGGGATCAAAACACCGCCAAAGCGCTTTTTCCTGCGCAAACGGAATTTTATGTGGTGGATGAGGTGGCAGGTCGAGATCTCATGTCGGCATGTCCGCCGGATTTACGCCGTGATTTGCCCGATTTATGTGGTTCGGCCACGCCAGCACAGCGTGAAGTGGCTCATGAAGTTATGCATGAGCATGTGGTGCATTTTTTCCTGGAGCACTTGGGGCAAAGGGCTGATTTTTAAATTATTTGAAGTAAAAGGTAGCCTATGACAGCTCCTCGTATTTGTGATGCTTTGGCCCATTTGCGCCATCGCGACAAGACTCAGCGTTTGGTGGATTTTATCAATGAAGTGGGCATGCTGCGCCTAACACCACGCACGGGGTATCAATTTTTGGGCACCGGCAGCGAAAATGTGGCCGAGCATTCCCATAGGGTCAGCGTCATTGGTTTTGTGCTGGCTAAAATGGCCGGAGCCGACGTGCCGCGCACGGTGTTCATGTGTCTTTTTCATGATTTGGCCGAAGCGCGCACCGGTGACTTTAATTATGTGAATAAAATGTATAATACTTCCAATGCGCGCGCCGCCATGAAGCATGCCACCGAGGGCACGGGCCTGCAGGAAGATATTTTATCCTACTGGGATGAGCTGGAAGAAAAAGCCAGCCTTGAAGCCACGCTGGCCCATGACGCAGACCAATTGGACATGCTTTTTAATTTGAAGCGCGAAAGCGAAAAGGGCAATACCTTTGCATTGCAGTGGATGGATAGTGCTGTTAAGCGCATAAGCAGCCCGCAAGCCAAGGAAATTGCCGAGGTGGTCATGACAACGCCGTCGCATTATTGGTGGTTTCATGGGCCCGACGCCTCATGGTGGGAAAAGGGCAAATAGCCCCTGCGCTGAATATTTTTAAGAAAGTCATGATGCTGTTACTTGCCTGTTCCAAAGGGGCATGAGTAGGGTGATGATATAAAAAATTTGAGGATACTATGGCCGATGTACGCATTATACCGGTGAGCACAGTGCAAGAAGAAGAGATGTTTTTCTCTTTGCCTTGGGCTATTTATGCTTCTGCGCCTTTGTGGGTGCCGCCCTTGTTGAAGGATGAGAAAAAGCTTTTACATGCGCAAAAGCATCCCTTTTGGCAAAAGGCCACAAGACAGCTTTTTCTTGCCATGCGTGGTTTAAAACCTGTGGGGCGCATAGTGGCCTTGGTGGATACCGGCTATAATGAATACGCCAAAGAGCGTTGCGGCGGGTGGGGCTTTTTTGAATGTTTTGATGATACAGAAGCTGCCCATGCTCTTTTTGATGCCGCCGCCCAATGGATTAAGGGGCAAGGCATGGAGTTCATGCGCGGGCCTTTGAATCCTTCTCTCAATTATACTTGTGGCATGCTGGTGGGCGGTTTTGAATTGGCGCCTTGCATCATGATGCCTTGGAATCATCCTTACTATCCTGTGCTGGTGGAAAGCTGGCACATGCGCAAAGAGCAAGATCTTTTTGCCTATGAAATGCGCAAAGATGCTTTACGCTTGCCGCAGTGGGTGGAGGAGCAACTGGGCCCCATACAAGAGCGCAATGAGTTCACATGGCGTTGCGCCACCAAGGCCACCATGACCGAAGATATTCACACTATGTTGGATATTTTCAAGGAAAGCTGGGCCAAGAATTGGGGCTTTTCTCCCATGACTTTGGCCGAAGCAGAGAATCATGTGCAAGGGCTGAAAAGCGTTTTGGATCCGGAATTTTTTGTGCTTTTTTATCATGGGGATACCCCTGCCGGTGGCATGCTGGCCTTGCCGGACATGAATCCTTTGCTGAAGCGACTCAATGGTAAGCTGGGTATTACGGCTCCTTGGCATTTGTGGCGCACTAAAAAGGAAATTGAAGGCACCTATCGCATGGTTCTCTTTGGCATTCGCGAGCAATATCGCATGCTGGGACTGCCGCTTTTGCTCTTCAATTATATGCTTGAGCAAAGCAAAAAGATGCCGCACTTCACTTCGGTGGAAGGCTCTTGGACTTTGGAAGATAACACCATGGTCAATGATTTAATGGAAGATTTTGGCGGCGTTATGACCAAGCGCTACCGCATATATCGTAGGGATTTGGATAATTTATGTTAGATGTTTCTTTGGAACACATACGCGGCAAGCACATTTTACTCACAGGAGCCACGGGCTTTGTGGGGCGTCATGTATTACAGGCTTTGGCCCCTTTGGCAGAACAAGGGCAAGTGCAGGTGAGCTGTCTTGTGCGGGCTTCGTCGCGCCGTGATCTTTTGCCATCCTTTGTGCGTGTGTTCAAGGCAGATCTTGCCACCGGTGAAGGCCTTGCCGAAGCCTTGCGCGGGCAGCATATGGTCATACACATGGCGGCATTGCTTTTTGGCGTGCGCTGGGAAGATTATTTATCCAATGTGCATGCGGCTTCCCTTTTGGGGCAAGCCATAGCCAAAGAGCAAGAACAAGGCGTTTTGGAGCGCGTGCTCTTGGTGTCCTCCTTGGCGGCCACGGGCCCCAGCGCAGTTCTTCCCGGTGTGGAAGATGACCAAATGGCGCGCCCCGTATCGGCCTATGGCTGGTCTAAATATCTTTCGGAAGAAAGCCTTGCGCGTCATTGCGGCGAAAGCCTTGTGGTATTGCGTCCGCCCATCATTTATGGCCCTGAAGACAAAGGGCTTTTGCCGTATTTCACCATGGCCAAAAAAGGCCTTGTGGTGAGCCCCGGCTTTGGGCGTGATTTCCCCGTGTCCGTCATTCATGTGCACGACGTGGTGCAAGCCATACTATGCGCGCTGAAGCCAGAGGCTCGTGGCGTGTATCATTGCAGCGATGGCGAGCCCGTCACCATGGCGCAATTGGGGCATATCATGGCAGGACTCATGGGTAAGCGTTCTTTTTGCCTACAAATGCCTTTGCCCATCATGGCGGTGTCTGCTTTGTTGAGCACCCTTTGGGGAGTTGTGACCAAGCCCTTGGGCTTGCGCGCACCTTCGTGGAATTTGGATAAATATCGCGAGGCTAAGGTGAAAGGATGGCTTTGTCACGGGCAAAGGCTTCATGAATTAGGATTTACCCCCACCATGCCTTTGCGTGAAGGGCTGAAGCAAACCATTGCCGCGTACAAAAAAGCCGGCATGCTGTAACATTGAAGTATAGATTATTGTAGTACATGAAAATTACCTTACAAGAAGTTTCCAAATATTTTGGCGGGCGTACCATTTTAGACGCCTTTTCTCTGGACGTGGAATCGGGCGTGCGCCTATGCGTGTGCGGCCCCAATGGTACGGGTAAGTCCACCTTACTGCGTATCATTGCCGGCATGGAATCCACCGATGGCGGGCGTGTGCTTTTGCCGCGCGGTTGCCGCATGGGCTATGTGGAGCAAGAATTGGATGAAGAATCCTTGCAAAAGCCTTTGTTGTCCTATGTGCAAGAAGCGCTACCCGATTGGCGCGAATTTTGGGACGCCTGGGAAAAAGCCATAGCCAGCGGCGATGAAGCGGCACTCACTCCGCTCATGGCCAAACAAGCGGAATTGGAAGCTGTGTATGGGTATAATCCTGAACACCGCGCTCAAGCAGTGCTCAGCGGCCTGGGTTTTTCGCAAAATAAGTGGCCCATGCCCTTGGGCCAACTCTCCGGCGGGTGGCGCGAAAGAGCCAAACTTGCCCGCGTACTCACGGCCGGTGCCGATATTTTATTGCTGGACGAACCCACCAACCACTTGGACATCGAAGCCGTGGAGTGGTTGGAGAGCTTTTTGCTTTCCTTCAAGGGTGTTCTTGTCTTTGTGGCGCACGATAGAATGTTCATGGATAAAGTGGGCACCCATGTGCTCTATCTTGGTATGTCGCGTCCCTTTTATCGTAAGGCCAACTTCACGCAATTTTTACAATTGCAAGAAGAGCTAGAAGCGCAAAAAGAACGTGAAGCCAAGAGTATTCAAGATGAAATCAATCGCAAAATGGCCTTTGTGGATCGTTTTCGCGCCAAAGCTACCAAGGCCAGACAGGCAGGCTCTCGCCAAAAAATGGCCAAAAAACTGGAAAAAGAGCTGGAAAATTACCAACCGGAACAACGCCGTCGCTCTTTGAATTTCAGCTGGCCCGAAGCCGCCCGCACGGAAAAAATGGTG
Source organism: uncultured Desulfovibrionaceae bacterium (assembly GCA_964370835.1). Lineage (GTDB taxonomy): Bacteria > Desulfobacterota > Desulfovibrionia > Desulfovibrionales > Desulfovibrionaceae > CAYJAD01. The sequence continues at coordinate 70,702 of CAYJLO010000003.1, forward strand.
CAAGGCGTGGTGGATGTGGACTTTACCTTCCCTGAAGACGGTAAACGCCTGTGGCCGCCGCTGTCTTTTAATATTTATCGCGGGCAGCGCATTGCCTTGGTGGGGCCCAACGGGTGTGGTAAATCCACCTTGCTAAAAATTTTGGCAGGGCGTTTGGAAAAAAGTGGTGGCGTGGTGCAAAATGGTTCCTTGGTGCGCTTGGGCTATTTTAGCCAGCATCAATTGGATGTCTTGCACGCCGAGGGCACGGTGCTTGGTGAAATTCGCCGATTGTCTGATCCGCGTACCACCGAAGAAGAGCTCATGAGCGTGCTGGGCCTGTTCATGCTGGGGCAAGGCTATTTTGAGCGCAAAGTGCATTCCCTTTCGGGCGGTGAAAAGAGTCGTCTCATGTTGGCCACGTTGTTCTTGTCACGCAGTAATTTTTTGGTGCTGGACGAACCCACCAACCACTTGGACTTGGAAAGCCGCGAAGCTCTTATTACAGCATTGGATGCCTTTGATGGCACCTTGCTCATGGTGGCGCACGATCGCTGGCTCTTGTCAGAAGTGGCCGAGGAGGCTTGGGCTTTGTCGGATACGGGCATAGTGCGTTATGACAATGGCTTTGCCGAATACGATGCGGCTCGTCGTGCACAGCTTGCGGAAAAGGACAACAAGAGCAAGGAAAGCGCAACTGCGCAAGGTGCAGAAAAGGCTAATCTTTCTCGCGATGAGCTCAAGCAATTAAAGCGCAAGCAAGCGGAAGAACGCAATGCGTTGTATAAGAAAATGCAACCCTTGCAAAAGAAATATAAGGCCGCCGAAGAGGAACTGGAAGCCCTCATGCTGGAGCAAGATGAGCTTGAGCAAAGCTTGGCAGATCCCGATGTGTACGCCGATACAGCCAAGGCTTCCCCCATGCTCACGCGCTTTGGCGAGGTGAAAGACCGCGTGGAGGTGCTCATGGAGCATATGGCAGAGCTGGAAGAAGAGCTGTCTGTCTTTGAAGAACAGCGCAAATTGCTTTTGGGTGATGATGACTAAACAAGTGATAGAAGTGGTGGCCGGCATTTTGTGGCGCAAGGGTAAGTATCTTGCGGCGCAAAGGCCTGCAGCTTCTTTGCATGGCGGATGTTGGGAGTTTCCCGGCGGAAAAGTGGAAGCTGGCGAAAGCCTAACACAAGCCCTTGGGCGAGAATTGCGCGAAGAGCTGGGCGTTGAGGTGCAAGGGGCCGATTTTTGGAAAACGGTGGAGCACAGTTATGATCAGCGTCACGTGCGTGTACATTTTTTTCATGTGCAAGATTTTTTGGGCGAGCCTAAAGCCACCGAAGGCCAAGGCTTAGCGTGGCTTTTACCGCAAGAAGGTGTGTGTAAAAACTTTCTAGAGGCCGATAAAAATCTTGTACAAGAGCTTGTTTCCAAGACTTTTCCTTGAGTTTTACGAGAAAATTACTTAGTATAACAGTGTTAAATCTTGAGAGTAGTCTTTGCTTATACCGTTGGAGGAATCATGCGCACATATATGTGGAATGATGGATATTCTGTGGGTGAATCAGAAATAGATGCCCAACATAAAAGTCTTTTTGAAGGCATTCGCGAGTTGCAATTGGAAATGTATGGTGAGGTGGCTTCCGCGGTGGTGGTTGAAAAAGTGCTTCAACTGCAGCAATACTCTGTGAATCATTTTGAAAGCGAGCAAGCTCTGTTTGAACCGTATAAAGAGCAATTATCCATGTATGAAGATCACATGGAGCAGCACAGAAGCTTTGTGGAGATAACCAACTCTTTTGCCAAGCGCGTACAAGATGAAGGCGTGGTGGTGTTGGAGGAGATGCATGACTTTTTAAATAAATGGCTCATTGGTCATATCATTAATATGGATCAGGTGACCTTTGAAGCTTTGCATCAGTTAAAGAAAAATACGTAGAGTACGCCTTACTAGCCTTACATGGAGCCTTAGCCTTAGAAAAAAATCCACGTGAAATAATCGGAGGCCATATGCGGACATTCGTTTGGGATGCAAAGTATGCTTTAGGGGTACCAGAGCTTGATGCTCAGCATAAAAGACTTTTTGCTGTGTTGCGTGAATTGCAATTGGAGTCGTACGGACAGGTGACCGCCGAGTCTTTGGCAGAAAAAATTTCTGAAATGCAATGCTATTGTTATGAGCATTTTACAGCTGAAGAATCCATCATGTGCATGTATAAAGCGCATTTACCCATGCTGGAAGAGCATGTGGCGCAACATGAAAATTTTATTGCGGTGACCAATGCCTTTGCTGTACGTGCCAAGGTGGAAGGCCCGCAAATAGCCCATGAGGTGTGCTCCTATTTAGGATCATGGCTTGTGTCGCATATGTACACCATGGATACTCGCACCTTTGCCGCCATCCATGCTTTGGATGCTTCAAATCCTGTGGCCAGGTTTGAAAGGCCCTATGATTTTGATACCGAAGCCTTAGTAAGGCACAAAGGTAAAGTGGAAAATGAAAGATTACTAAACCTTAGGGCAGGTAAATAGCTACACTAAGGTATTATACCATTTGGAGGAAGAAAAATGTCTCAAGAACTTCGCGTAGCCGTTGTAGGTGCCACAGGTGCCGTTGGGCGTGAAATGTTAAAAACTTTGCAAGAACGCAATTTCCCCGCCACAGAAGTGGTACCTTTTGCCTCGGCTCGCTCTGCCGGCAGTGTTGTGCAATATGGCGACGCTGAACTTGTGGTGCAAGAGTTAAAAGAAGATGTTTTTGAAGGTTTTGACATTGCCATTTTCTCTGCTGGTGGCGGCACTTCCGAAAAGTTTGCCCCCCATGCTGCGGCTGCCGGTTGCGTAGTTATTGATAACTCTTCCGCTTGGCGTATGGATGAGCGTTGCCCCTTGGTGGTTCCAGAGGTAAATGCCCATGCCCTTGAAAAGCATAACGGTATCATTGCCAATCCCAATTGCTCCACCATTCAAATGATGGTGGCCTTAAAGCCTTTGCACGATGCGGCCAAAATCACCCGTGTCATTGTGTCCACCTACCAAGCTGTGTCCGGCACAGGCCAAAAGGCCATTGCTGAGTTAGAACAGCAAGTGCGTCAAATGTTTAATATGCAAGAGCCAGATGTGGAAGTATACCCACATCGCATTGCTTTTAACTGCTTGCCACAAATCGATGTTTTCATGGAAAATGATTACACCAAAGAAGAAATGAAAATGGTGCACGAAACCGTGAAAATTTTGGAAGATCCAGGCGTGAAAGTAACTGCCACTTGCGTGCGCGTTCCTGTATTTTACGGGCACTCTGAGTCTGTGAACATCGAAACAGAAAAGAAACTCACCGCTGCGCAAGCTCGCGCCATCTTGGCTCAAGCCCCAGGCATTCAAGTGTATGACAACCCACGCGAGAAAATGTACCCCATGCCCATCGACGCCGCCGGCGAAGATGATACCTTTGTGGGTCGTATCCGCGAAGACGAAACCATTGCCAATGGTTTGAACATGTGGATTGTGTCTGACAATATTCGTAAGGGTGCTGCCCTTAACGCCGTACAAATTGCCGAAGTTATGCTGGAAAAAGGCTGGCTTGGCGTAGAAAATCGTTCGGTATTTATAGAGAAATAATGACTAAAAACATAGAAATTCTTACTTCTTCTGACTACTTACAACGCATGTTGCAAGTGGAGCGTCCAGGCGCCCAGAAAGTATTGGCTTTTTATGAGCATAGGGTGGGGGGCATCTGCACCGATGCCCGCCTTATGCTGGCACCCCTTGATGATCACTTGTGTCATAGGGGGGACGGGGTTTTTGAAAGCATCTCCTATAGAAATGGGCGTCTTTTCCAATTGGAAGCCCATATGGAGCGCATGCAAAGTTCCGCTCAAGGTTTGAAAATGCAACCTCCTTGCTCTTGGCAAGAGGTGCAAGAAGCCATTTTGCAGGTGGCCAAGGCCGGCCAATGCGCCGATGGTGCCATACGCGTGCTCATGGGACGCGGCCCCGGCGGCTTTGGTATTTCTCCGGCCGAATGTCCTGAAACGTCTTTGTATATCATTGCCATAGAAAGCAAAGTGCCGCCCATGGCTTGGTATGAAAAGGGTCTTACGGCATGCCGTTCTGCCATTCCTGCCAAACAAGCTTATTTGGCAAAGATAAAAAATGCCAACTATTTACCCAATGTGCTCATGGCAGAAGAGGCCTTGAGTCGCGGTGTGGATGTGGCTTTTTCCTTCAATGGTGATGGGTATTTGGCAGAAGCCACCGTGGCCAACGTGGCTTTGGTAAATAAAGATAATGTCTTGGTGTGTCCGCACCTTACCAATGCGCTCTCGGGAACAACGCTTTCCGCAGCTTTGGATGTGGCCAAGGACTTATTGCCCATTTCCTACGAAAATATAGAAGAACAAGCCCTGTGGGAAGCCAAGGAAGTACTGCTTTTTGGCTCATCGCCCCTCTGTGTGGGCGTAACGCATTATGAAGGTCGCCCCATAGCCCAAGGGCAAACCGGTGCCATCTCTCATGCTTTGCGTGAACGCTTGTTCGAAAAACTCATCTCAGAAGGGACAGCCTTTTGAGTTCTGCCAAAAAATCTGCCCCTGTGACCAAGCCTCAAAAGGTCTCGCAGGGGCAAGGCAAGGCTGATGATGGCGCGCGTGCTGTGCCAGACTCACTTGACTCATCAAACTCGTCAAACTCACTTGGCACGTCAGACTCTCGGGTCACATCAGATATGTCCAATTCACAGAATTCGCTCAATCCAGAGAGTCCCACGCAAGTATTGCCCGTGGTTTTACTGGATGATGCCACAAATTGGACCACAAGGCAGGTGGAAATACTGGCCTTGGCCGAGGCTTTTAAGGCGCAGGGGCATGCTGTGCACGTGGCTTGTCCTGCTTCCAGTGCTTTGGGGCAAAAGGCTCTTGAGCAAGAATTTTCCGTGCTTCCTCTTTCCTTTTCCTTTTCAAATCGTGTGGGCTTGCTTTGGCGTTTTAAGCGCAAGACCCCTTTACTTGTGTATGCTTTTTCCACGGTGGCGGCGTCCTTTGCCAGAGCTTGGGCCGCGTGGCGTGCTCCCCATGCCACTTTATGCGTACAGGACGTGAAGGAATTACCGCCTCAAGAAAAAACACGCCTTTCTGCGCAGCTTGCCACGTGGAAGTCTTTTCATAAATGTATTTTTCCTTGCGCTCTCATGAGCAAAATCTGGGTGGATGCCGGCCTTGCCAATGCTCATGCCCATGCCATTGCGCCGGCTTTGGATGCAAGCACGTGGGGCACCATGCCGCCTGCTTTGCCACCACAACCGCAAAAGCGCGCGCTTTTTTTGGTGCATACATCTTTATGCCAAGAGGGTGGCTTGTCCACAGTGCTCAAAGCCATGGAGCAATTGCTGGAATGGGAGCAAGAAAAGCAGCTCGAGCCCTCCTTTGAGGTGCGCGTAATGGGTAGCGGGCGAGATTTTGAAAGTCTCTTGACGCAAGCTCGGGGTTTGGGTGTGGAGCAGCGTTTGGCTTTGCTTGGTGAGCAAGATATGGCAGACGTTCTTCCCTTGGTGCACGGACTTATTTTACCGCAACAAAGCGCCCATGAAGTGTGTGCCGCCTGGGGGCAGGAAGATGTGGGCGCGGGCCCCATGACCACCGTACATTCGCTTTTGGGGGCATGGACTTTATCCATTCCTGTCATGTGTACCGACGTGGCTCCTTATACTGAGTGGAGCCAAGGAGAGATGTTTACCTTTGCCCCCGATGATGCCAAGGCCTTGGCAGAACATATGTGGCAATGCACACAAAATATGGATTTTTGGCGTAAACATAGCCAGAAAAGTGCGAAAATGCGCCACGAAGCCCTTATGTCCCGGTTTCAAAAAGACCACATGTCCTTGCATAAAGAAATTCTTGAGCAAAGGGGCTGGGGCTTTTTGTGCAAAAAATAGCTTGCCTAGTGTTTGCCTAGGGTTTACACAGGGCAAGCAACCTGCAAAATTAAGAATATATGGGCTATAGAGGCCCTCTAGGATACTGTATGAAATGTAAAGTTTGTAAAGAGCCGGCAGTAGTTTCTTTGCGTAGTCACCATGCCGGATTTTGCGCCTCCTGTTATTTGACTTTTTTCAGCAAGCAAGTGGAAAAGGGCATTGAGAAGCAAAAGCTGTTCACGCGTGAGGATAAAATTCTTGTGGCTCTTTCCGGCGGCAAGGACTCATTAGCACTCATGCTGGAGCTGTCACGCCAAGGTTATGATGTGACAGGCTTGCATATAGACCTTGCCATTCCCGGTTCTTCGGCGGGCACGCGTGCCGTGGTGGAACGCTTTTGCCAATTGCATGGCTTTAAGCTCATTGTGAAGGATATGGCCGAGGAAGGCCTTGCCATTCCAGAGGTAAAGGCCAAGCTTAAGCGTCCCATTTGCTCCGCTTGTGGTAAGATTAAACGTTACTTCTTCAATAAAGTTGCCATGGATGAAGGCTTCACTGCCCTTGCCACAGGCCACAATTTAGATGATGAAGTGGCGCGTCTTTTTAGTAATACCATTCGCTGGGATCAAGCTTACCTTTCAGATCAAGGGCCCAAGTTGGAAGCCGAAGACGGTTTTGCCTGCAAGGTAAAGCCCCTGTGGCGTTTGACGGAATTTGAAACGGCCAACTACGCATTTCTCATGGGCATAGAAAATCACTATGGCCCTTGCCCCTATAGCCAAGGTGCCAGCTTTACACAATATAAGCATTTATGGCAGCAATTGGAAGAAGCCATGCCAGGGCGCAAGATTGACTTTTACCAAGGTTTTTTAAAGCGCGGTCGTCCCATTTTTTCCAAGCATGAAGAAGAGCAGGGCGCGGAATTACGTCCTTGCGCGTGCTGTGGCTATCCCACGTCGGCTGAAGTGTGTGGCGTGTGTCGTATCAAAGAAGTGGTGGCCAAGGATTAGCCCGCAGATTGTTGCAAAATAGCAATCTGCGTCGTCAGTGTAAAAAAGTCAAACTGCTTATGTATGTTTAATACGCGTTGCTCTCTGTATCCGTGCGGCTCGAAACTCGCCTTTTACAGCAGATTGACGAGCGATAGTATAAAGTAAAAAAATACAAATAGATAAATCAAGGCCTGTTTCAAAATTACATTGCGGCAAAATCTTACATGCTAAGGTAGGATTTTGCCGCAATTGAAGTTTTTTGGAAAGGGGGTCTGGGGGAAGAACCTTTTCTTCAGAAAAGGTTTTCACCCAGTATGCTTTTTTGCATAAAGAGCTTAATCGTTGTTGAGAAGCGGATTATCGGGGAAGATGCCCTCTTCCCTTTCTTGAATGAGTGCCAAAGCGCGGCGAGCCAAGTAGGTCACTTCCGGCTTGGAAATTTGATCATCGGCGCCCACGGTTTCGCCCTTATGGCGCAACTTATCGGTGATAAGTGAGGAGAAGAGCACCACGGGCAATTGGCTAAGGAATTTATCCTCTTTAATTTGCTTGGTGAGGTTGTGACCGTCCATCATGGGCATTTCAATATCTGAAACCACAATTTGCACGAAATCCGTGAGGGGGCGTTCTTCTGCTTCGGCTTTGGCCTTATAAGAACACAATTTGTCCCAAGCTTCGGCGCCGTGCGAACAAATGGTCACTTCGAAATTGGCTTTTTCCAAAAGATCACGCAACATTTCGCGAATGAGGGCCGAGTCATCCACCACCATGGCGCGGCGGCGCACGTCTTGGTTCCACTCTTCATCCATATCTTCAAAGCGCAAGCCAAGGGCAGGATTCAGCGTGGCCACGATTTTTTCAAGGTCTAGCAAAAAGACAATGCGATTTTCAAGGTGCACCACGCCAATAACGGTGTTATTGGAAATTTTGGACACATAGGGCGAAGGAGCTTCCACTTCTTCCCAAGAAATACGGTGAATGCGGTTCACACCGGACACCTTAAAAGCCGTGGTCACCGAGTTGAACTCGGTCACAATGGTCTTGGGCTCTTCATTTTCGTCCATGGGCTCTTTGCCAAGCCACATGCCAAGGTCCACCAATGGAATAATATGCGAGCGCAAATTAAAGGCGCCAAGCACGCAAGGGTGTTGTACTTCGGGCAATTCTGTGGCTTTGGGCATGCGGATAATTTCCAATACCTTGGCCACGTTAACGCCATAATATCCACGATAGCCGTTGGGAAGGGCTACACCATCTTCTGAAAGGGTTTTTTCATCGATGTAAAATTCAACTATTTCAAGCTCGTTGGTTCCGGCTTCGAGAAGAATATTGGTTTGTGCCATACGCTCTCCCTGGTGGCGTCAAAGTTTGTGTCTGTAGGGTATTTGTCTTTTTGTATCAAAGGCTAGATATTTTCCAAAAAAACGTAGACCTCGTCAATAAGTCTTTTCGGCGTAGATGCGCCAGCCGTTAGACCTATTCGCGAAAAAAGTGAAAATTTTTCTGGATCAAGCTCCTTCACCGTCTCCACATGCCATGTGGGAACCCCCTTGGCGGCCGCCACATCGGCCAATCTGCAGGTATTTCCGCTGGCTTTTCCACCCACAACCACCACGGCATCCACCTCAGTGGCAATGCGCATGATTTCTTCTTGTCTTTCGTGTGTGGCGTGGCAAATGGTAGATAGCACCGGTAATGATGGAATTTTGCCTTGCAGATATGTGTTTATATCTGCAAAAATTTTTCCATCTTGAGTTGTTTGGGAAGCTAGCACGTAAGTAGTGGAAGGAGCAAGCTTTATTGTATATAATTTTTCCAGTGAATCAAAAACGTGTGCTCCATGCGCTGCGTAAGACACAAGGCCGCGCACTTCCGGATGGTCTTCTTCACCAAAAAGAAGTAACTCACTGCCGACCTTGGTGGCCTTGGCAATGGCTAACTGCGCTTTTTTTACCTTGGGGCAGGTGGCATCAATGATGGTGGCACCGCTTTGCACAAGGCGCGCTTCTTCGCTTTGAGGAATGCCATGGGCACGCACAATGATGCAATCCTCTTTACTTATAGCGTCTTTTGCGGTGAGGCATTGCACGCCAAGGTTGGCATATTCTTCCAGCACTTGTGGATTATGAATGATGGGACCCAGGGTGCAAATGCGTTGTTGGGCGGATTCTTCAAGGGCCGTGTCGAGTTTTTTTAAGGCCAAAGAAACTCCCATGCAAAAACCTGCAGTGCGGGCGAGGATGACTTCCATTGCTATCTCCTAAAGCTGTTTTTGTGCGGCGTAAGCGAAAAATTGTTCCAACAAATCTTGTAATTGCTCAAAAGACGTGCACGCGGCCATTTCTTGGCGTAGGCGTTTCACGCCGGGGAAGTGATGCACATAGCGCGGCACAAAGGTGCGCATTTTCAATAAAGCCACTCGCTCAGAGCTGTAGGCCTTGGCCAGTTCCATATGTCTTTTAATGAGGGCAAAAAGAGCTTGTGCGTCCACTTGCGGCTCCATGCCTTGTTCCCAAAGTGCAATATGCTCTTTAAAAATTTGCGGATTTTGCATGGCTCCGCGGGCATACATGACGCTGCTTACGCCCGTTTGCTCAAGGCAGCGTACGCCGTCTTGCGGAGTAAATAAATCACCGCTGGCAATGACGGGTATTTGCACAAGTTCCGATAAGGTGGCCAGATGCTCCCATGCGGCCTCACCGCTGAAACCTTGCTTGGCCGTGCGAGGATGCAAGGTAATCCAGCCGGCACCAAGGTCTTGCAAGCGCAAGGCCAGTTCTTGCCACACATGGCTCTCGTCGGTCCAGCCAAGACGTATTTTAAAGCCCATGGCATTTTTTCCCACCAACTTTATCATACATTTGGCCACGCTAAGGCTATTGTCAAGGTCTCTAAGCATGGCAGAGCCACAGCCCGTTTTGTTCACCTTGGGCACAGAACAGCCCATATTGAGGTCAAAGTACTGAAAACCTTGCTCCAAAAGCTCCACAAGCGCCTTTTCCATGAAAGGTACTTCATTGCCAAAAAGTTGCACCACCAAGAAATTTCCTTGGGAAGTGTCGCTATCTTCGGGAGTGGTGGCCAGTAAATCTTGGGTGCCATTGCTTTTATACACTAAGCCTTTGGCGCTGACCATTTCGGTGCAGGCCACGCGTGCGCCGTGTTCGCGGCACAGTAGGCGAAAGGTTAAATCGGAGTAGCCGGCCAAAGGGGCAAGCCACGGGGTGCTGCCATTGATGGGTAAGGGGAGAAGGTCTTGTGTCATGGTCTTGGTTTAGGAAAAATATGCTGCGTTGGCAAGTTTTTTGAGCACGAGCTGCCCTTGAGCATTGTGCTGCGCCGCAAAGCCAAGGCTTTGTATAAAGTGATACACAGGGCGACCCAGTAGGCAGGGCAGAATTTCTTGCGGAAGCAGGGCTTTTTCCATGCACAGTTCGCGAAAGGCCATGTCATAGCGCACGCATTGCAGAATTTCTTGTGTGGCTTGTGTTTGGTCGTGGCTGTCTTGTGACTCATGCAGGGTGCGTCCGTGAGAAACCAAGGGATGCAAGGGGCATTGTTCTTCGTGGGCTTCCACCAATTCTTGCCAGCCGGCTTGGGCATGAAAAATATCTGCGCGGCAGGCTCTGTCTTCGTGATACATGGTTTGCAAGGCACTGGTGTCGGTGCAGTGCAGAGCCGCGCATTGGGCAGGGCGTTGTGGGTGCAGGCCGCAATTTTTATCTTTATGGAAGATGCAATGCCAAGGGTGTTTGACTTCGCCGCTACCGTGAATTTTCAGGGCTTCTTCTTCCAGGGGGATGAGTTTGTTGTAAATGGGGTCAAAGGCCAGTTCGCCGGCACGCAGGGTGAGGATATGAGAAAAAGAGATATGCCCCTCGGTGAGTAGGGGAATGTCGGCCTTGTGCAGTAAAGGGCCGCCCTTGCGACAGCAGGTGCCGCATTGTGTACAGGTAAGATTTTGCATGGCTTTTCATAAGGAAAAATAAGGACGCGTGCAAGGGCTTTTGTGGGGAGGGGGATGGCGGAGGAGAGTATGTGGGGGGGTGGGGATGGGATTTTTGTGGTTTGGGGCTTCATTGCTTTTGTCTTCTTTATGCAAAATTTATCTTTTGAGTGCTGGCAAAGAAGCGGTATAAAATCTGAAAATTTAAATAAATCACACAAAAAACAACCATTGGCGCTTTTGTGGCGTCGGATTATGTCTGTCTTTGCTTGCGTATCCTGTAAAAGGAGACAAAAGCGCCAAAGGGCCGACTGTATCCCCCTGTCACTGCCGCTTCGCCACGTTTCGCGTACGTGACATCCCCCTTACAGTGCTTCGCACAAGGGGGAGAGGTAGCTTACGCTCAGAAAAGATTTAATCACGTCCTCGTTTTTCAATGCAGTGCATGTACGTCTTCAACTTTTGCTATGAGCAATGCAGTTAATGAAATACCGCTCAAAGCGGGGTTGCCTCCGTAGTCTGTTGAAGGTGTCTCAATGTAAAGAAATTTTATCCAGGTTGTTGTTATGATTTAACTACAAGCCGTTCAAAAAGTGCAAAGTGCAAGGAAGGCTCGTATTAGACATACGTAATTGGAGTAAAAAACAAGCCTGACGCCGCAATATGTACTTTTTCAGCGGCTTGTTAGCTGTGTCGCGTAGGCTTACCATGTAAGCCGAAGCCCTGAAGGGCATCTTTTTTCGAGCGAAGAGAGAAAAAAATCCCGAAAGGAATGACCACAGCAAGGCATATTGGGGGGAGGCGGGTTGATAAGGGCTGCCAGGGGGGAGAATCCACCCTTAAGCCCTTACAAGTTGGGTCTGTAACTATACAGAAAGGAAATGGTTAGCTCGACAATCAATCTCTTGCTAAACAAGATAAAAATAGGTGGGTGTAATTATGTATCCACAAAAAAAAGACCTTCATACCGCAGTACAAAGGCCTTCGTAGATATATGAACTCTCAACAGGTTTTTAGTAACCTGTTAGGGCTTTTTGCTGATGGAAACCTTGGCAGGACGAATAAGGCGTCCTTTCAACTTGTAGCCACGTTGCATAACATTGCTCACGCGGTTTTCTTCCAAGTCTTCGCGAGTTTCAAAGATGAGCCCTTCATGCAACTCTGGTGTGAATTCTTCACCCACTTCGCCCACAGGCTCAAGTCCGTGATTTTTCACAGCTTCTAAAAGCAGTTTACGGGTCATTTCAATGCCCATGAGCATATCTTTACAAGCTTCGTTTTGACCGCCATATTGCAGAGCGAGATCTAAATTATCTAGGCTTGGGAGCAAGCTTGAAAGCACCTTTTCTGCGGCATAGGTCAATTGTTCTTCATGCTCGCGTGCAAGGCGTTTTTTATAATTTTCCATTTCGGCCAAAGCGCGCAAGCGAGTTTGGTCGGCATCTTCCTTAACACTGCAACTGGGGCAAATGTGTTCAAGGCAGAGTTCATTTAAGTTTTCAGGCACTTGAGGAAGAGTGAACTCCTCTGTGTCTTGTTCAAATAAGTTTTGTGCGGCGGCATCTTCTTGTGCTGCCATATAAGCTTCGTGTGGTTTTTTGGATGACATGAAAGACTCCTTCGTGATGCCTATTTTTAAGCAAGCCTTGCCCACCTGTCAAGTCCCCGTACTGGATATTTTATTTTAACATAGTAAAATGCTTTGTAATTTTCTCGCAATTTTTTCATTTTATGGTGGTGTTTTTTGTAGGATAAAAGTGTCACTTAAATGAATGTATTTCTTGAGGCACAAAAGCTCGACTTTTATAAACTCTTACTGTAACATGCCCAAGCTATATGTAGGATGCTTGCCAAGGTAAGCCCTGAAGGAGAATCTATGTCCTGTCGTATTATAACATGTACCACAGAAAAAGACTGGCCCGCTCTTGAGGCTATTCTTAAAGGCCGCGAAGATACGGGCGAAAGCGTTGACGGTGTTGTTCAAGAAATTTTGCAAAATGTCCAAAGTCGCGGCGATGCGGCTCTTTTGGAATACACTAAGCGCTTTGATTGTCCCGAAGCTGACGAGGCTTTTACCTTACGTCTTGACAGCGCAGACATTGCCAAAGGCGCGGCACAGGTTTCCAGCGAGGATTTGTCCATCATTGCTGAAGCTGCTTCCAATATTCGCACCTTCCATGAAGCTCAGGTGGAAAAGTCTTGGTTTTTAACCAGAGAAGACGGAACCATTCTGGGCCAGCAAGTGGTGCCGGTGGATCGTGCAGGTTTGTATGTGCCCGGCGGTAAGGGTGGGGATACCCCCTTGCTCTCCAGCTTACTTATGAATGCCATTCCGGCACAAGTGGCAGGCGTAAAACAATTGGCCGTGGTGACGCCACCGCGCCCCGATGGCAGCATTAATCCGCATATTTTAGCCGTGGCGCACTTATTGGATATAGATGAAGTTTATCGCATGGGCTCTGCTTGGGCCATTGGTGCCTTGGCCTATGGTACTGAAACCATGTCCCCAGTGGATGTCATTGTGGGCCCAGGAAATATCTATGTGACCACAGCCAAAAGTATGGTGCAAGGGCGCGTGGGTATTGATATGATAGCCGGCCCCAGTGAAGTGCTTGTCATAGCAGATGGATCTGCCAACCCTGCGTGGGTGGCGGCAGATATGCTTTCTCAAGCTGAGCATGATTCCCTTGCTTCTGCCGTATGTATTACGGACACGCCCTTCATGGCAGAGGCCATTCAGCGCGAGCTCGCCATCCAATGCGCCGCCTTGCCCCGTGCAGAGCTGGCCGCCAAAGCGTTAAAAGATTGGAGTGCCCTTGTGGTGGTGCCCAATATGCGAGTGGGTGTGGCCATTGCCAATCGCGTGGCTCCGGAACATTTGGAACTGTGTGTCAAAGACCCTTGGGCCATGTTGCCCTCCATTAAGCATGCCGGCGCCATTTTCATGGGTTCGCATTCACCTGAGGCCGTGGGTGATTATTTTGCCGGCCCCAACCATGTGCTCCCCACCATGGGCACAGCTCGTTTTTCTTCTGCCCTTTCGGTGCAGACTTTTTGTAAGCGTTCATCGGTGGTGGCAGTTTCATCGGCTTTTGTACAAAAGCATGCTGACTCCATTGCCCGTTTAGCGCGTTTAGAAGGCTTAGAAGCCCATGCGCGTTCCATGGAATGCCGCGTAAAAAGATCATAGTACGTTTTAGGATGTATACTTCCATTTAGGAGATTAGAAATTATGAAAGTAGTTATGCAAAGCACTGTCACCGCCTTTCCTTTGATTGCGCGTGGTAAAGTGCGTGATATGTATCAAATTGATGACGAAACCTTACTCATTGTTACCACAGACCGCATGTCGGCCTTTGATGTAATCATGAGCGAACCTGTTCCGTATAAAGGTGTTATCCTTAATAAAATCACTTTATTCTGGATGGATCGCTTTAAAGATATCATTGCCAATCATCTCATTGAGAGCGATGTGAATAAATTCCCCGAAGCTTTGCAACCTTGGAAAGACGAGTTGGAAGGTCGCTCTGTATTGGTGAAAAAGGCTAAGCCTTTACCTGTGGAATGTATCGTACGTGGCTGTTTGACCGGCTCTGGCTGGAAAGACTACAAGGCCACCGGCACCTTGTGCGGTTACGATTTGCCTGCCGACATGAAAGAATCTGCCAAGATTGAACCTGCCATTTTTACGCCTTCCACCAAGGCTGAGCTTGGCGAGCATGATGAAAACATCACCGTGGCTCAGGCCACAGCTCTTCTTGGAGAAGAAATTGCCAAGAAAGTGCAAGAAACTTCCTTGCGTATTTTCGAAGCCGGTCGTGAATATGCCGCCACACGCGGAATCCTCATGGCTGATACCAAGTTTGAATTTGGTATGGTTAATGGTGAGTTAGTACTTATTGATGAAGTTATGACTCCAGACTCCTCGCGTTTCTGGCCTGCGGACCAATATGAAGAAGGTCGCGGCCAACCTAGTTTTGATAAGCAATATTTGCGTGATTGGCTTTCGGCGCAGCCTTGGGATAAAACCCCACCTGCCCCCACTTTGCCTCAAGACATTGTTGATGCCACCGCCGGACGTTATGCAGAAGCATATAAAATCATCACCGGCAAATCCTTTGACGCGGAATAAGAGGTGAGTATGATACTTCAAGGTAAAAGAGCACTTGTTCTTGGTTTAGCCAACAATAAAAGCATTGCCTATGGCGTGGCTGAAGCTTTTAAAGCTCAAGGCGCGCGTATGGCTTTCTCCTATGTGGGTGATGCCATTAAAAAACGTGTGGAACCCATCAGCGAAGAAATGGGTGGAGAGTTCACCGTGGCTTTGGATGTGTGCGATGATGCACAAATCGCCGCCGCCGTGGAAACCGTGAAAGAAAAATGGGGCGGCGTGGATATTCTCATTCACTCTGTAGCCTTTGCCAATCGTGAAGATTTGCAAGGCCGCTTCTTAGACACAGGCCGCGATGGCTATAAGCTTGCGCAAGATGTGTCTTCTTATTCCCTCACCGCCGTGTGTCAGGCTTTTGAGCCTTTACTCACAGACGGTGCTTCTGTCATCACCATGACCTATAATGGCTCACAGCGCGTGTTGCCTGGCTATAACGTCATGGGCGTGGCCAAGGCTTCTTTGGAATGTTCCATGCGTTACTTGGCTGTGGACTTAGGCGCTAAAAATGTGCGTATCAATGCCATCAGTGCTGGCCCCATCAAAACCTTGGCAGCTTCTGCCGTGGCTAGCCTTAAAAATATCTTCACCCACATCGAAGAACACGCTCCCTTACGTCGCAATGTGACCACTGCCGACGTGGGCGGTGCCGCTGTGTTCCTTGGTTCTGACTTATCCTCGGCTGTGACCGGCCAAATCATCTATGTGGATGGTGGATATAATATTATGGGTATTTAATGCCATAATTGGCGTGTAAGCCGTGTTTTCCCAATGAAAAATGACATTTGCCGCGGTAAATGTCATTTTTTTTTGATGTTTTTTTGTATTATAGTAGACAGTGTCACTGCAAGGATATATATGTAGCACAGTTTTTACGCATTTATGTTTCCATGAATAATCATCACGAATAGCAAGCTTTTTGCTATGTTTCCTTAGAAATTGTACCATTGTATATCTCACGTTGTGTAATGAACGAGCGGAAGGAGAGGAATCATATGAAATTGCAATTAAGACTTATGCTACCCATCATCGCTTTGATAGTGGTGTTACAAGCTGGCAGCGGCTATGTCACCTATAGTGACACGGAAAAGGCTTTGGGTGAAAACATCATCAAAACCTTTGAAAGAGAAACGGCGGCCTTGGTGGCTGCTGCGGATCAATTTGCCCAGCGCGCTCTGGAGGATGTGGAGCGTATTTCTCAGGACCCTGCCATTGCAGACTTTTTGAGCATGGATAATCCCACGCCAGAAGAAGTTGCTGTCATGATGCAAGACTTGCGTACAGAACAGAGCCTTTACAAAGACGTGGACCGTATTGTGCTCATGGATGAAAATGGCGTGGTGCGAGCAAACTCCATGGAAGGTTATGAAAAGATTGGTGCCTCGTTTAAGCAGCGCAGTTATTATACCGAAGCCATGGCCGGTCGTTCTTCTGTGTCCTCCATCTATGTGAGTAGTACCGATGGTGTGCATACCATTTCTGTGGGCGTTCCCATCAAAAAAGATGGTAAAATCATAGGCGTACTGCGCGCGGCGTATTCCGTGGAATTTTTGGGTCAAGCACTAGGTTCCCTTTCTTTACCAGCCGGCGGTGCAGCTTTTATCTTGAATGATAAGGGGCTCATTGCTGTTTCCGATAATCCAGCATGGCTTTTCAATGAATCCTTGGGCCCCATGCCTTACTTTAAACAATGGGCAAGGGAGAAAAATACTGAAACCACAGAACTGCTCACCGACGCCGGTGAAATGGCTCTCTTTCATCACGCTCCCACCAAGTACGGCGAAATGATCGCCGTGGTGCGCGCTGTAAAAAGCGATGCTTATGCCAGTCTGGATGAAATTTTTTACCATACCATCATGAGTCTTGTGGTGGCAGTGCTCCTGGGCATCGCGGTGGTGTTTTTCTTACTCACACCCATAGTGCGTTCTTTAAAGTTAGGTGTTAATTTTGCCGAAGAGATTGCCAAGGGCAATTTAAGCGGTGAGTTACATGTGAATCGTAGCGATGAAATTGGCGACTTGGCCAATGCATTACGTACCATTCCTGTTGCGCTGAAAGATGTCATGTTGGAATACAGACATTTGGAAAATCAAGTGGAGCAAGGGGATATTGCGGCCCGCGGTGATGCCAAGAAATTTGAAGGGGAATTTGCCAATCTCATCAACGGAACCAATGGCGTACTAAGTCGCTTGTTGGCAATTATCCATGGCTTACCTTCGCCCGTGGTGGTGTTGGATAGTAATTTGCGCGCTCAATATATCAATGGCGTAGCATTAAGTGATTTAGGGCCAAATTTTAAGGGCAAAACACCCCATGAGCTTTTCACTCTTGATGATGCCGGCACTGAATCCGATGCCATACAAGCGGCTTTACGTACGAAAAAACCTGCCAGCAATGAAACCGTGGCAAGGCCTGGAGGCGCGCATATAGATATTGCTTATACAGCCATGCCCATGTTGGCAAAAAATGGGAATTTGGTATCCATCGTGCTACTGGTGACCAATTTGACTTCCATTAAGCAAGCGCAGCGTACCATGCTAGACGTTGCCGCCACCGTCACCGATGTGGCCGATAGAGTGGCCACTGCTTCAGAGCAACTTTCCGCTCAAGTGGATCATGTGACCAATGGTTGTAATGCACAGCGCGACCGCACAGCTTCGGCTGCGGCGGCCATTGAAGAAATGAATGCCACCGTGCTTGAAGTGGCCAACAATGCCGAGCAAGCCCGTGTGCAAGCAGGGGAGACGCAAGGTAAAGCCAGCGAAGGTGCGCAATTGGTATCACAAGTGGTCACAGCCATGGGTGATGTCAACGGTGTGGCTGTGCAATTGTCGAAAGATATTAGAGCGCTGGGTGAACAAGTGCAATCCATTGGCTCCGTCATGGGTGTCATCTCCGACATTGCAGATCAAACCAACTTGTTGGCACTCAATGCCGCCATCGAAGCTGCCAGAGCCGGTGATGCCGGTCGTGGCTTTGCTGTGGTGGCCGACGAAGTGCGTAAATTGGCAGAAAAAACCATGTCTGCCACCACCGAGGTGGGATCCAGTATCACAGGCATTCAGCGTTCCACCGCCGCCAACATCGAGCAATTTGAAAAGGCCGTGAAAATCATCAATGATGCCACGGAACTTACCAATACCTCCGGCGTTGCTTTGGAAGAAATTCAAACCCTTGCCGAACATAATGCATCTCTCATCACTGGTATTGCCACGGCGGCTGAACAACAATCAGCCACTTCAGAGGAATTGAGCCAAGTGGCTGCCTCTGTGAGTGAAATAGCCGATGAAATCAGTGGCGGCATGGATGAAGCCTCCGCCGCAGTGCGCGATTTGGCGCATCTAGCTTCTGAATTGAAAGAGAATTTACGCAAACTTCAAGCCTAGCATACGTTAGATAGTCTTTTAAAGGGAGTGCCTGGGAAGGTTCTCCCTTTTTCTGTAAATAAATCTTCCATAAAAGAAGGTTGTTATGAATAATGTTACAAAAAAGTGAAAATAGTGCTTGACCCGCGGGGCACTTTCGTCCATATTGCGCTTCCGCCGTGTGGTGGGGTGCTGAGGCAAACAGCGCGGCTCGTGAGGGCAGAAGTTAAATGCGCTTTGAAAAAAGTTTTGAAAAAGTTGTTGACAAGGTCGGCGACTTGGGGCAGATTGCCTCTCCGCGCTACGGAAAACGTGACAACGAAAAAGTGGCGCTGACTGAGAAAACAGCCCAGAGTTTCGCAAGAGACGCTGAAAAAAACTTTGAAAAAATAAAAAAAGTTGTTGACACGCCGAAGCGGTGAGCATATAAAAACTCTCCGCGACACGGAAAGCCAAAACGGCAACGTGTAGCAACGATAACTGCCAAATGAGGCGGTTATATGACGGATCAGCGAAGAGTTGATTCCTTGACAAGTGAAGAGCGAAATTGGGAAGAAAAAAATGACGAGTGAGTATTTTATCATACGAACTCTGTCAAATACTTTGAGATT
>CAYJLO010000004.1:0-76385 GCA_964370835.1 uncultured Desulfovibrionaceae bacterium
GCTGTGGTAAGTGTGCCTGCGCTTGATAAGGTGTTTAAAAGTCCTGTGGTAACGGCAGAAGAAAAGAAAAAAGTTTTGGGCAAAGTGCTTTCCGACATGGGAGCCGATGCCACCGTGACCAATTTCTGCCTTTTGTTAGCCGATAAAAATCGTCTTTCCAGTCTTCGTGAAATTGCCGACGTTTATGGTAAATTGCTTGATGAAGAAAAGGGAATCATTCGTGGGCATGTGCTCACCGCTGTGAACCTTGACGCAAAAAAGCAAGCTGCCATTAAAAAGCAATTGGAAGATAAAGCCGGTAAGAGCATAGCGCTGACCTTTGCGGTGGATGAATCCATCCTTGGCGGCATAGTGCTTGAGGTTGGTGACCGAGTGCTCGACGCATCGTTGCGCGCGCAATTGGCTGTCCTTCGGGAGACAATAAAGAGGGGTGAATAGCACATGCAGATCAAAGCTGAAGAAATTAGCAAGATCATTGAGGAGCAGATCCAAAATTATGAACAACGCGTAGAAATGAGTGAAACCGGTACTGTACTGTACGTAGGTGACGGTATTGCTCGTGTTTACGGTGTTCAAAATGCCATGGCCATGGAACTTTTAGAGTTCCCCGGTGGCCTCATGGGCATGGTTCTGAACCTTGAAGAAGACAACGTTGGTGTGGCACTGCTTGGACCGGATACCGGTATCAAGGAAGGCGATCCTGTAAAACGTACAGGAAAGATCTTCTCCGTGCCTGTGGGCGACGCCGTAATGGGGCGTGTACTTAACCCACTTGGTCAACCTATTGACGGCCTTGGACCACTAGAAGCCACGGAAGTGCGCCCAGTGGAACTCAAAGCCCCCGGTATTATTGCACGTAAATCCGTACATGAGCCCATGCCTACAGGTATTAAGGCCATCGACGGCATGACCCCAGTTGGTCGTGGACAGCGTGAGCTTGTGATTGGTGACCGTCAAACAGGCAAAACTGCCGTTTGCGTGGACGCCATTTTAGCACAAAAAGAAACCGATATTCACTGCTTCTATGTGGCCATTGGTCAGAAGAAGTCCACCGTGGCCTTGGTAACTGATACTTTGCGCAAACACGGTGCTTTAGAATATACCACCATCATTTCCGCCACCGCATCCGAGCCAGCACCTTTGCAATTTATTGCTGCTTACTCCGGTTGCACCATGGCAGAATACTATCGCGACAACGGCAAGCATGCGCTCATCATCTATGATGACCTTTCCAAGCAAGCCGTAGCTTATCGCCAGATGTCTCTCTTACTTCGTCGTCCTCCAGGACGTGAAGCATATCCTGGTGACGTATTCTACCTCCACTCCCGTTTGCTTGAGCGCGCCGCAAAAGTGAACGACGAGTTAGGTGCAGGTTCTTTGACGGCTCTGCCCATCATTGAAACACAAGCTGGTGACGTGTCTGCCTACATTCCTACCAACGTAATTTCTATTACTGACGGTCAGGTGTATCTTGAGCCTAACTTGTTCAACGCAGGTATTCGTCCGGCCATTAACGTGGGTCTTTCTGTATCTCGCGTGGGTGGTGCCGCACAAATTAAGGCCATGAAGCAAGTTGCTGGTACCATGCGTCTTGACCTTGCACAGTATCGCGAACTGGCTGCCTTTGCGCAATTTGGTTCCGACCTTGATGCTGCTACCAAGGCTAAGCTTGACCGCGGTGCCCGCTTGGTAGAATTGTTAAAACAACCTCAGTACGTGCCCATGCCTGTAGAAGAGCAAGTGGCCTCCATGTACGCTGCAACTCGCGGCTTTATGGATGATGTTGCTGTGGAAGATATACGTCGCTTTGAATCTGAAATGCTCACTTATATGCGCGAAGTGAAAAAAGAAGCTCTCGCAGCCATTAAGGAAAAGCAAGCCATTGATGCGTCCGTGGAAGAGGTTTTAAAATCAGCCATTGAGGCATTCAAGCAAGGCTTCCAGGCATAAGGCCGGGGGGTATATATGGCTTCATTAAAAGACGTAAAAATGAAAATCGTGGGGGTCGGTAAGACCAAGCAAATCACCAAAGCCATGAACATGGTGGCTTCGGCGAAATTGCGCGGCGCCCAGACCCGCATTGAGCGCTTTCGCCCCTATGCTGAAAAATTCCAAGCCATGCTTGTGGATTTAGCCGGCAAAGCAGAAGACAGCGCCCATCCCTTGCTGGAAACTCACGATGAAAAAAAGGTGTGCACCATTATTCTTGTCACATCTGACAGAGGACTTTGCGGTAGCTTCAACGGTAACTTGCTCACCCAAGCTTTCAAGCTTGCGGCGCAAAAGGCCAGCGAAGGTTTAGAAGTAAAGTTCATCTGCATGGGCAAGAAGGGCCGTGACGCCGTTGCCAAGACAAATTACGAAATGCTGCTTTCCTTCGGGGACAGAATGGGTAATTTTGACTTCGCATTGGCCGGGCAAATGGGTAATGAGGTAATGCATGGCTATCAAACGCTGGCCATGGACGAAGTGTACCTTATTTTTGGCGAGTTTATTTCCATGGCCAGACAAGTGCCTGTGGTTCAAACTTTGCTCCCCATTGCCAAACCCACGGTAGAAGCTGAGGCTGAAAGCACAAATGGCCCGGGTCAACAATACCTGTATGAGCCTCAAGAAGAGGAACTCCTCGCAGAGCTATTGCCCCGCTATGTGAAAGTACAAATATATCGTGGCTTACTGGATACATCAGCAAGCGAACACGCTGCCCGCATGGCAGCCATGGACAACGCCACACGCAACTGTGACGACATGAACCGCTTGTTGACCCTTCTCTATAATAAGACACGTCAGGCCGCCATCACAAGCGACCTTATGGATATTGTGAGCGGCGCCGAAGCGCTGAATGGCTAACCATGGGAGCGTATTAAAATGAGTGCAAATACTGGTAAAATTGTTCAGGTCATCGGCGCAGTTGTCGACGTTGACTTTTCGGGCGGCGAATTGCCAAACATTTTCAATGCCCTAGATGTAAAAAACCCTAACAACGTGGACGCACCTGACCTTGTTGTAGAAGTGGCACAACACCTTGGCGACAACGTAGTACGTACCATCGCCATGGACGCCACTGAAGGTCTTGTTCGCGGCATGGAAGCTGTAGATACAGGCAAACCCATCATGGTTCCTGTAGGTAAAGCTGCTGTTAACCGCATTATGAACGTGCTTGGCCGTCCTGTGGACGAAGCCGGCCCCATTAATGCAGATAAATACTACCCCATTCACCGTCCTGCACCTGAATTCACCGAGCAAAACACCAACGTTGAGCTTCTTGAAACAGGCATCAAGGTTGTGGACCTTCTTGTACCCTTCCCTAAGGGTGGTAAGATGGGCCTCTTCGGCGGCGCAGGCGTAGGTAAGACCGTTATCCTTATGGAAATGATCAACAACATTGCAAAACAACACGGCGGTAGCTCTGTGTTTGCAGGTGTTGGTGAGCGTACCCGTGAAGGTAACGACTTGTACCATGAACTTAAAGATGCTGGTGTTCTTGAACGCGCCACACTTGTATATGGTCAGATGAACGAACCTCCAGGGGCCCGTGCTCGTGTTGCTTTGACAGCACTTGCTTGTGCGGAATACTTCCGTGATGAAGAAAACCAAGACGTGCTTCTCTTCGTAGATAACATCTTCCGCTTTACGCAAGCTGGTTCCGAAGTGTCCGCACTTCTTGGCCGTATGCCTTCTGCGGTGGGTTATCAGCCAACCCTTGGTACTGACCTTGGTGGTCTGCAAGAACGTATTACCTCTACCAACAAAGGTTCCATCACCGCGGTACAGGCTGTATACGTTCCTGCCGATGACTTGACTGACCCGGCCCCTGCTACCACCTTCTCGCACCTTGACGGTACTCTCGTACTTTCTCGTCAAATTGCAGAACTTGGTATTTATCCTGCGGTGGATCCGCTTGACTCCAGCTCCCGTATTCTTGACCCCAACGTGGTGGGTGAAGAACACTATGCTGTGGCTCGTCAAGTGCAGTCTGTGCTTCAAAAGTACAAAGACTTACAAGACATCATCGCCATCTTGGGTATGGACGAATTGTCCGACGACGACAAAGTTGTTGTGGCACGTGCTCGCCGTATCCAACGTTTCTTGTCACAGCCTTTCCACGTGGCAGAAACCTTTACCGGTACCCCCGGGCAATACGTACAGCTCACCGATACCATTAAGGGCTTTAAGGGCATTCTTGATGGTTCCTATGACCACCTTGCAGAAGGCGACTTCTACATGCTTGGCGACATAGAAATGGCGGTGGCTAAGTACGAAGAACGTAAGGGTCAATAAGGAGCTGCTATGAGTACGGCGCTTCAATTAGAAGTGGTTACACCCGATAAACAGGTAGTGAAAGAGTCTGTGGACTATGTGAGCTGCCCTGGTGTTGATGGTGAGTTCGGCGTGCTCAAAAGTCACGTAGCCTTACTGTCAGCTTTGAAAGTAGGTGTTTTGCGCTTTGATAAAGACGGAAAACAAGAACATGTATTCATTTCCGGTGGTTTTGCCGACATAAATGATAATGTGGTCACTGTTTTGGCAGAATCTGCCGAACTTGCCAAGGACATTGACAAGGACCGTGCGCAAAAAGCCCAACAACGTGCTGAAGAGCGTTTAGCTCAAAAACAAGATAACATGGATGTGCATCGCGCTGAACTGGCTCTAAGAAGAGCCGTCATGCGCCTAAGCATCTAGGTATATATGAGGGAGAAGCTTAGGCTTCTCCCTTTTGAGTATTTATTTTTGTGGGGGGAAGGAGAACCCTTGCCTAGGCGCGCGATATCCGTAAGGCGCTAAATCGCCAACGGCTACAAGCCCTTTGGGTCGGTTGCTAACGCCAAAAAGTGTTCTCCTTCCCCCCACACCCCCCATCCTCTCCCAAAACGCGTTTTATTGGGTGTGAGTTGAGGGTACATTTATAAAAGAAATTTAGATTATTATGAAACAATATCATTTTACCTGACGACTTTTAAGAACTTCACGGGATGAGGTCTTGGTTAACGTGGGTGAAATGCGTTGTTTTTCTTTGTGTCCTTAGGACATTCTTCACATATATCCCTCGTTGTTCAAGCTAACTTGAATCACTACTGCTTTCGAGGTATATATGCTTAAAAATATCTTTGCCACACGTGCTGGCATCATTCTCACTGGGGCCCTTATTGGTGCTCTGGCTTTCTTTCTTCAATACATGGGCAATCCGGCCAATATGGGCCTTTGTGTAGTGTGCTTTAATCGCGACATAGCCGGTGCTCTCGGTTTACACTCTGCCGCTGTGGTGCAGTATTTGCGCCCAGAGATCATGGGCATGGTACTGGGTGCTTTTGCCGCAGCACTCATGACCAAGGAATTTAAGGCCAGAGGTGGCTCTTCGCCCATCATACGTTTTATTTTGGGTATCATTGCAGCATTGACTGCGTTGGTATTTCTTGGGTGCCCGTGGCGAACCATATTGCGCCTTGCCGGCGGTGATGCCAATGCCATATTTGGTTTTTCTGGCATATTCGTGGGCATTGCCATAGGCACGTTTTTCTTTAAGCGAGGATTTTCCCTTGGGCGTAATCAGGTCACCACACCCATGGCTGGATATATCTTTCCTGCGCTCATGCTGGCCATTCTGTCATTGTTGTATTTCTTTCCACAAATCAGTGGTGAAGCCAAATCTGGTGTACTCAATTATTCGGTGAAAGGCCCCGGAGCACAGCACGCGCCTGTATTCATAGCCCTTGGCATAGGTCTTGTGGTGGGTGTGCTCGCCCAGCGCAGTCGTTTTTGTACCATGGGGGCCATACGCGATTTTGTTCTTTTCCGCCATGTTCACCTCTTACTGGGGCTCATATCCATGCTGGTCACGGCACTCATATTAAATGTCGTTTTTGGTTCTTTTAATCCCGGTTTTGTCAACCAGCCCGTTGCCCATGATGACTCTTTGTGGAATTTCATGGCCATGTTGGTGGTGGGTTTAGCTTCTGCTTTGGCAGGCGGTTGCCCTGGACGTCAGCTTTTCATGTCAGGCGAGGGTGATAACGACGCGGCAACCTTCGTGGTGGGCATGCTTGTGGGCGCAGCTTTGGCACATAATTTAGGTGTGGCTGCTTCTCCAGCGGGTATTGGGCCCAATAGCATTGCTGCCACCATCATGGGTCTTGTTATTTGTTTAGTCATTGGCTTTGTGCAAAGCAAAAGGAGCGCATAATGAAAATCATTAATACTTCGGGCCTATCTTGCCCTCAACCTGTTTTGTTAGTATTGCAATGCATGAAGGCTGAAGCTCCAACAGAGTTGGGAGTGGTGGTGGATAATGAAGCCAGTCTTGAAAACGTCACTCGAGCTGCACAAAATAATGGTTATGACGTGCAAGAAGAGAAAGATGGTCACAAGGTCGTGTTGCATTTAAGCAAGAAATAATTTTGTTTTTTATGGGGGAGGGAAAACGCCTAGGCGCCCATATCCGTAAGCCGAGTAAACTCGGCAACGGTTACGCCTTTGGCGCCCTTTGGGTCGGTTTGCTAGCGCCAAAAAGTGTTCCCTCCCCCATACCATCAACCTTTCAAAACGAGCTAATATATAATGTCAATTTTACAATCTTTGAAATCTTTCTTCTCTTCAAAAAAGCAAGAGAATGCGGTGCGCATCTCTGATAGAGGTATGCTGGTTTTTGCGCATACCGGTGAAGTCATCGCCGCAGAAAACATTTTACGTGATGCCGGATTTTCAGTGGAAGTACAAGGGCCGCCGCCAGATTTGCATTCAGGTTGTGACATGATTTTAGTATTTGAGCTCATGTATGAAATGGCCATTTTGCAATGCTTGCGAGAAAAGGGTCAGGATCCTTTACAAGTGCTTCCCTTGGCCCATGATGTGCTTGCACCTGTGTCTTTGTATCATGTGTATGATTATGGACAATGGCTCATGGTGCGCGCCGCCAACATGAAAATTACGGTGGAAAAAGAAAGCAGATGCATAGTGAATATTTCTGGCGGAGGCTGTCCTGATGTACCGTACTTGGCCCATAAGCTCGTGGGGCTCACTTTAGAAGAAGCCACAGAGCCGCGCCATATGGGGCAGACACTATGTTGCTATTCACTACAAAAGGCCTTTGCTGAAGCAAGGAGATTATTATGTGGCTCATAATGGGAACATCGCCCCAAGTGCCGGAAGGTGAGTGTATTTTTGGACCCTATGGTGTGGAAGGTTCCACTGTGCTCGGGCCGCAAGGGCAAAAAATGCGCATAGAGCGTGGTGTGGAAACCTTGGCCACGGCGGCGTCGCTGGTGTGTGCGCATATGGGAAAGGAAGCTCCATATATTTTATGCGGTGGTGATAAGGGCAAGGGAGATGGTAGCCGTGCTGTGTATGCATTTATGGCGGAGCATTTGCATAAATGGCAGGTGCAAGGGATTACTTTTCATTATCTTTTTCCCGATGTGGACTGGCATAATAGAGTGCTCATGGCGGTGGACGGCTATGCTGATAGCAAAGAAGGGCGCGAGCGGCCAACGCTGGTGGCAGATGCAGGTTTTATGTACGTGGCCAAGATGAGCGGCTATGCAGATGCCTATGATTTGTTTACGCCGGACGTGGGTGAGATGGCATTTTTGGCCGACGAATTGGCACCGCATCCTTTTTATACGCGTGGATTTCTCTTGGATAGGCCAGAGGGAGTGGAGGATTTACTTGCTAGAGCTTTGGAGCATGGCAATGTGGCTAAGAACTTAATCATAAAAGGCCATGTGGACCATATTGTGGAGCATGGACAAATAGTAGGCACGGTGAATGTCCCTTCGGTGCCCAGCATGGAAGCCATAGGCGGCACGGGAGATTTGGTCACGGGCATGGCTACGGGATTGCTTGCTTCGGGATTAAGCATGACGCAGGCATGTCGTGTGGCAGTGAAAGCCAATCGAGTTTTGGCAGAATTGGCACAACCCACGCCGGCCACACAAGTGCATCAATTGACACCATATATATGTGAGGCCGTGGAAAAAGTACTACAAGAGCAGACATAGCCCCTCATGGTTAAAAAAAGGAAAAACAAAGGTTTTTCCTTTTTTATGTGTTAAATGTAAATAAATGAAGGGAATGGGCCTGTCTTTTTAAAAAAATATCCAGATTAAGGTAAAATTTCACAATAAGTTATTGCCTTTGCGTGCAGTATTTTGTAATCTGAAGGTGTAAATCTAAGGGAGGTATTTTATGTCTGAAGAACAACAGAAGCCGACACCTGCGGTTGTGTATCTTATTCTTGGTATTTTTTTAGTTTTTTTGTTTGGATCCGGTCTTTTTTCCATGGAAAAACACTTTTCTGGTCAGAAAATCACCCTTAGTGAAATTCGCCAAAAAGCCATTATCATGCCCAGTGCCAGTAGAGTGGACCCCACCTATGACGGTAAGCTGGTGCACACTCAAGGCAATGCCAATACCACGCAGTCTTTACAAGATGCTCGCTTTGGCATAGATGTAAAGGCCTTGGGTTTAGTGTATAAAGTGGAGTACTATCAAGATGTTAACACAGGTGAAGGTTTTGATGTGGACTGGACAAATACGCCTGCAAAATTTTTGAATCCGCAAGACTATGCTGTCAACGCTCCCATCATGGCCAGCTTGGTAGATAAAACGGAATATGTAAAAGAAGCCACTTTGGGCGGTTATGCCATGGGTGAAAATCTTTTGCACGGCTTGCGTGATGCAAGACCTTTGGATCTGCGAGTAAGCCCTGAGCAATTGGAAGCTTTGCACGTGAGTATGTTGGAAGAGGCCAAAAAGGCTTTGCACGTGTCTGACAGTGTGGAAGTGTACCTTAAGGCTCTACAAGAAGGAGATAGTCCTAGAATTTTGGCCAAAATCGTGGATAATACCTTGTATTTAGGCAATGACCCCAATGACCCACAATTGGGTGATATTCGTTTAAGCTTTGATGTTATTCCCGAGCAGGAAGTGAGCACACTGGCTGTGATTCATGGTAGCAGTATTGACGCGTACGAAGATGCCAGAGGCGAAGCCATTCCTCTTATTTACGCTGGAAGGTTGAACACAGAAGAGGTTATCGCCATGCGTGGCACTGAAGATAATTATGATGTTTGGCTGTTACGTGTTCTTTTTGGCACACTTATTGTTTTTGGGGCACGTATGATCATTTCTTATTTTCGTAGAGATGCCATTGAAAAAGGTGTACCTAGTTCCTTCTGTAATGTGAACCCATGGGGCCCCACCATAGCTTTGGGCTTGGTGTTGACTGTGCTGATTTCATTATCTGGCCAAATTATGGGTTAAAAACTTTCTTTAGATTACATGTAAGAGCCTTAGGGATGTCCTAAGGCTCTTTTTTTATGTATGTGAAAGGAAAATAGTAGCGATGAAGGAAAGCGTAGAATAGAAAACGTAGCTTAGTGTAATTTTTATACGCGCCATGGGGCGTTTTACGATGTGAGTCCTTGTACAATGACAATAACAAGGGGCATGGTGAACACCGAGAGCAATGTTCCGATGAGCACAGCAGTGGCGCAGCCTTCTTCCAAAGCGCTGTACTTCACCGCTATAATATGACACATGACAGCCGCGGGCATGGCCGACAAAATGGTCATGGTAGCAAGGCTAACACCGCTACTTCCCATGGCTAAAGCAAAAACATATACGAGCACAGGGGTGAGGAAGAGTTTAGCAAAAAGTGTGAGGGCAAGTGATGCAACATGGATGTTTTTTCGAAAAGAAAATTGTCCGCTTCTATGGCTTTGTTTCCATGCTTGTAGCTGGCTTGCCACCGACATGCCCATGCAAAAAAGAGCGCATGGTGCAGAGGCAGAGCCCAATATTTCCATCATACTCAGAATGGGCATGGGAATGGAAATTTGCCCAAGACTCACAACCATGCCAAGGCAAGAACTTATGAGGGCAGGATTTTTGTACAAGGACGTGATAATATTTTTCAGCGTATCCGACGCTTTGGCTGATTTTTTGCCCTGTAAAGAAAGAAATACATCGGCAAAAACAAAAGGAAATGTGGGTGTTAAGATAATAATACCTGCCATGGCTTTTGCTTCGTCGCTGCCGGGATAGAGCAGAAGAATAATGGGGAGGCCCATGAAGGCGCAATTGGGAAAGGAGGCCGTAACGCCATTGATGAGGCTTTCTTTCCAGCCAAGCTTAGTACATCGAGTGAGTAGTGTTATCAGCGCTTGAGAAACAAGTAATCCTAAAATACAACCCCAAACTGGCATGATGGAAATATGCTCAAGTTTTACCGATGCCATGAGGTAAAAGAGTAAGCTTGGTAAAGAATACCAGTAAATGAATTGATTGAGACTGGCAACGGTATTGGCTGGCAGAAGCTGTTGCCTATGCGCTAAGGCACCCATGAACATTATACCAAAGACAGGTATAAGGGTAAAAATAATGGCTAGCATGGTGGGCTCCTAAAGGAATAAAGACACGGCACAATACACCAAGGATAAGGCAAGGCATGTGTTTATCAACTTGGCGTGCTGTGTAAACAATGTTTTTAAAACACTGCCGCCCACGGCCCATAACACCGTGAACAAAAAACCTATGGTGGCCAATAACAGTGCGTAAAAAATCAGTGCAGGATTGTTGCCCTGATGATGTGGCATTATATATACTTGCATGGAAATTAAGCAGTATACATAGTATTTGGCATTGATAAACTGCAAAAGCATGCCGGACACAAAGAGATTAGGAATGTGCTTTTGTCGCAAATCAGAAGATGCGGTGAAGGTTTTCCACGCCAAGTACAGCATATATATGGCGCCCACCACCTGCGTGGGAAATTGAATACTGGGCAAAAGGCCATAAATGGCATTGCCCACCACTGTGCAGAGCAATATGACCAAGCTCATGCCCAGCCAAACGCCCAAATTAAAGCTAAAGCTACGTCGAAAACCAAATTGGCTGGCATTGGCCATGGACATGATATTATTGGGTCCCGGGGTGGCGGCCGTCACACAAGCATAGGTGAGAAAGGAAATATAATCGAGCATGGTGCGTCTTTTTTGAGTACATGCGCTTGATTTTAACAACCAAGCGCATGGGGGTTAGCGAGTAAGTTCTTCCAATAAGTTCACAGCAGTGGTGAGCGTTTTGGTGCAAACTGTTTTTTTGGCATCCTTGGCAAGTTCCATACCTTCTGGGGTGTTAATGTCGTGACCCAGAAGGTTTTGACAGCGCACCATGCCAAATTCATCGCGAAAGCGCTGCATGAATTCACGGCCCTTGGCTTTGGAAAGCTTTCTGGCTTCTTTATCGTCCGGATTTCCGGAGCCGTACTTAAGGCCCATGATAAGCATGGCACCAGAGGCTGCGCCGCATACTTCTCCTACGCACATGCCAGCACCTAAAGTGGCTGAAATGCGCATCATATCTTCTTGTTTTATGCCGTAATCTTCGCAAAAAGCACAGGCCACCGCTTGAGCGCAATTGGCGCCGGCTTTTTTTATGGCAAACATTTTCTCTAATTTTTCAGACATAATCCCTCGCAAATATAAAAAGTAAATGTCCTCATAGCATAGGGCGCAAGCAATGTAAAATATATGAGAAATGAGTTTTGCATGGAAGCAGGAGAACATCTAAGGCGCAAGATATTTTTAAGGCTATTAAAGTTGGTAATTGCTACGCCTTTACCGCCCTTTATGCTGGTTTTATGGTACTAAAAAGAGCCCTCTTCCGCATATGCCATCTTTCCCTAAAGGGCGCTTATGTATGATTACTTTAGTGATTTTTGGGGGCCATGGAGTAAGGGGGAGGCTCATAAAAAAGAGGGAAGCCTTTTAAAAAAGATTTCCCTCCCACACAATAGATTTTTTAATGAGTTTATACTTTTATTTTGCGCACATGCCCACGAGTTTCCAACAATTTCTTTTTAAAGCTTTGTCGCCAGTCGGGGCCGTCCAAGTGTTGCGCCAGCCACTCACTGGTGTGTAGAACAGGGCGTTTTATGGAAAGGTTTTCCAAAACGCGCCCAATACCCACTTTACAGGATGGACAAGACACAATGACAGGGCCAGCATAATGGCTCAGAGCTTCGCTTATGTTTTGGCTCTTACGTTCACGCAACGTATTGTAAATGTGCGGTGAAGTCATGGCACCCATGCCGGATTCGCCGCAGCAGCCGGGAGACGTGGTGAAGCTGGCTCCGGTGAAGTTTGAAAGGGCTTTCAGTAGTGCTTTACGGCCTTTTACCTTATGCACTCCGGCCCACTCTGCGTGGCAAGATTCGTGATAGAGGCGCGGGGCTCCATCCAAATTGGCTTGGGCAGGGAGACCTTCCAAGACTAGCTGTATGGCGTCCTTATGCTCTAGGCCCAATTGCGTGGTAATGGGTTCAATACCTTCAATACATGTGCCACAGGCCGTGACCACATAATGCGTATCAAAATGCGAGGCACAAGCTTCTTCCAAAAGTTCTGCCAAAAGCTTACGCACGTTTTCACGATTGCGGCGGAAAGGTTTCTCCATGCCAGCTGTGAGTAATGGATAGCCACAACATAAGTGGCGTGGTGGTATGAGCACGCTATGGCCGGCCTTAAGCAAGAGCAACAACGTGGACATGGCTATGCGATCATAAAAGAGCGATCCGCCACAACCGGGGAAGTACAACACTGCTGGTTTGGGGTTTTCACTTTCGCCAAGGTCTGGAGTAAATATATGACCGCGTTGCAACTTCAAGGATTCGTACATATTGGTATAACCAATTTTAGCACCCTTGCCGGAGAAAAGCGGACTTTGTATTTTTTTGCGCCAAGCTGCAGGGATGAAGGTCACCATTTTATTTTGGGTTTTTTGTCCCAAGGAAGCCAACTTTGCCGCTTGAGGAATGCGTTTTTGCGGATCCGTCATGAGCCATTGCAAAGCACGCGTCTTGATGGGGTGGCCGCCATTGCCTTTGGACTGCAACATGGTGCGCAAGGTGAGGGCCACTTCACCGGAAGGAATCTTCACAGGACATACGGCAGAGCAACGTCCACAGGCTGTGCAGTGTTCAAATATATCGTTGATGTGTTGCAAAAGCCTTTCGTCCATGCGGCCTGTATTGGCTTGGATATAATAGATGGCTTCTAGCAACATACCCAGCACCATATTTTTATTGCGCGGATGCCATTGCATGGAGCGCTCTGGATAGGTCATGGAGCATACATGTTTACACTTACCGCAGCGCGTACAGTTTTGCACAAGGCTTAACAAGTCCATGAGTTGTTCTTTGTCCGGCAGGCCACTTTCTCTAATGTCATTGATGAGACCGTTAAAAGAGAAGGTGAAGGGGCGAACGGGCAACTCTTTATTGATGAGCTTTGCGGGATTAAGAATGTCACGCGGGTCCACCCTGTCTTTGAATTCGCGCAGGGCATTGATTTTGTCTTGATGTAAGAAAGCAATTTTGGTGATGCCTATGCCATGCTCACCGGAAACGGCGCCGCCCATGTCTTGTGCTGTGGTCATGACGCGTGCGGCCACTTTTTCCGCTTCTTCCAGCATATGGTGGTCGCTGGAGTTCACAGGAATGTTCACGTGGCAATTGCCATCACCGGCATGCATATGACTGGCCACAATAATGCGACTGGCATACATATATTCAATAATTTGATGTATCTTTTTCTCTAAGGTGTCATACTTGGTGGCTAAATCCTTTAAGAAAAAGACTGCGCGCATGAACATTTCTTCATCGCTGATTTCCGATGCGGAAATATCCCCTCGGGCCACTTTGGAAATATAGGAAAACTCGCGGTTAAATTCTTTATCTTCCAAAGGGAATCCAGGTAAACGCCCCACCGACTGCATGGCATAGCGAAAAGCAGAAGCCACACATTCAAGATTTAATTGCTCAAGGAAGAGGGCAAAGTCCGGAATGCGAGCCATGGGAATGACCACGTCTTCGTTAATTTTAAAGCCAGAAGTGCGCTTGGCGATGGCGGACAGCTTATGTCTATCTTCCCAAAAGAGTTCGGCTTCCTTGGCATTTTGGGCAACGGTACAGTCCACATTGTCTTGTTTTTCCACAACTTCCACAATGGCCTTTTGACATTTTTCCAAGAGGATCTCATCATCGCCATCAATTTGCACAATGATAACCGAAATGGGGTCCCCTTCATATGTTGTGGATTTTCTTTTATAGCCAATGGCTTGCACGTATTTTACGTTAAACTCTTCTAAAGCAGAAATGCTGGCATAGTCACCATCTTGACGAATTTGGTCGCGAAGCTTTACCAGTTCGCCAATGACCACAGCCGCCGTATGCATGGATCTTCCGAAAAACTCCAATACGATGACCTTAGAATACTCTGGTTTTTTGTGTAAAATAAAACTAGCTTCGGTGATGATGCCGTCCACGCCTTCTTTTTGCATGCCAGGCAAACCGCCAAGGGCTTTGTTGGTAACGTCTTTACCAAGGCCGGGCAAACGCACTTCTTCACCATGCAATTGTACCACATTGCGCACCCCGCCGGACATGTCCTTGATTTCAAAGGTGGCATATTCTTGGGGCAAAATTTTATGTCTGGGGTGATTTTTGCGTTCCACGGTAATGATTTCACCCGTGGGGGTAACCATGCGCCACCAGAGTAAATTGTCCAAGGTGGTGCCGTATTCAAAAGCACAAGGCCCGCCGGCGTTTTCCGCTATATTACCGCCAATGGAAGAGGCTAGCTTGGAAGCTGGGTCAATGGAAAAGAAAAGATTCTTGGCATCGGCAGCCTTGATGGCCTCGTGAGTAAGTAAGCCGGCCTCACAGGTGAGAGTGAGATTTTCGGTGTCTATTTCGGCAATATTTGTGAGACGTGTGAGGCTCACAATGACGGTACGCTTGCGCGCAGGCACAGCGCCGCCAGTCATGCCGGAGCCACCACCGCGGGGAATGAGAGCAAATTTTTTGTCATTGGCAAGGCGAACTAATTCTGCCACCTGCTCTGTGGTGCTGGGCTCCACCACACACAGGGGGAGTTCCATGCGCAAGTCTGTGGCGTCAGTGGCATTTTCTACCAATGCACCGGGGCGCAAGATGATACATTCTTCCGGCATGAAGGAGCGAAAAGCTGCAATGAGTTCGGCGCGGAAGGCCATTTCTGCCTCGTGAGCAGACCAAAACATGGTAATGCCTTCTCCAATGCAGGTGGCATAGTGATGGGCCAAAGCCAATGAAGTTTTTTCAAAGGTCTTTTGCACACTTTGTCGTACGGTTTCGGCGTCGATGAAAGGGTTGTAGGCCACAAGAAAAAGTTCTTCAGCAATGGCAATGGCCAAGTTGCGTACGGATTCTGGCCATTCTTCAAAGTCATTGCGGTTGATACGGAGAATGCGGTTAACCACATATACAGGAGAAATGGAAATATGCGGGCCTTTATGAGCCATAATGAGTGCCTCGTGTGGGGAATGAGTTTACCATTGGGAATAAGGATTGCTAATCAAGTGGACATTTTTATAACGCATATCATGACTTACTTCTTGGCCAAGCCAAGGGGGACTGGCAAAGCTTTCGGCCTCACTGCCAAGTTCTATTTCTGCCACCACTAGGCCGGCATTGGCACCTAAAAAGACATCCACGTGCCAAATGTGCTCTTCATGGGGGATTTGATAGCGTATTTTTTCTATAAGGGGGGGCGTGGCTAAAGTGTCTAGCAAGACGCGTGCTTCTTCGGGGGGAATAGCGTATTCATATTCAGCGGCTGTGAGGGCGGAGACAAAGCTTTTAATGGTGATGAAAGCATTTTCTTGCGACCCATTTTGGCGCAGGCGTATGCGTATAACACGCTGGGGATCCGTGCTTAAATAACCTTGGGTGTACTTTGCGCCCTCTATGTTCATTTCTTGCCAAGGGCTACCGTGTACAAGAAATTTTCTTTCTATTTCCGTGGCCATGCTAGAGTGATAGTGCGTTTGCTATTTAAAGGTGTTGTATAAAAACATGTGGGCGGGATAAGTTTTCGCACCCCATGTATAAAACGAAACTCAAAGCAGAAGTATGCTTAATAAATCTGGTCACACAAGGCTCATAAAATGTATGTCGTGATTGTTTAAGGCACTTTTTCATGAAGCCTCATGCGACCAATATGAATTTTAGCTGTCTGCTAATCCCACTCGCGCTTATCTTCGATGGGGCGAATTTGCGGTGGAAGGCTACCTGGTGTGAGAACTTCCAATGTGGGACGCAATTTAATTTTTTCACGGAAAGCGTGTAAAAGTTCTTCTTCGCGTCTGAAATCACTGGTTTCCACAAAGAGCACCATTTCATCAATGCCGCCAGGATTGGTAACTTCAATCTGCCAGCGTTTGATTTCTTCAAAGTTGCTCATGACTTGCTCCACTTGGTGCGGATACACAAACATACCCTTAATGCGGGCAGTGGTGTCTACGCGACCCACAGTGGCTCCAAGGCGCGGGCTGGTGCGTCCGCATGCACAAGGTGAGCGGTCAATATAAGACAAGTCACCGGTGGCAAGACGAATGAGGGGATAGGTCTTATTGAAGGCCGTCACCACAATTTCACCCACTTCACCGTCCTTTAAAGGAATACCAGTGTCTGGATGGCAAATTTCCACATAACAACGGTTAGCAATATGCAGACCGGTTTTATGGAAGCACTCATAGCCAATACAGCCCACATCGGCGGTGCCATAGCCTTGGCGTAACAGAATATCGTACTTCTTTTCCAGTTGATTACGCATTTTTTCAGAAAGGCGCTCACCAGTAACAAAGCCCACTTCGAGGAAGAGATCTTTACGTAGGTTAAGACCTTTTTCTTCTGCGCGTTGGGCCAAGTGCATTAAGAAGCTTGGCGTGCCCACATAGCCGGAAACACGCAATTTTTGCATGATATCCAGTTGCGTAATGGCCTCGGAGGGGCCGGCAGGAATGACGGCGCAACCAAGGTTACGTAAAGGCTCTTCAAACATGAGCCCAGCAGGGGAGAGGTGATAGTTAAAAGTAACTTGCACCGCATCGCCCGGACGATATCCGGCGGCATAGAAGGCTTCTGTGTAACCCCAGTAATCATCGGCTCTATCTTCTGGGTCAAAGATGGGCCCGGGAGAGAGGAAAATACGTTTTAAGTCACCAATGTCCTTGGTGAGTAAACCACCAAGGCGTGGCCCCATGGATTGCAAAAAGATAAGCTCTTTTTTCTTCAGGATGGGGATATGTTTGATATCAGAAAGGGTTTTGAACTTGTCAACATTAAACTGGGCACGATCAAAACGTTTTTTTACATCCTCAGAGTAGCGGTAAGCATAAGAAAGTAAATCTTTTAATTGAATAAGATAAAATTGCTTGCGTTCGCTTTCGTCAAGCACTTCCTTACGATTATAAATACCTTCGGTGCGGTCTTTACGAGTCATTTGGACACTCCCAAAAGAAATTGTCATTTAAGATGAATGAACACCTTGCGTTAAAAAAAGCACATATGCAAGGATTATTTTTTATTTCTGCAAATTCTACTACTTAGAAAGCTTTTTTGAGTGATTGCTCATTCAATTTTCTGCGAGGTATCAGATTGAACAGTACACCTCTATCAATATAAGTCTAAGATTTACTAAAAGCAAGGCTCTCTATAGAAATTAGAGTGAAAGTATTTAAGAGTGAGTTTCACTATAGTTGTTGCGACAACGGTAAAAAAAATTTAACAATCGAATCTCTGGAACACGGCGGCAACGGGAAAATACACAGGAATGGTTCCTATTTTGTGAATTTATCTAGAGTTGTTCTATATGGGGACTTTTTATAACTATTCGTTTTTTTTATAAAAACTTCACTAATTGTTGATTTTGATGGAAAAGTAAAAAAATTTGCACTTTTTTTCTTGCCATCTTCATGCCCATGGGGTAAATACAAAGCCAGAGGATATTTTAACTCAATTTAAGCACCTTGTGTGCATGAAGGAAGGAAGGTTACTATGAAAAGAATAGCTACTTTATTATTAACAGCAGGTCTCGTATTTGCTGGTGTTACTGGCGCTTCCGCCATTGATTTCAAAGCAAAAGGTCAATTCATCATGTCTTTTGACCTTGGCAAAACCAACACCAACGGTGCTTACGGTTTCGACGGTAAGGATAGCTTTGAAGCTACCCAACGTATCCGTTTGGGCGTAGAAGCCATTGCTTCTGAGTCCCTTTCCGGTACTGTGTTCTTCGAAATGGGCAACACCACTTGGGGTAAGTCTTCTGAAGGCGGCGCTCTTGGTACCGACGGTAAGATCGTTGAAGTTAAGCATGCTTACATCGACTGGATTGTGCCTAGCACCGAATTGAAAGTACGTATGGGTCTTCAAGCTCTTGGCTTGCCTTCCTACACCACCGGTACTTCCCAAATTTTCGTACACGACGTGGCCGCTGTTGTTCTTAACAATAAGTTCAACGACAACGTAAGCGTAACTGCTTTCTGGGCACGTCCTTTCAACGACAACTATGATGATGACAACCAAGCTTGGGGCGATAACTCCAATAGCCTTGACAACGTAGACTCTTTTGGTCTTGTTGTGCCCATGACTTTCAACAACGTGAAAGTAACTCCTTGGGTTATGTACACCATGGTTGGCCAAAACTACGCTCGCGACCTTGACAACCTTAAGCATACTTCTGCTTCTGACTACGAAATGGCCAATGGTCAAATGGGTACAGTAGGTTACGGCTTACTTCCAGTTGGTACAGTTGCAAACAACATGCTTGCTGGCAACCCCGGCGACTTGTTCGCTTACGGTAACGTATGGCATGCTGGTTTAACCGGTGAAGCTAGCTTCGGCGGACCTTTCTCCTTAGCTTGGGATTTCAACTACGGTAATTCCGATTTTGGCGATGACAACTTAAGCCGTGAAGGTTTCTTGGTAAGCTTACTTGCTGAATACAAGATGGATTGGGGTACTCCTGGTTTATACGCATGGTACACCTCCGGTGATGACGACAGCACCAGAAACGGTTCTGAGCGCATGCCTATCATCTCCACCACCGGTGGCACCAACGAATTCTCCAGCTTTGCTTTCTCCGGTGCTAAATACATCGAACGCGAATGCGTAGTTGCTGAAAGCCTCGTGGGTACTTGGGGTATCGGCGCACGTATTACTGACATGAGCTTCGTGGAAGACCTTAAGCACACTTTCCGTGTGAACTACTTCCAAGGTACCAACCATGAAGATATGGCTGCTGAAGTATCTGGTGGCTTTAACCACATTTACCTCACCACTGAAGATTGGGCTCTTGAGTTTGGCTTGACCAACACCTACAAAATCTACGACAACTTAACCTTGTCCGTAGAAGCAGCTTACATCTACTTCGACATGAATGCTGATGCATGGAGCCAAGGCGATTACGACACTTGGAACATCAACACCAGCTTCGTATACAGCTTCTAATCACATTATTGTGGTGCATCTTGGGGAGTCCTTGTGGGCTCCCCTTTTTTTTGGCCTTAGAATGCTGTGGCATATGATTGGATTTTTTCGTAGGGGATAGAACATTTTCCACAAACATAGCAAAAAAACTTTCTTTAAAGGATAGGTACTTCACTGAAGATTTGCCATGAGCTTCTGTGGTGAGAGTTTAGGAGGAGAAGTGCGAGATGCTCATTGTATGAGTAGAATATGCGTTGTACGCCATAAAAAAGGGGAGAAAACTTTGCTCTACAGCAAGCTTTCTCCCCTTTAAAAAATACTACAATAATACTTAAATAAGCTGTGCTTTGCTCATGACTGCACGCAAATATTCTTTATTGCCTTCAGTCATGTTCACCATGGGCAAGCGGAAGGATTCATCCATTTTACCCATCATGGCAAGGGCTGTTTTCACAGGGCTGGGGTTGGTTTCCACAAACATGGCACGGTTCAGCGGCATGAGCTCAAAGTGTATTTGCTTGGCCTTTTCAAGTTCTCCCTGAGCATAGGCTTTGCAAAGCTGAGACATTTTAGCCGGAGCGATGTTTGATGTTACGGAAATGACGCCGCTACCGCCCAAAGCGAGCAAGGGCAAAACAGTAAAGTCATCACCTGACAGTACGCTAAAGCCTTTGGGGCATTCTTCCAAAACATCAGAAACCTGCGTAATATTCCCTGTGGCTTCTTTGATACCCACAATATGCGAGAAGTCTTTGGCAAGGCGTCCCACGGTGGCGGGAAGCAAATTACAGCCTGTACGTCCTGGCACATTGTACAGCACAAGGGGGAAGTTCACAGCATCGGCAATGGCCTTATAATGCTGATAAAGTCCTTCTTGTGTGGGTTTGTTGTAATAGGGGGTAATGAGTAAAGCACCATCGGCACCGGCTTCTTTGGCAAAGCGGGTGAGTCTGATGGCTTCTTCGGTATTGTTGGAGCCTGCACCGGCAAGCACTGGCACGCGGCCTTTGGCTTGATCAATACAGATTTCAATGACTTTTTCGTGCTCTTCGTGGGATAAAGTGGCAGATTCTCCCGTGGTACCACAAGGTACGAGACCATCAATGCCTTCTTCAATTTGCCATTCAATAAAGGCGCGGTAACGTTCTTCGTCCACCGCACCTTGAGAAAATGGGGTCACTAAAGCAGTGAATGCACCAGCAAACTGCATAAAATTCCCTCACACTGGCATAAATGTGTAAAAAACTACGCCCTTAAAAAGGGTTCGTAATGGTTATTATTGATTCAAAAATTCTTTAAGTTCTTTACCAGCGCGGAAGAAGGGGAGGCGCTTAGGCTCTACGGTTACAGAATCACCAGTTTTGGGATTGCGTCCGGTATACCCTTCATATTCTTTAACTTTAAAGGAACCAAAGCCACGAATTTCTACTCTTTCGCCAGCAAGTAAAGAGTCTTTCATGCAGTCTACGAAAGTAGTTACCACAAGAGAGGCGTCTTCCATGGGTAAATTGGCTTCTTCGGCAAGGGCCTTAATAAGTTCGCTTTTGTTCATATGATCTCCAAAAAAAATAAACTAGTAGGTCGAGCTACATATCGTAAGCTACAGAATTTTCATATAAAAGTAAATATTTATTCTGTAGGAATCTGTAAAACATTTCTTTTTTCAAGTTCTTCCAGCATATTTAGGCGAATTTTTTGAATTTTTTGCGCAATATTCTGGATATCTACCCCAGCTGGAGAGCCGTGGGTACTGCTTAAAAAGGCTTTTTGTTGGCGCACGGCTTCCATAAGTTTTGGGTCAAAACGCACAGAACCAAGGAGTGTGGGCTCAATACCAAGGAATCTTTTACATGCCATTTGTAAAGTATTAAAAGCCTTCTTTTCTTCTTTGGCATCTTCCACTTGGTTTACGATGACCATAAAGTCGCGCACGCCATGATTGCTATGCAAAATTTTCATGAGTGCATAACTGTCCGTAAGGGAGGTGGGCTCCGGCGTGATGACAACAATACGCACGGCGGCCATGGTGGCAAAAGCTTGTACCATATCGGTAATCCCTGCCCCAAGATCCATGAAGACATAGTGATATTGTCCTAGAAGGGGGTTGATTCGCTTAAGCAAAATTTCCCTTTGGTCCACATCTAGTTCCACAAGTTCTGGCATGCCTGACGCGGCGGGTAAAATATCAAGACCTGTTTCAACCTTATGAACCACATCCTTCATTTCGCAATTACCAAGTAGGGCGTCTTGCATGGTTTTTTCTGGAGTTATACCCAGTAAAACATCAAGGTTGGCAAGGCCCATGTCACAGTCCATCAGGATAGATGGAAAGTCCATGTGTTGCAAGGCGTAAGCAAGGTTTAAGGTGATGTTGGTTTTTCCCACACCGCCCTTGCCGCTCATGATGCATACACTCATAGTTGTGTTGGACATTTTATACCTCATCGCCGCCGCCAAAAAGGAAACGTTTCTCATGCGATAGCACAAGGGTTCTCGTATCATCTAGGCTCTGGGCGGTTTTTTTATACATACGTAAAGGGACGTGGTCTTGCAAAGCTGCTTGCAAAGCCTCACCAGCATTTTTTAATAAGCATTGCACATTGCAGTTTTCTCTGCTTAATTCGGCAATGCCGGCATGGAGCCTAAGTTTTTGTGAGGCACATTCGTCTAAAATATTTTCCACAACACTTTGAGCTTTAAAGGGTTTGGCACTTGGCAGAATAAGAGCAAAATTTTGGGCGTCTAAAATGCCCAAAGTATCGCAAATATCACCATGCACTTGCACAGCATCGTGCAAAATATGTGTGGCTTGCTCTGTACTAACGGTGCAGGCATCGTTAAAGGTAAAGTGGGCAAAAGCTAGGGGGGTGGTGGCCCTTCTGGCGCGAATGATTTCTTTCTCCGCTTGGAGAAGAAATGGCGATGCTAGAAGCATCTGACCCACCAACTCTGAAGAGTGCATACGTTTGCCCACGGTGAGGTTGGCCATGTGTACAAAGGCGCTCATGTCACTGAGCTCCAAAGTATACCATCCTTCAGGGAGACATTCTGCACAAATTTTTTCCCAAGCCCTAGTGTCTAAGTTTGACACTAGTTTAGCCACCACAAAGTAGGAAGGGGGAATATTTTCTCCCTTCTGCCGTGGTACAAGTTCTCGGTGTGCCTGTAAAAGCTCTTGGACAAGAGCTTCGGGGCTCACCTGAGAAGGCGTGGATGCGTTATTTTTTATCATGTTGGTACAAAAGGTAATCGTGTTGAAAAATATCGATGCGACCGTTGAGAACAGCGTCCACATCGCCCATTTCAGTATTACTTCTATGGTCTTTCACTAAACGGTACGGGTGCAAGGTGTAGGTGCGAATTTGACTACCAAAGGCAATGGCCTCTTTATCGGCATATTGCGCCTGTCTTTCTGCGTCTCTTTTGCGTAATTCCAAATCATAAAGGCGTGCTCGCAAAATTTGCAAGGCCGTTTCTTTATTGTGATGTTGAGATTTTTCGTTTTGGCACTGGGCTGTAACTCCGGTGGGAATATGAGTTACACGCACAGCAGAGCTGGTGGTGTTAACACTTTGCCCTCCGGGGCCGCTGGAGCGGAAGGTGTCAAAACGTAAATCTGACTCTTTTACATCTATGTTTATATCTTGCCCTGCATCGGGAATAATGTCC
The DNA here is from genome assembly GCA_964370835.1 of uncultured Desulfovibrionaceae bacterium. GTDB lineage: Bacteria > Desulfobacterota > Desulfovibrionia > Desulfovibrionales > Desulfovibrionaceae > CAYJAD01. The sequence goes on from CAYJLO010000004.1 coordinate 22,976, forward strand.
ACCGATGCAAAGGACGTATGTCTGCGGCCAGAGGAATCAAAGGGCGAAATGCGTATGAGTCTGTGGATGCCGCGTTCACTTTTCAAAAGGCCAAAGGCAGATGGCCCCGAGATGCGCAACGTAACGCTTTTGATGCCGGCTTCATCGCCATTTAAAAAATCCAGCTCTTCTACCTTAAATTTATGCGAAGCCGCCCAGCGGGTGTACATGCGCAAAAGCATCTCAGCCCAATCTTGTGATTCCGTACCACCAGCACCGGGATGAATTTCTAAAATGGCGTTGAGATTATCTTCCTCGGCTGAAAGAAGCATATGCATTTCGGTGGCATCAAGCAATTGCGCAAGATTCTGTACTTGCTCTTCCAGTGAAACTAAAATTTCTTGCACTTCAGCTGAATTTTCTGCACTTTGCCCTTCTTGTTGATAGGCATCTGCAGCGAGTAAAAGCCATTCCTGTACATCGGTGTGGCTTTTTTCCAAAAAAGTGAGGCGTTCCGCTTCATCTTCCAGTCGGCGCTTTTCTTGTAAAAGAGGGGTCAAAGCCACGGGATCATTCCATGCATCGGGCTTAGCCATATGCTCTTCTATTTCTGCTAGGCGTTTTTGGCAACCAGCAAGGTCAAAGACGCCCCCAAAGAGTTTGAAAGCGTTTGGAAAGTGCGCCACTGCGCGTGCGTAATTCAGCAAGTTGTAGCATAAGTATATGGGGGTTAAAGTGTATACAAATTATATGATATGGCGGCGTTCATCATTATAGGCCGAACCCAAACTAAGGGCACCAATAAGAAGCATAATCCAAGGCAAGAAAGGGAACAAAGTATGAAAAAGAGTTAGGTTCTCACGTGTATATGCTTCACCTGTGAGGCTTTGAGCTTTAAACTGCCCGCCTCGCATGACAACTTCTCCACGGGGATTAATGATGGCCGAAATGCCGGTGTTGGTATTACGTATGAGCCAGCGTCCTTGCTCCACAGCACGCATGGTTGTGAGGTGCAAATGCTGCAAAGGTGCGGCGGAATCACCAAACCAGCCATCATTACTTATGTTCACCAGCACATTGGCTCCGAGGCTCACGCGCCTATGTGCAAGTTCAGGGAATATCCCCTCATAACAGATGAGCACGCCAAGAGCAAGGCTTATGGCATGATCAGGGTCGCCAAAGGCGATATTTTTAAGCGGATTTTCCTGTGTACCTGCACTGAAAGCTCCAATGCTTTGCAAAAGACCTTCCAAAAAGTTAAGTTGTAGCCACGGGGGTACATATTCGCCGAAAGGCACCAGATGTACTTTGTCGTAATAGCCCAATAATGTAGTGTTTTCCGATATGGAATAGGCTCTGTTAAAGGGAACGTTTTTCCCTTTTTCATTGATATTCACCGCCGGAGCTCCTACCAAGAGAGGTGTATGGGCTTTGGCAATGAATTGTAAGAGCTGGCGCCCCAGTAAAGGATGACGCTCTATATAAAAAGGCATGGCTGTTTCTGGCCAAATGAGCAAAGGCTGTGCCTGTGGGGATGTCTTGCGTACATCCAGGAGGGCTTGTTGACTAAGCCCTGTGTAAATTTCCAAGGTTTTCTGCTGTACTTCTTTGTCCCACTTTATATTTTGATCTACATTACCTTCCACCATGATCACCGGAAAGGCTTTTTGTGGTTCTTGTCTGTTTTGCTCAAGGCCATAAAAACCGTAGCCCACAAGGATAAGGCAAATCCCCATGCCCATGCTCAGATACAGTTGCCGCTGCCGCGCAAGAAGATTTCTTTGTAGACCTTGCGCAAGACATAAGCTCAGCAAGACAAAAATGGCCGAAAGCCCGTAACCTCCCACCACATTGGCCCCTTGAATGAAGAGCGGATAGGGAGCCATGGATGATGAAAGGCTAAGCCACGGAAAGCCAGTAAAGGCCACATTGCGAAGCAATTCTAAAAAATACCACAGGCAACTGAGGGTTAATATTTGTCGCACTGGAGCATGGGGAATGAGGCGTTGTATGTGGTAAGAGGCCAGTGTGGAGAGGCCGCCATAAAGGCCCACATAGGCACCCATGGCCATGGCGCATGGTATGGCTAAAGCCCAAGGCAATTCCCCCACATTTTTAATGGGTATGGCGAGCCAATATAAGGCGGCAAAAGAACCCACAAGCCCCGTGAGCCAACCGCGTCGTAATGCTTCAGTGGCATGGGGGGCCTTGAACCCTAAAAGGGTCAAGGCCACGGGATAAAGTAGGGCAAAAAAAGGCAATTGAAGAAGAGCATTGGGAAATCCCAACCATAACCCTGCACCGCCCATGAGCACAAGTCCCAAGGGAAAGGCTGTGGCAGAAGAAGGGGATAGCCATGATATTAGGCGCGAAAAAAGACTTGGCGCCACGTGAGGAACCAAGGGTTTTGTTGGGGTGGGCATGCCCTTAGCCTTTCATTGAGCGCCTTGGGAGGCTGTTGAACTTTTCTCCACCACAATGCGGCGAATAAATTTCACATCGGCTTCTTTGACCGTAAAGGTCCAGCCATCCATGCTAAACACTTCGCCCTTGGTGGGCACGTGTCCGGCTTGCAGGCTTAAGTAACCACCAATGGTATCCACTTCGTCGGAAATAAGACTAATGCCAAGTTCTTCCAAGTCTTCCAAATAGGCGCGCCCCGTGAGTTCATAGCAGGGGAGCTCCGCATTGTCGGAAAGAATCTTAATGTCTTTTTCTCTAGAAATGTCGTGCTCGTCTTCAATGTCGCCCACAATTTCTTCCAGCACATCTTCGATGGTAATCAAACCGGATGTGCCGCCATACTCATCTAAAGCAATGGCGATATGTAGTTTTTGGGTGCGAAATTCTTGTAAAAGCTCACGAACTCCCTTGGTTTCCGGCACAAAGAAAGGCTCACGCATGATGGCATCCACCACGGTGTGTACTTCGTCAGGATTGATAAGGTCGCGCAACAAATCCTTGGCATGAAGCACACCAATAATATTGTCGCGAGTGTCGTGAAAGACGGGAATGCGCGAATGACCTGAATTCACAATGCACAGTGCAGCTTCTTTCAGTGATGTTTGGGAAGGGACACAATCAATGTCTGTGCGCGGTGTCATGACATCTTGCACTTGTAAATCATTGATGCGTAGTATGCTTAGAAGCATAGATTCTTCGTCGGCGGCAACTTCGCCGTCGGCTCTAGCTTCTAAAATGGCCTTTTCTAAAGATTCTGCATCATCGCCACGGCCAAAAAGTTTACCTAGCCGTGACCAGAGTGTACTGTCGGAACCTCCGTCCAAGCGATCCTCCAAGGTTAATGTTGTTACAGTTTATGACCTACAAAATATGCAATAAAGATGAAAAAAATTCTACTAAATTTTTTTCGTTTCTTCCATATGAGAACGCATTACCCATGTTGATAAAGGGGGAATACTTTTATTGCTATCAGTAGGAAACCACATGATTTTTTTGGTTTTTTCATCCAATGGTGCCCAATTTTCAAAGCGCACCGCCACTTGCCAAAGATTGTTTTTTTCTTGGTGTGAACGCATGGCCACACGGCAAGAAATCCAAAAAGAAAGGGTGTTTTTTTCCTGCTCTTTATTATTATCATCTTGTGCTTCATCTGCTTTTTGTTCTGTATTTTCTACAGCTTCTTTGGCCTTCTTATTGGCAAGTACCAAAAGAAAAAGCAAATTGGCGTCTTTTTCTAAAAGATGAGCAGAGTGAGCCATGGCTCGCTCATGAATAAATATTCGTAAACCGCCGGCAGAAATATTGTCCAATACCATATCATTGTGCGCATTGGGCCTATAAAACAAATAGGGCTTGCCCAAAGCATCACGCGTTGTGGGCAGTGGAGCATTGCCGGCCATGAGCCACATCCCCATACCCATAACAGAGGTTTTGGGCGGCGTATAGCGTAAAAAAGCCCTTTTTTGCCCAGGGGAAACACTGTCAGGTATGGTCATATGCAATTCAGTAAAGGAGCCTTTACGCACACTGGTGAAAGCTTTTGCGGTAAAATGGAAGTAGGATGTTTTTTTATTTTGCTGAATGCATAAGAAAAGAATGAGGGGAACATCGGTCCATTGATGTGCACCAAAGGCGTCGGTTATTTGTAAAATCATATGATCGGGCGTCACAGCATTACAAATTCCCTCTGCAGAAAATCCTTTAAAATCTCCTTGCATGACTTCCATGCGTATGACGGCACGCTGAGCCAAGGCAGCATGCAAGACATTGTAAACAATCTGTGCACGTTGCTTATTTTGTTGGCGCGTATAAAGCACTTTTTTAACACGCCCAGCAATGCTATAGCTTGCAACAGCCAGAGCAATACCTGCGATGCATCCCATGAGGACTTCAGAAACTAGCATGTATATATCCTTGGTCTTTGTGCAAATATAGCCATTATATACGTACTGTAAAGGGCATGGCAGGCAAAGAGTGCTTTGTCAGGGCATGACGGTCTTGGGTTAGAAAAAAGGTGGTACACAAACTTTTAACCGTCAATTTTTGCATCATAAAAGGTGTAAATACCTTTTTTCTTTTTAGATCTATAAAGGGCCTTGTCTGCTCTTGTGTACAGATCTTCGTAATTGTCGGCATCGCTGGGGAACAGGGCAATACCAATACTACACGAAATGTTCACGCTCAGGCCTTCGCCCTCCAGTTCTTGCTTGAAGAATTCTATGACCTTATCAAGCTTAACCAAAAGCACGCCAAGGTTTGGCATATTTTTAAGGTAGACAATGTATTCATCGCCCCCCATGCGTCCCACAATGTCATTACTACGGAAAATAGTGCTCAAGCCTTCAGCTAAGTTTTTAATGACAATATCGCCCACAGCGTGGCCCAAGGTGTCGTTCACTTGTTTAAAATTGTCCACGTCTATAATACAAAGCACGCCTCTTTCGCCGTGATTGTTGATGATTTCTTGCTGAATAAGATCTGTGGAGGCAGTTTTGTTGTACAGGCCGGTGAAAGCATCGCGCTGCACATCGTCGCGCAATTTTTGCAAACAGCGAGTTTCTTCATCCACATTTTTAATTTCGCCAATGGCTTTAGTTGTGTTGGTGGCAGCGTCAAGCCAAGAATTCTGACGCAGTTGGCACCAAATCCAATTGTTATGGCCATTTTTAAGACGCATGAGAGACTCTGCTGAGGTTCCTCCAGCCATAAGTTTTGCTTGCATGGAGCTGAAAAGATCCATGTCATCTGGATGAATAATACTCAAGTCCAAGGTGTAATAGTCTGCTTTGTGCGAAGGCAAGGCATAGCCAAATTTCTTAAAAAATTGAGCTGTGGTGCGGAATTCTTGCGCTTGCCAATCGTATTCGTATAAAATATTTTCAGAAGCTTCAAAAAGATAGCGATAACGCACGCTAATATTTTGATCACGTATTTCTTTGTTTTTGCGTTCAGAAATATTAATGATGGTGCTCCAAAACCAACGGCCCGATTCGTCCTCTATGAGGCGCAGTGTTTCAAGAACCCAAACGGGCTCTGACTTGCCTGTGGAGAGTCTGTACTCGAGAATGGTAATTTCTTCACCCATGGCAAGAGCGTTTTGCAATGCTTCAATAATATACTCTTTATCCTTGGGGTGTACCAACTCAGCCCAACTATTATGGTATTTTTTGCGTAACTCCTTGGCAGTAATACCAATGGTGGATAAGAAAGAAGAGCCGTATTCAAGCACAGTCCACTGCTCATCATCTTTAAAACGCACCACACCGCAGGGGCTCTTATCAAAAAGCCACTGTAAGCGCTTGGCGGCGTATTCTGAATTTTTCTTTTCTCTACGTTGCGTTTGTACCACGTGAATCAACATGATGACGCAAAAAATAAACCAAGCACTACCAATGCTTATGAGAACGAGTACGGTTTTTTCCAAACGGTCTTGTACGGTGTCAAAGGCAACAAAAACTCCCACACTCCAATGACTAAACTGGGTGGGAGCAAGGCTGACATAATAGTAGGTATTACCAATGGCAATTTTAGCAAAATCTCTTTGATCGTGGCTTAAGCTTTTACGTAATCGCAAAAGAGACTCGGGGGAATTTTTGGGTGAAGTCTGCCATACGTCCAAAATATTTTCACCCATGGCAATGGAGGGAAAGGTGCCCTCCACAATGGTGCCGTGAGGGTCCATAACTATATAACGGATAAATCCTGGTAAATGCGGAGGCAGCAAGCTTTGGCGTAAGCTAGAATAGCTTTTTGCCACAAAGAAGATGGCCTCCTCTCCTTGAGGAAGGGTGACTGGCTGCGTGTAAAAGGAGTAATACTCGCCCCTATCGTTGGTATAGGCAAGGGCGTAAATGTTTTTTGTTTTAGGAGGCAAAAGCAAAGCATTGCGCGTGGCTTCGTCTAAGCACACAGAGAGGCCGTCTTGGGCGGTCAAGTGCGCTTGTCCATCCCTTGTGATAATACCGATAAAAGGAAAACGCTGAGAAGTTTCCCCAAGGGCAAGAAGTTTTTCTTTTATGTTATGGGGAGTTTTGTGAGTATTATTAGGGGTGCTGAGAGAAAAATTTTTGGCTAAAACATCAACGTAATCAAGTGTGTCTTCAAGGTTATAGTCATAAAAATGCGCCACGTTGGACGCTGCGGCACTGAGTGTTATACGAGCTTGGTCTTCATAAACGTGTTCAAGGTTTTGCACAAAGGCATAGCCCAGCCCAGCCAAAAGTAGTGCGCAAAGCAATAGACCAAGAGTAAGGTAGTAATTTTTTTTTACATGTTTAAAAAACACGAGGTGCCCCATGACTTTGGCTAGATGTTTTCAACTGTCTTGGGTAATACTCTACGTCTTGAAAAAACACAAGTGTGCAACGAGCGCTTTTGTAGCTTTATAATGAGGGTAATTGTAAGTAATCACTCTGTGTTGGGTGTCCAAGGTGACTGTTCATCTAAGAGCTTTTTCCTTGGGCATGGACAAATTATAAAGACGACTTATTCTTAAAGAGGAAGGTGAATTGCGTCTTTAAAGGACTGTATTTAGGGTGTTTTGTCTTTTTAGAGACAGAACAGAATGAATTTACTAGGTTTTTTGTTATTGTCAAGAGAGGTTGTTTCCAGTATCATGACCCCGTCGAGAATTTCTTGAAAGTCAATAATTCAACATTTTTAACAAATAAACTACTACTCGTACTTTTGGACGGCTAAAAGTACGATACAGGGGTGTGTCTTCAAATTTTCCTATTGAAGACTTTTACCCTCATATAGATGTACGTTTAACTAGTAGGCAAGTTGTATTTGGTGCACGGTTACCCTTATACATTGATGGTGTTTTATGAGTAAATTTCGCTTGTCGTGGCAATTAAGAGTTACTTTTATCCTATTGGTTTTAGTAAATCTTCCTTTCCTTTTTGTGGCTCAAATCAGTATGAATTTGGTGGAAAATGCTTTGCTTTCCGAAAAGGAAAACAAATTGCTTTCCATTACCCACGTATTGGATTCCATGCTTGGTCCCAAGGGGTATGATGGTATTTTACAAAAATATCATGCCACCGAAGCCTCAAGGGAAGAAAAGCTAGCCATTTTAAATTCTGAGTTGAAGGGCATAAGCGATAGTTTAATTCCCGAAGGTTCAGGCCTAGCTGTGGGGTATTATAGCTTAGAATTGGATGCCATTATTGCTTACGGACCTTCCAAAGCTTACTCTCACACGGTGGGGAGATCCATTGAATCAGCGCACCCCGGCCGTACCGTGATGAGTTCCAATACGCCTGCAGTGGTGCGCGGAACCATGGTACGCGGTGCCATTATGAATGCCATGTATCCCATTGAAAGAGAGGGGCTCGTCATAGGTTACTTATGGGCCAACGAGTTGGAAACCGATGTGGATGCGCAATTGGCTGAGCTTACGCATGAAACGCAAATATTGCTCTTGGCGTGTTTCCTTTTTACAGGCACCATTTTATTTGTGTTGGCATTGCGTACGGTGCGTCAAGTGGACAGCGTTATTGATGGCGTGCGTAAATTAAAGAATGATTTATCTTACCGCATTCCCAAGGCCAAAGGCGAATTTGCCGATGTGGTCACCAATATCAATGATATGGCGCAAACCATTAACAAAGCCACCATGGAGTCAGAACGCGCCATCACGGTATTGCAAGGCATCATGAATAATATGGACTTTGCTATCATGGTATTGGATCCTAAAACACGTCGTATTATTTACGCCAATCCTTATGTTCATAAGTTGTGGAATGTGGAAGAAGCAGTAAATAAAATGTGTTATAAGGTGTTGTACAATAAAAACGAACCTTGCGAAGAGTGCCCTCAATTGCAGTTTTTTAATTCTCTTGGTGAGCCGGATTTTAGAATCTTGCATCGCGAAGAATTTAACCCTTCCCTTAATAAGTCCTTCCTTGTTTCGGAACGCCTTATACATTGGCATGACGGCAGAGTTGTACATCTGCGCGTATGCACAGATATATCTGAGCGTAAAGCCCTTGTGGAAGCTACTTCCGCCAACAAAGCACAACGTGACTTCTTGGCGCGCATGAGCCATGAAATTCGTACCCCCATGAATGGTGTGCTTGGCATGGTGCGTTTGGCCATTAGAGATAATCCACCAGCCAAACAAATGGGCTATTTAAAGAAAATTCAATCTTCGGCTTCTTTGCTCTTAGGTATTATTAATGACATCCTTGATTTTTCACGGATAGAAGCTGGAGCCATGACCATAGAGAAGCATCCTTTCAACGTGCATGAAGCCATTGAAAAGGTGCATGAGCTCATTTTACCGCGTGCTCAAGAAAATAATAGCATGCTCAAGATAGATATTGCCCCCAATGTGCCACAATTTGTGGTGGGAGATAGCTTACGCTTTTCACAGGTTCTTTTAAATCTGATGGGCAATGCCACCAAATTTACTTCTGACGGTGTGGTGTCTCTTTCAGCTTGGGCTGAAAGTACCACTGGCGGTCGTGTGCGTATGCATTGTCAAATCAGCGACACTGGTATTGGCATGAGCAAAGCCCAACAAGATGAACTCTTCCAGCCCTTCATGCAAGCAGATACATCCACGTCTCGACGTTTTGGCGGTACAGGTCTTGGGCTTTCCATTTGTAAGGCTTTTGTAGAGCTTATGCAGGGAAGCATCAAGGTGAGTAGTGAGCCTGGAAAGGGCAGTACTTTCTCCTTCTATGTACAATTTGATGAGCACGCTGCTTTGCTTAATGATGAGCAAAAAGTGGATAACCCGTGGGAAAGTCAACGCTATGACGGACGCAATTTCCTTTTGGTGGAAGATGATTCCATTAATCAGGAAGTGGCTTTGGCCGTATTGGGTGACATGGGAATTCGTGTGGATGTGGCTAATAATGGACAAGAAGGGTATGATATGTTTATGCAAAAGGATTATGATATGATCCTCATGGATATGCGTATGCCTGTCATGGATGGACTCACCGCCACACGCAAAATCCGCGAAAGTGGAAAACATGATGCTAAGGATATTCCCATTTTAGCCATGACTGCCAATGCCATGGATGAAGATAGGCAAGAAAGCATCAACGCCGGACTCAATGCGCATATTTCTAAGCCCATTGATATGGATGAGTTAAAGCGTACTTTCTTTGCTTTCTTGGCCCCCGTGGCCAGCGATAAGGCTTCGTAGTAGGAAATACTCAGAAATGCATAAGCCCTTCATGGTTTTCATGGGGGGCTTTTTTTTATTGTGTTGAAGATATGTTTTTTTGTGGGGAAGAGGGGAAACCTTTTCCAGTCGGAAAAAGTTTTTCCCTCTCCCCCACACCCCCTCTCCCTTTCCAAAAGCCTCTAACGGTGAAGCAGAGTGCAATTTTTGGGTGCTCTCAAGAACATGTGGCTCTATTTTTGCGTGTGCAGTAAGCTGTAACGCACTAAGAATACATTGGTAGTGTTTTGTTAAGAGATGAAGAGGGCTTCTTTTGTGCAGAATGGATATGGAATAATGATGGAAGTTGGGGAGGGGGGAAGAAAAGAGTTTATATCTTTTCTTCCCCATGGAGAGCTGTTTAACCAAAAGCAAACTTAGCCACAAATATGGCGGCCAAGATGTAAGATAATGCAGTTAATTCTTTTGTTTTTCCTATGAATACGCTAATGAGCACATGCGAAATAACACCCCACATGATCCCCGTAGCAATGCTATAGGTAAGCGGCATCATAATTAAAGTTAAGAAGGCAGGAATGGCTTTTTGATAATCGTTAAAGTCAATGCCAGTCACAGGTGAGAGCATGAAAAGGCCCACCAATACTAAAGCTGCCGCTGTTGCTTGAGCTGGAATAAGCAAGAAGACAGGCGCAATGAGTAGCGACAGCAAAAAGAGGCAAGCCGTAGTAACAGCGGTAAGCCCAGTGGTGCCGCCTTCAGCCACGCCGCTGGCACTTTCCACATAGGATGTCACCGTGGAAGTACCAAGAACGGCGCCAAGGGTGGTGCCCACAGCGTCGGCCATGAGTGCGCTCTTGGCGCGCGGAATATTGCCGTTGGCATCAAGAATATCAGCCTTGGTGGCAAGACCTAAAAGCGTGCCCAATGTATCAAAAAGGTCAACAAATAAGAAAGTAAAGAGCACCAATGCCATATCCAAGGTGAATATATGCTCCCATTGAAACTTCATGAAAGTGGGTTCAATGCTTGGTACAGAAAAGAGTAAAGAGGTGTCAAAAGCGGCTATATTGGTGACGCCAAGGGGGATCCCCAACACTGTACCTGTTAAAATACCAATAAGAAGAGCGCCGCGCACTTTATGGCATAATAGTATGCCGGTGATGATAATACTCACCACACCCACAACGACGCCTGGTTGTGTTAAAGAGCCTAAAGTCACCAAGGTGGCCTCGTTATTCACCACAATGCCGGCAGATTTTAAACCAATGAAGGCGATGAAAAGTCCAATACCACCGGAGATGGCTTTTTTCATGGCTTCAGGAATACAGGTAATAATGGCTTCGCGTAAGTTGGTAATGGTGAGGAAAATAAAGATAAGCCCTTCTAAAAATACGGCCGTAAGGGCAAATTGCCACGAGTAGCCCATGCCGAGCACCACAGAAAAAGCAAAAAAGGCATTAAGTCCCATGCCTGGAGCCAAAGCCACAGGTAGATTGGCAGTGATACCCATGATTAAAGTGGCGATGGCTGCGCTCAAGGCGGTTGCCACAAAAACAGCAGGGCCATCCATGCCGGCTTGACTTAAAATACTGGGGTTTACAGCTAGAATATAAGCCATGGTCATAAAAGTGGTCATGCCAGCCAATATTTCTGTGCGTACTGTGGTTCCGCGCTCTTTCAGCGCAAACATTTTTTCTAACATAGTTCTACCTCATATTTCCTATAAAACTTGTGCGCTAGCCATACAGTTTCTACGCAAAAAAGTATAGTAAAAAAATCTAGCAACAGTGTTTTTATGCTTACATATTAGTCCTGTATAAGCTTTAGGAAAAAAATAATACTTATGCTATACATGAAAAAAGACAGCTGGCGCCCCTTGCCCACACTGATATGCAAAATCACATGCGCAATGACGCCGCACATGATACCGTAGGCTATACTATAGGTTAAAGGCATAAGGATTATGGTAAGGTATGAAGGAATGGCTTCCAAGGGATCGGTAAGGTTAACCTCCTTGATGGCGCTTATCATGAAAACCCCCACAAGAATGAGAATGCCTGCGGTGGCCTCTTGCGGAATAAGTAAGAAAATGGGGGCCAAGGGTAAGGCGAGCAAGAAAAGAGCGCATACGGTTAAGGCCATGAGCCCAGTTCTGCCGCCATCGGCCACACCGCTTAAGCTTTCCACATAGGTGGTCAAGGGCGAAGTTCCAAAAACAGCGCCCGTGGTGGTGGCTATGGAATCTGCCCAAAAAGCTTGTTTTGCTTTGGGGAGGCGTCCTTCGGCATCGAGGAGGTTGGCCTGTTTAGCAACTCCGAGCAGAGTTGCCATGGTATCAAAAAGATTGCCAAATAAAAAAATGATGACCACCATAAACATATCAAAAGTCAAAATGCTGTGCCATTCAAATTGCCCAAAAGTGGGTGCCATGCTGGGTAAGTGAAAAAGCAACTGGCTGTCGAAACTCTCCAAGGGTGTTACACCAAGGGGTATGCCCAAAAGGGTGCCGCCCACTATGCCGCATAACAACGCCCCGCGTACTTTGAGAGATAAAAGAATGGCGGCAAGAAGTAAGGTGAAAATTCCCACCCAAAGGCGCGGAGACTGTATGGAACCTAAGGCCAAAGAATTATTAGCATCTCCCACCACAATGCCTGCCATCTGTAAACCTATAAAAGCAATGAAAAGCCCCACGCCTGCGGTCATGGCTTGCTTCATGGAATGGGGGATACAATCGAGCAGTGCTTCGCGCAAATTACATAAGGTAAGAAAGCTAAAGGCCAATCCCATGAGAAAAACAGCAGTTAGGGCAAATTGCCAAGAATGGCCCATGGTCAGCACCACAGTATAGGCAAAAAAAGCATTCTGTCCCATGCTTGGTGCCAAAACGATGGGAAGGTTGGCAAGAAGACCCATGAGTCCAGAGGCTAAGGCTGCGCTTAAGGCCGTGGCCACAAAGACGGAAGATTTATCCATGCCTGATTCGCTTAAAATGCTGGGGTTTACAGCTAAAATATAAGCAATGGTCATGAAGGTTGTAAGGCCGGCAAGCAGTTCTGTGCGCAGGGACGATCCTCGCGCTTTAAGGGAAAAAGTTTTTTCTAGCATAAGTTCGGAGGGGTAAAGTTGGTGCCCAAGGTGGCGTAGGCGTGTTGTGTCTCATGGAAATCTTTTTAAAGGCATAAGAGTATTTGCAAAAAAATACAAGTCACTATACAGTGAGAAAGTTAACAAAATTTCAAACGAGGACAAATAGGCAAAGAAAGACTATTGCCAAAGCTCATAGAGGTATTATATCTCATAAATTGTTTTGGAAAAAAGTAATATCGGTTGATAATAAAAAAATACACATAACAACGCAGTAAAATACCATCATGGAGGAATTGTGAATCAATTTACTCGCAACCTTACGCTTTGGGCCATTATCGCCCTGGCTATGGTTATGCTTTTCAACATGTTTCAGCAGCCGCAAAGTACGAATCAACAAGTATCGTACACAGAATTTTTGCAGCAAGTGGACAGCGGTGATATCACTCAGGTGACCATTCAAGGTAAAACTCTGATTGGGCACAACATCAATGGGAAAAACATCCAAACCTATGCACCCGCCGACGGTGACTTGGTGAGTCGTCTCATGGAAAAGAAGGTGGCCATAAAAGCCGAGCCTTTAGACGATCAGCCTTGGTATATGACCTTGCTTATTTCTTGGTTCCCCATGCTCCTTCTCATAGGTGTGTGGATTTTCTTCATGCGTCAAATGCAAGGCGGCGGCGGTAAGGCCATGAGCTTTGGTAAATCTCGTGCGCGCATGCTCACCGAAGAGCAAGGCCGCGTGACCTTTGCCGATGTGGCAGGTGTGGATGAAGCCAAGGAAGAATTGGCTGAAGTTGTGGAGTTTTTATCCAATCCCAAAAAATTCACACGCCTTGGTGGACGTATCCCCAAGGGTGTTTTGTTGGTGGGCCCTCCCGGAACAGGTAAAACCCTTCTTGCTCGTGCTGTGGCCGGAGAAGCTGGCGTGCCCTTTTTCTCCATTTCCGGTTCGGACTTTGTGGAAATGTTTGTGGGTGTAGGCGCTTCTCGCGTGCGTGACCTTTTCACTCAAGGTAAGAAGAATGCTCCCTGTCTTATTTTTATTGACGAAATTGACGCCGTGGGTCGTCAGCGTGGTGCCGGCCTTGGCGGCGGACATGATGAACGCGAACAAACCTTGAACCAGCTTCTTGTGGAGATGGATGGTTTTGAATCCAACGAAGGCGTTATCCTTATAGCTGCCACCAACCGTCCCGATGTGTTGGATCCAGCCCTTTTACGTCCCGGCCGTTTTGACCGTCAGGTCATCGTGCCCACGCCAGATTTGAAGGGGCGTCGTCGTATTTTGGAAGTGCATACACGTCGTACTCCCATCAGTGATGATGTGGACCTTGATACTTTGGCTCGTGGTACTCCCGGTTTTTCCGGTGCTGATTTGGAAAACCTTGTGAACGAGGCAGCTTTACAAGCGGCTAAGGCCAATGATGAAATGCTCACCATGGGACATTTTGAATGGGCCAAGGATAAAGTGCTCATGGGCCGTGAACGCCGTAGCCTTATCCTTTCTGATGAAGAAAAGCGCATCACCGCTTATCACGAAGCAGGTCATGCCTTGGCGGCACGTATGCTGCCAAAGACAGATCCTGTGCATAAGGTGACCATCATACCGCGTGGACGCGCCCTTGGGGTGACCATGCAGTTACCGGAAGAAGATAGACATGGGTACTCCCGTGGTTATTTGCTCAATAATTTGGTGGTGCTTTTGGGTGGCCGTGTGGCAGAAGAGATTGTCTTTGACGATATCACCACTGGTGCCAGCAATGATATTGAGCGTGTAACGCGTATGGCTCGCAAAATGGTGTGTGAATGGGGCATGAGCGAAGCTCTAGGACCTTTAGCCATTGGTGAAACGGGTGAAGAAGTATTTATTGGGCGCGAATGGGTGCAGAATAAAAACTTCAGCGAAGACACAGCGCGCTTGGTGGATTCAGAAGTGAAGCGCATTGTGAGCGAAGCGCGTACCCGTTGTCATGACTTATTGCGCGAACACGAAAATCATTTACATGCCATTGCCGATGCTTTGCTAGAGCGCGAAACCATCAGCGGTGCTGATATTGATATGCTTTTAGAAGGTAAAACCTTACCTCCCATGGACTTAAGTCATACAGATAAGAAGAAAGCTCCAGAGAAAAGTGAAGCTGACTTTACCTTTGATGCAGACGAAGTCGTGAGCGAGCAAGAAAAAGCTTCGAACAATGTTACGCCGGTTGCCGATTCTGCACCAGAAAGTGCAGAGAAGGAAGAGGCGAGCAAAGAAGAAGGTGCTTCTGTTAAAGAAGAAAATACACCAGAAAATACAAAAAAAGATTAATGATAAAAGAAATATCATGGACTTTGCGCGGGGGAAGGGTTTTTAAGCCCTCCCCCTTTGCGCTTTTTGGCATAGTAAACCTTACGCCGGACTCTTTTTCCGACGGAGGCAAATATCAGGCACCAGAGCAAGCCTTGGCCCACGCTCAGCGTTTATGGCAAGAAGGCGCGCAGATTTTAGACCTGGGTGCAGAATCGTCACGTCCCGGCGCGGCTCCTTTGGATGGCGGTGAAGAAGAAGCAAGGCTCATGCCTGTGTTGCAAACTCTTTTGCATGCTGATTCGGATTTTTGGGTAAATCCCCCACAGCAAGACCCCTCTGGACAAGAGTCTCTGCAGAAGGCTCCTTTACTCTCTGTGGATACTTATCATGCCAGCACAGCCGCTGCGGTGTTACAAGCCGGAGTGCCCATCATCAACGACATTTCAGCGGCGCTTTTTGAGCCGGAGCTTTTGGATGTGGTGGCGCAGTATAAGCCTGGTTATGTGTTGATGCACAGTTCAGGGCGCCCATATTCCATGCAAAAATATATTCCGTCAGGGGCCATCATGCCGTATCTGCAAGATTTTTTTGAAAAGCAATTACACCGCTTCACCAAGGCGGGCTTACCGGAAGAGCATATTCTTTTGGATCCCGGCATAGGTTTTGGTAAAAGTGTGGAGCAAAATTGGGAGATTTTGCGCTCTTTACAGCAATTGGAACATTTTGGCAGACCCATTTTGGCTGCCCTTTCCATGAAATCTTTCTTACACAAACAACTGGGTATGGCAGAGCAAGATATGCACGCCAGAGCCGAGGCAACACATATAACAACGGCTTTATTGGGTGCACAAGGTATAGCCTATCATAGGGTGCATCATGTGGCAGAGACTCACCGTGCTTTAAGCATTGCCTCTGGCCTTACCCCACACTAGGCCAATAATAAAGCTTGAATGAGGAACTGAGATGCTTGAATTATGGAGTATGCTTGAACTACCCCCCGGAGTAAATTGGCGCGATGGGCTTGATATTGCCATTATCACCGTGCTTATTTATAATGCTTTGTGCATCATTAAGGGCACGCGTGGATTGGCTTCTTTGCTTGGCTTAGTTATTTTGCTGGTGCTGTATGCCATTTCCATTGAGGTAGAGCTGTATTCCTTGCGCTGGATGTTGGAACATATTGTGGGCTCTTTGTTCTTGGTGGTGGTCATCTTATTTCAAAAAGATATACGTCAGGGCCTTGGAGAAATGGGCGCGCGGTATTTTTGGAAGCGTAGTACCTTACACCACACAGCCATAGAAGAAATCATTCAAGCCTGTACAGAAATGGCGCGATTGCGTATTGGTGCCTTGATTATTATCGAGCGCTCCTTGCCCTTGCAAGATATGATGCGACAAGAGGGTACGCCCATCAACGCAGAAATTTCTCGTAAGCTCCTTTTGTCCATTTTTTTACACGGTTCACCGCTGCATGATGGTGCTGTCATCATCAGCAAAGGAAAGCTAGCTGCGGCTTCGTGTATTTTACCTCTTGCCGTGGTGCAAGGCAAAAATTTTGGCACAAGGCATCGCGCGGCCCTAGGTATCACTGAAGAATCTGATGCCATAGCCATTGTTGTGTCTGAAGAGCGCGGAGAAATTTCCGTGGCTGTGAAGGGTGAAATAACTCCTAGAATTCAAGCAAATAAGCTTCACGAGGTCATTGGAAATGCTCTCTAGTCTTACCCGTATCAATTTTCCTTTATTGCTTCTTTCTTTGTGTATTGCCGTGGCTTCTTGGTACGCCATAACCGTTAAAGAACGCGTGGACATGCATCTGAAAGTGTATCTTGATTATAATAATGTGCCTGAACATCTTATTGTTACTGAAGGGCTTGTGCACGAAGTGACGGTGCAAGTTCGTGGTCCCAAAACCTTATTGCAAAGCCATGATGCCAAAACCACCTATGCCATAGATTTATCGCATTTGGAAAAGGGTAAAAATATCATTTCCTTTTTGCAGCCTGATTTTTCCAAAGGTAACTTTCGTGCTTTCGAAGTTTTGGAAATTTCACCTCCTCAAGCCATTGTCATGACGGACACCCTCCTCGAGCGCAATGTGCCTATCAAAGCCACCATTGATACTGTTTTGCACTCTTCGGCTTTTAAGGTGAAAGATGTGACAATTTCTCCCAGCACAGGCTTATTGCGGGGACCGGAAAAAATTGTGTCCAAGGTGCATAGTCTTCCTTTAGAATTACATATGGATACCAAAGAAGCCGCCGGAACCTATACCAAAAAGTTTCCTTTGGTGTCAGTCATAGAGCAATCTTCCGTGACGCCTTCCTTTGTTTCTGTGACGTATACAGTGGCAACCAAACGTGCGCGCATGACGGTGGAAAAAAAGGTTCAGGTGAATGGAGAGCCAGACCGTTATATGCTCAACCCGCAAAATCTTACTGTGGAAGTGGAATTACCAGAGGGCTTGGCCAAAAATAAATCCTATTTAAATGGTCTCGCCATACGCGTGACACCGCCTCTTTTGGAGGAAGGGCAAAGTGCCACGGTGCAATCTCAAGTGAGCTTACCTGAAGGCATGACTCTCATCACACCGCCCAGTCAAAAAGTGACCATCACACGGCGGACAGAACCGCATTAAAGATAAAAAATTATGAAGCCCCTCTGTATGTTTGCAGAGGGGCTTTTTGTTTTAGCTTCTTAATAGGTATGAAAAAATGTTCAGTTTAACATTCCACCATGCTTACAGCGAGGCCGCCGGTGCTGGTTTCTTTAAACTTCACGTTCATATCTCGACCTGTTTCACCCATGGCACTGATGACGGCGTCAAGGGTGACAAGGTGATGCACCCCTTGCTCGCAGTGGGCAAGGAGGGCTGCGTTGTAGGCTTTTATGGCACCCATGGCATTACGCTCAATGCAGGGAATTTGCACATAGCCACCCACAGGGTCGCATGTGAGGCCAAGGTGATGCTCAAGGGCTATCTCCGCCGCATTTTCTACCACATAGGCAGGGTTACCGCGAGTGTGGGACACCATGGCCGCTGCCATGGAAGAGGCTACGCCAATTTCCCCTTGGCAACCCATTTCAGCGCCGGCGATGCCAGCATTGTGTTTAGCCAAATACCCCACGGCGGCCGAGGCCAACACGCCTTCTCGCAGGGCTCTTTCGCCAATATTAAAATCATAACGCATGGCGTAGAGTAAGGCTGGCATAACGCCGGCAGAACCGCAGGTGGGGGCCGTCACGATGACGCCACCGGCGGCATTTTCTTCGGCGGCGGCAAAGGCATAGGCGTTAATACAGCCCATGATTCTGTCAACGGCATGGGGCACGCTCATGGCTTTGTCGTGGAGCAAGCGAGCTTTGCGGTGCACACCCAACGTGCCTGGTAAGGGGCCTTCGTTATTTAAACCTCGCACCACAGAAGAATACATAACTTCCATGATTTCATCGAGCTTTTGAAATATCTGAGGCCGAGACATGCCCGTGATGGCACTTTCATTGTCCAGAATAAGCTCGTGTAATGTGAGCCCTGTTTCTTGCAATTGCTGGCGTAATTGGTGCATGGAGTTATATGGATAGAGGGGTTTGCCATGCTCTGGAGCTTGCCAACCTTTCCATTGAATAAATCCACCGCCCACCGAGTAGTATTCTTGCGAAAGGGCAATGGAGCCGTCTTTTTGTAGCAAAGAAAATATCAAGGTATTGCTGTAGGGCTTATCATGATTGATGGGGCCGTCAATAATATGATCGTAACCTGTGCGCACTTCCACTTGCGCCCTTTGCCCAAGATAGACAGTAAATTCTTTATTGGGCTTTACTTGCTCCAAGAGATGTGCGGGGCACGTGGCAGGTTCATGACCCAAAAGGCCCACGATAATGGCAGGTTTGGTGCCGTGACCCACGCCTGTGGCACTTAAAGAACCCAGTAGCTCCACTTGAATGCTTTGCGCCTGTTGTAACACACCTTCTGGGAGGGAGTGGCAAAGTTCTTCGAAGTTTTTGGCTGCCTTCATGGGACCCATGGTATGGGAAGAAGAAGGGCCAGGCCCCATTTTAAAGAAGTCAAATAGGGAGGTTTCTATGGGGGCTTTTTGGGCGTGGGGGGGAATGGTAAGCTCTTTTAATGCCATGGGAATACCGTGCAATGCCTAGTTGAAGTGAATGAAAGAGATGAAAAAGCTGCGTAAGTATGTATAAAACGTCATAAAAAGCGCTTTCATGGGCACATTTTTATTGTATATAAGTGTTTTTTATCTTTGTGTAAAGTTTTGAGGAAAATATAAAAAAAGGGGCTGTATAACAACCCCTCTCTATATCACGTAAGCATGAAGCTTATTCGCCTATTTTCAAGTCCACCCAATGCTCATCGTATACTTTTTGAGCTTCCCCTAGGCCTTTGGAAAATTGGCTATGCACCAGGTCTTCCTCTCTTGGAAAAATAAGAGTGCTCTGGCGCACTTCTTCGGGTAAATGCTCTTTGGCACCCATATTGAGGGTGCTGTAATTGTATTCTTCCACACATCTGGCGGCAATGTCAGGGCGAAGCATGAAGTTAATGAAAGTATGGGCGGCTTCTTTGTTCTCTGCCTGCGCAGGTATGGCAAAGCTGTCAAGCCAAAGAGGTGTGCCTTCCTTGGGGTAGATAAATTCAAGATTGGGATTTTCTTGCAAAGCAATATAGGCATCGCCATTCCAGATGAAGCCTGCGGCCACTTCTTCGCTGATGAGAGCTTGTTTGGCAGCGGTAACATCAAAAATGCGCACATGGGGCTTTAGCTTGTGTAACCATTCGTAGGCAGCTTTAATTTGAGCCGGGTCTGCCGTGTTCATTTTTCCGCCGGTGGCCAAAAGGGCAGCGCCCACGGTATCGCGCATATCATCAGACAACAGTAACTTGCCTTTAAATTCCGGACGAAACAAATCATTCCATGAAGTTATGCTTTTGGCATCAACCATGGTTTTGTTAATCATAAAACCTTGTACACCCCACATGTAGGGGATGGAATAGGTGTCTTCGGTGGTGAAGGCTTTATTGATAAGGTTTTGATCAAGGTGTTTAAGGTTGGGCAGCTTACTTTTATCAATGGTGCTTAATAAGTTGGATTCGCGCAATAAATCTACCAAATAAGTGGAGGGCACCACAATGTCATAGCCTTTGCCATTGAGAAGTTTCAATTTGGCATACATGGCTTCATTGGATTCATAGGTGGTGTAGACCACTTCGATGCCGGTTTCCTTGGTGAAATCGTCCAGCACGTCTTGGGGAATGTATTCAGACCAGTTGAATACGTGCAAAACATTTTTTTCTGCCAAGGCCATGGTGCTCATGCCAAGCAGGCTGAAGAGACAACACAGTGCTACAAGAAGTTTTTTCATGACTTTTTTCTCCCTCTTCCCACAGTCCAAGCCAAGATCACCAGCACAACGGTGATTCCAAACATGATGGCAGACAAAGCATTAACGTCTGGCTTCATGCCAAGGCGAACCATGGAGTAGATTTTTAACGGTAATATTTCAAATGACGGCCCGGTAACAAAGAAACTAATGAGCACATCATCCATGGAAAGGGTGAAAGCAAGAAGCCAACCCGCCAAGACAGCAGGCCAAATCATGGGTAGTATGACATGGTAAAAGGCTTGCCATTCGCTGGCCCCAAGGTCTCTAGCCGCTTCCACCACACTTTCATCAAATTCGGCCAAGCGCGCCAATACGGTTATGGTCACAAAGGGGAGAGCCAGTGTGGTGTGCGCTATGAGCAAGGTGAGAAAGCCAAGATCCATGGAGAAGGCTATGAAGAAAATAAGTAAGGAAATACCCATGACAATGTCAGGGGACACCGTAAGCACATAGACAGAGCTGTAGAGCACTTTACGTCCTGGAAAACGGTATCGCCTTAGGGCTATGGAAGCCAAAACGCCAAGAACGGTGGCCAATGTGGCAGCAATGCCTCCCACCATGAAGGAGTTTAAGGCAGAATCCAATAAGGAATCGTTGCGAAGAAGCAATTGATACCATTTGAGCGTAAAACCGCGCCAATCTGTGGAATATTTTGCATTATTAAAAGAATATACAATGACTATAATGATGGGTGAATACAAAAATGCATAAATCATGTATAACCAAAGCTTGGCTAATTTTTGCATTAGGCATCCTCCTCTTCAAAGTCATGGTGCTTATTTTGCGTATAGGTATTCACCGCCTTATACATGAGCAACATGAGAATGAGCAAGAGAGTAAGGAAGGTGCTGGCGGCGGCGCCCATGGGCCAATCTCTGGCCACAAGGAATTGATTCTTGATGAAATTGCCCACGAGCAGGCTTTTTGCTCCACCTAAAATCTCAGGAATATAAAAGGCACCCAAAGAAGGAAGGAACACCAAGATACATCCTGCCACAATGCCCGGTAAGGTGAGGGGCAAGGTGATGTGCCAAAAGGTGCTGACAGGGCTTGCGCCAAGATCACGTGCTGCTTCGCCAAAACGTGGGTCCAATTTATCAATGCTGGCGTATAAAGGTAAAATCATGAAGGGCAAAAAAGTATATACCATGCCGCATAGGGTGGCAAAATGGCTGTACATAAGCGATATGGGCTGATCTGTAAGCCCTAGCCACATGAGTAAAGAGCTTATGATGCCATTGCTTTTTAAAATGGCAATGAGGGCATAGGTGCGTATGAGTGAATTGGTCCAAAAGGGAATAATGATAAGTAAAAGAAGCCAAGGCTTAGCTCTTTTGCTGGCTTTGGCCATGGCATAAGCAAAGGGGTAGGCCAAAAGTAAGCAAATAAAGGTGGAAGCCAGCGCAATCCAAAAGGATTCCCAGAGGATAATGGAATACTTGGGATCAAAAAGCTGTACATAATTATCCCACGTGAAGATGGGAAGCACAAAAGATGTTTCCCCGCGAGTAAGTACGGTGATGACCAAAAGCCCCACATTGGGCAAAAGGGCAAAAATGCCCAGCCACAAAGCTGTCGTGCTAATGCTTAAGGTTCGCAAAAAATTATATTTCTTCATCTATACATCTTCATGAGGCAGCACCACTTCCCAGCCGCTTACCCAAGTAACAACTACTTCTTCGCCTTCCACATAGTTAATATCAAGGCCATCTTCGTCAAAAAACTCTGCGCCCACCAAATGCGGGCCCTCTTGGTCTGCTTCTTGGGCTAAGGTAATGTGCAAATCCACGGTGGCGCCCTTATAGACAGATTCGCGCACAAAAGCACGGAGCAAAGGCCCGTCCGGCAGCTCTTCGTATGTGTGGTAAATACGCAAATCCTCAGGGCGAATAAGCACATTTACTTTGTCTTGTTCGGCAAAGTCCAGCTTGCTTGGTACCGTGAAAAGGGTGTCCTCAATGCGTATTTCATATGCATTATTAGGGAGTTTACGTACTATGGTTGCGGGCAAGATGTTAATTTCTCCCACAAAGCGTGCCACGTAGAGGTTGGCAGGATTTTCATAGATATCTTGAGGCGTTCCCTCTTGAACTATACGCCCATTGTCCATGACCACCACGCGGTCACTCATGGCAAAGGCTTCTTCTTGATCGTGGGTAACGAAAACAAAGGTAATGCCAAGTTTACGCTGAATACGTTTAATCTCCAGCTGCATTTGGCAACGTAATTTATAGTCAAGGGCGGAAAAAGGTTCATCCAAGAGTAACACCAAGGGTTCATTGACTATGGCTCGTGCCAAGGCAACGCGTTGTTGCTGTCCTCCAGAAAGATTGGACGGCTTGCGGTCGGCTAAGTGCTCTAGGCGCACCATCTGTAAAGTGGCTCGTACACGTTCCTTTATATCCTCTTTTTTTACTCCTTGCATGCGCAAGCCAAAGGCCACATTGTCAAAAACAGACATATGCGGAAAAAGAGCATAGTTTTGGAAAACCGTATTTACTTGACGCTTTTCGGGAGGAAGCTTGGTGACATCAACACCTCCTATGGAAACAGTGCCAGCGTCAGGATTTTCAAAACCTGAAAGAATACGCAAAATAGTGGTTTTACCACAACCGGAGGGGCCCAGTAAGGTGAGAAATTCGCCATTGGCAATTTGCAGATTAATGCCATTTAATGCCACATGTTCGTCAAATTTTTTGACTATGCCACCCAATGTAATCAAAGGCGTTTTTTGTATCATTATCTTTTTATTTGCCATCTTTTGTTATAAAGTCTTGGTGTTTTCCTGTGTTGATGTAGCAACACCATGACAGGCCTTTAGCAGAAAAGCCTTTTGTTTTGCAAGACTTTTCTGCTAAAGATTAAAACCTTATACAAGCTTGTGTATGTCTCTAATTTAACGGGCAAAGTTTGTCCAATGACGTTCTTCCACTTCTGGCATGGGTACGGTGGCTTTACCGGCTTCTATGCATTTGATAAGCCAAGCCATATTCCGTCCTAAAACGCGCATGGTTTGCAAACCTTCCAAGTCTTGTTGCACTTCTTCAGGTGTGTTGCCATGCACTTGTGGCCAGTATTGCGATGAAACAAGAGGCATTTGGGCAATGGTAAAGAATTTTTGTAAGCAGTCCAGAGCTGCTGTGGAGCCGGCACGACGACAGCTCACCATGGCGGCGCCAGGTTTATAGGCATATGGAGCAGACTTGTAATAGAACATTCTGTCAAGGGCTGCACACAATGAAGGATTGGGGGCGGCGTAGTATACAGGAGAGCCCACCACAAGGCCTTGACATTCTTTCATAATGTCAATCCATTCGTTGATGGGGTCATCTTTAAAAATACAGTAACCGGTTTCTACGCATTTATTACAAGCAATACAGCCGCGAATGGCCTTGTTTCCAATGGACACTATGTGAGTATCCACGCCATTGGCTTGCAAAGCTGTGGCAACTTCTTGCAGGCCTACGCCTGTACAGCTTTTCTTACGCGGGCTACCATTAATAAGTAGAACTTTCATATATCACTCCTTGTGCTTAGTACGACTTATTAAAGCCTATAGTGTATTTTAGCCCAAAAAGCAATGTTCTTTGTAACCATTTTTAAAAAACAATATGTATTTTATGTAGTTATACTGTTATGTTAAAATAGTTTAACAGTTCGTTGGTTTCCTCACTAAAACTGGATTTAAAGCGATTCATCAATTCCAGTTGTACGTCTTCATTGGCTAAAACTTCACGCATCATGGTATCGTCATCATCAAGGCCAAGGGTTTCCATAAGGCCATTGAAATCATTGTAGAGATTATTCCACAACTCAGCGTATTTGGTGGGATCCTTTTCATACGCATCACGATTAATTTCACCCACATTACCATTGAGGCTAAAGGCTTCCTCTACCTTTTGGCTACTAAGCCAATTAAGCATGTCGGTAAATTCTTCCGTGGCAGGTAACTTCTTAGATACTTTGTCAAAAAGCAACTGGTTTTCGTTGGTGATGGAAGTTAAGTTTTCTTTATATCTTAGCTCGTTGAGGAGCTCAATGGCTTCATCAGAAATGAGCACAGCATCAGCAGTATTGTCCTTTTCTGGCGTCACAGCGCTGCTGGACAGTACCGTGCCTATATTGGTATTGGCAAGGGAAGCATAAGGATTTAAAGAAGATATATTTGTCATATACACTCCGGTTCTGATAGTAAACGATTAAGGTTAGTGATGCAAAAAATGTTCCGAGAAAAAACTGCCCTTCACTTCAAGTCCATGAAGGAGTAAGTCTCGTTTAAAAAATGAGCAAAGAGTACATCCGTGCACACATGCCTTACCTTAGCTATCGGCAAAAAATTCAAAAACTATAGAGTATGAAAAAGGCTCCTTAAAATTCATAAGGAGCCTAGGTAGTTATGGTACAAAGCGTAGGCTTTGTTAAGCTAGTTTGGCGAGTAAGGCTTCTTTTACAGCATTAATATCGCCTTCGCCATTGAGTTCGATATATTTGGTGGCGCCGTTTTGAGCTAAATCCTTATAGAAATAGGCGGCGGCTAAAGTGCCATCTTCGGTGTTGTAGTAGATATCATGGCGCTTGCCAATGGCTGCTTCATCTTGGTCGTCGGCACGAGCAGAAAGGGAACCACCGCATACACGACAGACATCTCCAGTGGGTTTAATGGCGTCAATGTAGATATGGTTGGGGTGGTTATTGTTATTGGCACAAAGGCGACGGCCCATGATGCGCATTTTAGCAATTTCGCGAGGAAGCAAAATTTCAACAACATAATCAAGCTTCATGTTTTCGGCTTGCAATGCATCCCAAAGTTTTTGTGCTTGTACAATATTGCGGGGGAAACCGTCCAAAAGCCAGCCGTCGGAACCTTTACTTTTCAAGGTTTCTAAAATCATGGGAATGGTAATTTCATCAGGAACAAGATCACCGCGGTCAATATATTCTTTGGCCTTTTTGCCAAGTTCGGTACCGCCGCCAATATGCTCGCGGAAAATAGCACCCGACTCAATATGAGCCAGATTATATTTTTCTTTAATTAGATTGCCTTGTGTGCCTTTTCCGCTACCATTGGGGCCAAAAATAAGAATATTCACTAAAAAACCTCCCAAAATTAGGTTGTAAGAATGTCTCTCATCCATGCGGGCTAGGCCCTGCTCAGAAAATGTACGCTTGTAGAGGGGCTTTTGTCAATGGGAATTGGGTTTTTTTTCACAAGCATTGCATGCTATAATTGTAAAAAAGAACCTCTACACCGTGAGGGTGTAAAGGCTCTTGCAAAGCTACTAATGGAATTAGATATTAAAAATCAAGATCTTTAATACAATCTAAGGTTTTCTTTAAGTGGTCATCACTATGCACAAAGCTCATCATTCCAGCTTCGAAGGAGGCGGGAGCAATATAAATACCCTTTTGGCGTAATGCTTTATAAAAACGAGTGAATTTAGCAGAGTCGGCACGTTTCACAGCATCAAAGTCCCATACTTCTTCTTCTGTAAAGAAGGGGCAGAACATGGGACCAAGGGCGGGAACGCGCACGGTATGGCCTTTATCACGTAAAATGCTTTGCATTTGTGTTGCAAAATCTGCGGTGCGTGCGCTCAGGACAGCATAATCGCTTTGCGCTAATACCTTTAAGGTGGCGAGGCCAGCGGCCATGGCCAAAGGGTTACCGGAAAGGGTGCCGGCTTGGTAGACATCACCACAAGGAGCAATGCGTTGCATATATTCTTTTTTGCCGCCGTATGCGCCCACCGGTAAGCCGCCGCCGATGATTTTGCCAAAGGTGGTAAGGTCAGGGGTGATGTTGAAATACTCTTGTGCACCGCCATAGGCCAGACGGAAGCCAGTAATAACCTCATCGAAAATAAGTAAAGCGCCGTGTTGGGTGCAGAGCTCGCGCAGGCCTTCTAAAAAGCCTTCTTTAGGCGGCACAAGTCCCATGTTGGCGGCCACGGGCTCCACAATGATGGCGGCAATATCGTCTGCGTGGGTGGCAAAAAGCGCCTTAACAGCCTCAAGGTCATTGTACTTGGCCAATAGAGTATCTGCCACTACGGAAGCAGGAACGCCGGGGGTTCCAGGGATGGAAAGCGTAGCTATGCCAGAGCCAGCTGCTGCCAAGAAGGGGTCGGCATGGCCATGGTAGCAGCCAATAAATTTTACAACTTTATCCTTACCAGTGACGCCGCGGGCAAGACGTAGGGCACTCATGGTGGCTTCGGTGCCGGAGTTAACCATGCGAACCATTTCTACGGATGGCAAAGCTGCTATGACGGCTTCAGCAAGAAGTATTTCATCTTGGCAAGGCGCTCCATAGCTGGTGCCACGGGCGGCAGCAGCTTGCACTGCGGCGGTAACTTGAGGATGGTCATGACCTAAAATCATGGGGCCCCAGGAAAGTACATAGTCAATATAGGTGTTGCCATCGGCGTCGATTAATTCGCAACCGTGGGCTTCTTGAATGAAAAGAGGAATGCTGTCCACATTTTTGCAAGCACGAACGGGGCTATTTACACCGCCGGGAATGAGGGCTTGGGCGCGATCAAAAAGGGCTTGGGATTGTTTTTCTTGCATGTTGTGTTCCTTAAAAATAGGTCATAGATATTTTTTTGAATTCTTGAATGCTGTCCAATACTGCGTACGTGGTAACACCGGTGGCTTGTTGTACGTCGGCAATGGTTTTTTGGCATTCTTCTTCGCTACGCCCGTGTGTCATGGTATACAAAGTGTATGGCCAATCTGCCGCAGAAGAGGGGCGGAAATAACAATGAGAAATATTGGGATGTGTTGCAGCCTTTTGTCCAAAGGCGTCAGCTTCTTCTTCGCTCACCTGCCAAGCCACCATGGCGTTGTGGTTCCAGCCGGTTTTCTGGTGCTTAATGCTGGCTCCAAAGCGGCGAATGGCTCCTTGGTCTTTTAGTTTTTGCAAAAGGGCGATGACTTGCTCTTCGGTGCATCCCACGGTTTGCGCAATATCTGCATAAGGAGTTGCTGTGTCAGGCAAATTTTTTTGTACTATGCGTAAAATGGCTTGTTCTTGTTCGGTAAAGTCATAGGTCATACATATGCTCTTGGTTCAAAGTTGTTAGAATTTTTGCATAAAATATAATTCATCATGAGAATGTCAGCAGTATACCGTAAGCCGTATTGGCTTAGCAACTAAAAAGGGCAAGTCTATGAAGAGCCTTTTGGCGTGAGGTTTTGTTTGGTTTTTTCATAGTGGTGAATATTGCACCATGTGTAGAGGGCCAAAGCTGTCCAAATACAGATAAGCATGACCCTATTGGCTTGAGATACGCTTTCGCCAAACATAAAAACGCCAATGAGTAAATTAATGGTGGGAGCTATATATTGCATAAGGCCCATGGTGGACAGCTGCACTCCCTTGCTGGCATAAGCAAACAGCAAAAGGGGAAGAGCTGTAATGGCACCTGTTCCCATAAGAAGTAATTGTGTGCTCATATCATAAGCAAAAAAATTGCTGTAGCCTGTGCTTTGCTGCCAAAGTATACATCCTGCTGCCACGGGGAAAAGGGGTAGCGTTTCAAGGAAAAATCCTGGAACCACAGGAACCTTTATACTTTTTTTAACGTAACCATAAAAAGCAAAAGAACATGCCAAGGCGAGCCCTATATAAGGAAATTCTCCATAGGTGATAACCGAATAGGTGACTCCAATGCCGGCAATGATAATGGCTAGTATTTGTAAGCGAGTCATCTTTTCGCCGAGTAAAAGCCTTCCCAACAGAACCGAGAGAAGTGGGTTGATAAAGTATCCCAGACTTGCTTCCACAACGCGCTCATTGGTGACACTCCATATATATAAAAGCCAATTTCCAGCCACGACAGTTCCGGCAAGAGTCAAACGTAGCATAACGCCTTTTTGACTCATGGCGCTACGAATTTGAGAAAAGCTACGCATGAAGCATGCTAAAATGCTCACGGTAATTAGAGACCAAAACATGCGATGTGCAAGAATTTCAAAGGCAGGTACATGTCCCAAGGCTTTCCAGTATAAAACGAGAGAGCCCCAAACCGTAAAGGCTAAAAGGCCAGCACCAAGGCAAAGGGAAGAATATGATGTTTTCACAGGTGACTCATATTTGATAAAATAAAAGGGTCTGAACCACGGTCCAAACCCTTTGGTGAAATCTCTTCTCGCGTCAAATTATTTTTCGAAAGAGCGTTCGAATAATTGTTGAATAGCTTCTTTTCCCGACTCTTCCAGAAAGCGAGTACCTGTTGCAGTGAAATGAGGGCGTGAAATACGTGGGTCTTTTTCTACAACCCAAGCGTCTTTCTCCCAGCTAAACCATTCTTTTTTGTTTTGATCAAAAACCAAGAGGGGTTTATTGCAAATTTTGGCAAATTCCGCGCCCCAGCCTGTACCACCTTTTACGGTTCCATCGGCTTGGATTTCGCCCACAACCACGATTTCATTACCGCCATTCACTTGCCAGCAAATGGACTGCAAAACCTTACGGAAAATGGGGGCGCGCGTGTATTCGCGACTCATAAGCTTTGACACATACGTGAGGCTAACATCTTTAAGCGCAAGTTCTTCTGAGGTAAGAATACGAACCCCACGAGCGCGAGCTAATTGATGGCCTTCAAAGCTGTAGTTAACTTCTTCAATACCCCATTGCTCTGCAAGCGTTCCGAAGAACTCTTCTGTACCTGAGGCTCCGCCACTGTGCAAAACACATTGTTTAGGATTGAGCATGGTATATTCTCCTTAAAGTCCTATGTCCTTAAGACATAAAGTCTATATGCTGCACGTTAAGCTATGCAATCAAGAACACAATAAAAACAATAAAATGGCATAAAGTACAATGTACTGTGTGTGCCATTTAAAGTGCGTAGTTTAAGGCTTTGCTTTTTACACAAAGCCCATCCGAACGCAAAGTCTGAATCCGTGACCGCGTTTATGTGTTAAGGTAAACGCGGACTGTAAAAATGTGCATAAGCTTAAGCCAAGTAAACTCAGTGCGTGCTACAAATTAGTAGCGGGCAGGACGTGGAGCGCGTGGACGTGCTTCATTGACGCGCAAAGTGCGTCCGCCAAAAGTGGCATTGTCTAACGCTTCAACTGCTGCTGGTGCATCAGCATCTTCCATTTCAACAAATCCAAAGCCACGAGCACGGCCGGTATCACGGTCGCTTACTAATTTAACGGAAAGAACCGTACCGTATTCAGCAAAAAGCTCCTGGATTTGGTCTTCAGTAGCAGACCAGGGAAGATTGCCAACATAGATCGATTTAGGCATGGAATAATCCTCTCAAAAAAATTTTTTCTCGCCCAAGAAACCCAAGACATTTGGAGTAACTCGGTGCGACTCATAGATACACAAGAACACTCTTTGCTTCTTCTGTCAATGTATAAGATTAAAAAAAGGACATATTTCACAAGATAATGAGGTGAATGCCTTCGAACGTACTGTTTTTATTGCTTAATATTTTTTAGTAAATGTGTTGTTTTTTTTCAAAAAAAGCATGAAATATCAGAAATTTAAGAGATTGAGAGACGCTAGAAAATAGTACTATTTTGGTGCAGTATAAAAAAGAGCTCCGCCATGTGTATTGGTGGAGCTCTTTATAGTAAAGTGATTGTATTACTTATTAGTGTTTAGGATTTAGAGCCTAGGTACGTTTTGATGACTTCGGAAAGTCTTTCAAGGTCAATGGGCTTAGCCACGTGTTCATTCATGCCACTGGCTATGCATTGATCAATATCCTCGCGGAAGGCGTTGGCTGTCATGGCAACAATGGGAACACTTGATGCGTCTTCGCGATCCAGCTGACGGATGGTTTTGGCGGCATCATGTCCGTTCATATTGGGCATTTGTAAATCCATGAAGATGAGTTTGTAATAACCTTCAGGAGATGCAGAGAACATATTTACGGCTTCTTGACCATCGCTGGCTTCGTCCACTTCACACTCAAAGGGCGAAAGCAATTCAACAGCGATAATGCGGTTGATATCCACATCGTCCACCAAGAGGATACGCTGACCAGGTTCCACTGTGGCGTCGCCTGTTTGCGTGTCGGCCTGGATGGCAGTGGTGTTTTCTTCTTTGAGCCATAGCGCAAAGGAGAATTCGCTACCCTCGTTGAGAGTGGACTTTACATGTATATCACTGCCAAGAAGCAGAGCAATGCGTCTACTGATGGATAAGCCAAGCCCTGTACCGCCATAGGTACGTGTGATATGGCTATTGGCTTGTTCAAAGGGGTTAAAGAGTTTGGATATGGCTTCTTCGGAAATACCAATGCCGGTATCTGTCACTGAGAAGTAAATGAGGCTTTTACCGCTTTCACGCTTTTGCTCTTCAACACGGAAGGTAATATCACCAAGTTCTGGTGTAAACTTAACGGCATTACCCAAGAGGTTGATAAGAATTTGGCGTAAGCGCAAGCCATCTGATAAGAAGTTTTCGCAACTCAGGGTAGACATGCTCACTTCAAAATTAATATTTTTGGAGCTACAACGGGGCCTAATGATAACTGCAACTTCTTCCACAAGTTTGGCCAAGGAGAAGCTTTCTTCCGATAATTCAATTTTACCGGCTTCAATCTTAGAAATATCTAAGATGTCATTGAGTAATCCTAAAAGGTGCTGTGATGAAGACTCAATTTGTGCAATATGCGGCATTAAATCGTCAGTGCCACTTTCATTATTGCCAAGCTTACGCTTAGTGATATTGGTCATGCCCAAGATGGCATTCATGGGGGTACGGATTTCGTGGCTCATGCGGGCCAAGAACTCACTCTTAGAGTCACTGGCCTTGTTGGCTTCTGCCACAGCATTAATGAGATCGCGCTGCATTTGACGCAATTCTTTTTCTACGGTTACACGCTGTGTTACGTCACGGGCCACGCCAAGCACGCCGCGGAGCTTGTTGTCCAGTGTAAAGAGCGGGGTGCGTACCACGTCCAGAATTTCTTCATGCCCGTCGGCAAAGGTAAGCCTTTCTTCGGTGTGCACAGCGCCTTTGTAATTAATGGCCTCTTGGTCATTATTGCGTATGGCTTCGTATACGGCGCTAGGCAGAATTTCTGAAGCTTTTCTACCATGCACTTCTTCAGGGGTCATGCCAAAAGAGTCAGCAAAGCGTGTGTTTACAAAGAGGAAGGTTTCATTGGCAGCAAGGTACCAAATAAGGTCTGGCGAAGAAGATATAACCGTATCAAGTAAGGCGCGTTCGCGCTCAATGCGGTCTTGCTCAGTGATGAGCATGGTTACATCTTCAAGTACGATAATGTAAGCGACGTTCTTACCACTTTTACTGGTAAGATAGGTGACATTGCTTTTATAGTAAGTGTGCGTAGGCACATATTGAATAACATTTTGTTCTCTGCCTTCGGTAAAGCAGGTGATGGGATTACTATCTTCGTCATAAGCACTGACGTCGGTGTACTTTTTACCCACAACTTTCTCAAGCGTGGTATCAAGCAATTCCAAAGCCATGGCGTTCATGTAGATGACATTACCCTCAAGATTCGTAATGGTGGCAGGTCCCTTGATACTGTCTTCAATACTTTGTGACAAGTCGTCTAAGGAGTCGGCCAGTACGCCAAGTTCGTCTTTCACAGGCTCGTTGAAGCGGAACTGACGCTCACCTTGGCGGAATCTAGTGATGCCCGCGATGAGGT
The DNA here is from genome assembly GCA_964370835.1 of uncultured Desulfovibrionaceae bacterium. Taxonomy (GTDB): domain Bacteria; phylum Desulfobacterota; class Desulfovibrionia; order Desulfovibrionales; family Desulfovibrionaceae; genus CAYJAD01. Next base: position 54,990 of record CAYJLO010000004.1, read on the forward strand.
AGGTGATTTTTTGCGTAATGGTGGATGCCATCCAAATGGCCACAAAGATAACCAAGATGGTCATGACCACGGTGGATACGGATAAACTCAATGTGGTTTCCCAAAGACGCGCTGCAATGGTTGCAAAGGTTTCTTGGGCAACTCCGTCAAGCTCGGCATCGGTGGCGGTGATGATTTCTTGAATTTTTTCTTGTGTATCAATGGCCGGCGCGTGGAAGTTTTCAATGCCTGAAGTGGCGGTAAGAACACCGAAGCCCACTTTAGAGGCCCCGTATTGTCCCGTGTAATAGGGAATAGCTGCCGTGGTTGTCAGCTTCCAAAGGCCCGACCACAGAATAAGGAAGGAGCCGGAACCGCCATCTTTGGCAGCGCCATACCAATCTGTGCATTGGGGGGCAAAGTTTAAATAGCGACAGTCAAGACCCACATCACCTTTAATGAGTTGCTCTTTGGCAAATTTTCTATCACGACGCTGGTCCACAAAAGTGGGAACCGTTTCAATGAATTCAGCGTAACTTTTTCCGCTGGCTTGCCATTGTTCGTAAATTTGATCCTCTAACCATGCTGGGTATGGATCTCCGGTTTCGGGGTCATAGCCCACAATGGAGTGGTGGCGCGGGTGTACAATATTCCGTCCTTTGTGGTCCCAAATAAAGAGATAGTCGCCTTCAATGGGGTCAGACAGTTCTGTATATCGTTCTGTTTTTGGGGTGAAGTGGGCAAGCATATCTATAAGGTGGTCGTGGTTTAAAGCTATGGTTACATAGCCCACAATTTTTCCCTCTTTTTCCACAGGGGTAGCCCAGCGCACAATGCCTTGAAAACGCTTTCCGTGCGGGTTTTCAGGGCCGGCAAAGGCTGCTTTTTCCGGTTCAAAGGGTAAATTTCTTTTTTTAGCATTTACTGGAGTATAGGGGCCAATGAAGGGGGTTCCCACATAAGCACCGATAACATCAGAAACATAAATTTCCCCAACCTTAAGTTGTTGTAATTTAGAGAAGTAGTCTTCTGCTTTAATAAAGGTGTTTTTCTTATCAGAAATGTTTTTTAAGGCCGAATCCATAATGTCAGAGGTGACAATTTTGATTTTTTCTTGGCCTTGTAAATCCACAAAGGTCATTTCCAAATAGAGAGGTTTGTATTCATACTCAAAACCCGTGGGCTTGGTGTATTTAAAGCGCGTGGAATTTTGCTCAGAAAGATAGGTAAGGTTTGGCGCAGACGAAGGAGGCATGGTGCTGAGCCATGCGTCTTGTGCTTCATTAAGAACCCATTGACTTTGCTTAAGTATGGGGCCAGTTCTATGATCTATGAAAGTTTTGTAAATATTTTTGTCCACAGGAAAAGCCGCCAAGGTGCGAATGTCATCATCACGCTGGTATAAGAACTCGGCAACCTTCAAAGCAGTATCCGTGGTGAGGCGTTCAATTTCTTGCGTTCCTCTGTCGTCAAGAGCGCGCACGGCGTCATCTACCGCTAACTTGCCAGCCACAGTAAGTTCTTCTACTGCCGTGTCGGCCATATTTTGGGTACGATCTTTCATCTCATCGCCAAGGTTAAGCGCTTGCTGCCAAGCCACTAAAGCAATGAGGATTAAAGGAAGAACCTTAATAATAACAAAGATAGAAATAAGCTTGGCACGCATGCCAAGGCCTAGCTTTGTGAGGAAATTTTCCAAAGAAGAGGAAATATTTTGCTGTGAACTCATTTTTTACCTATGTTCTTTGTAGAAATGGGGAAAGATAATCTAGAATGCCAGACAAACGACTAGTTCTCTGTCGCTGACGTCGTCGAGCGAAGAGTACAGAAAATAAAGCTTTCTGTCATCTTAAAAAGCTTTTAGTTCTCGCTTTACCCCACAAAAATAGTGCTAAATTTACATATGTCAATATATCCTATGCTAAGAAGGCGGCAAAAATAGTAACCATGACTAAAGCTGGAAGCATATTTCCTATGCGAATAGTAGTTAATTTTAAAGTATTTGTGGCAATGGCTATCATGAGTACTCCTCCTGTGGCTGTAAGCTCTGTAAGGACGGGGTCTGTAAGAATTCCGGCGAGAAAACTTGCCCCCAACACAAAACTTCCTTGGTAAAGAAAGACGCTGATGCCGGAAAAGAAGACTCCAAAGCCCAAACTGGCAGCCAAAATGATGGCGGCAAAAAAGTCTATGGCGGCCTTGGCATGAACAATTTCACGCGTGCCACGCAAGCCTTCTTCGATGGATCCTAAAATACCCATGGCGCCGATACACATCAGCAGGGAGCCTGTGACCATGCCTTCGGTAAAACGAGGGTTTTTAGAGCTAACAAGCTTTTTTAACCATTCGCCCAAGTTATTCAATCTATCTTCAATGCGTGCAATTTCACCTAAAATGCTTCCGCTTACAATGCTGGCAATGGTGAGCATGGCTTCATTGCCCACCAAAGCGGATTTAAGTCCTAGTACCAAAATGCATAATGCTATGCCTTGGAAAATGAGTTCACGCATTTTTTCGGGCATACGTGCGCCAAAGGCCAGACCCAAAAGGGCTCCGGCCATGATGGCTACACCATTAATGAGAGCGCCTAAGGGGAAAATCACGCATCTTCCTCACTGCTGTGTAGGCCTTTGGGCATGAAGTCAATGAGTTGTGCACCTTGATGCGGTGTATCTTCTTCTTCAAAATCAGGTGCTTCTCCGCCTAGAATACCGCGTGCCACGGGAATGGGGGCTGTCCATTGATCGGGCATGGGGGCGCTGAGCTCAGCCTTTTCACCAAGCCAGGGGTTAAAATACCCAAAGGTGAGCCACGGACAAGCTTTGCGTAAACGCTTTCTAAAGTTGTTAAAGCCCACAGAAGGTGAGGTTGGGATATCTTTAAGTAAGTCTAAGTACATTTCGGGGTCGATATTGAGGTTACGCAATTGGATAAAACTTACGCCGCAAGTGCCAATGAGTTGCATGAGCGCTTCCAATTCGTCTTCTGTGTCAGTGATGCCGGGAAAGTAGAGTAAGTTTAGCGACACAAAAACACCGCGTTCGCGTGCAGCTTTGATGGAGGCACGCACATGGTCAAAGGTGTATCCTTGCGGACGGTAGTAAATATTATATACTTCCGGGCGGGCAGAGTTGAGGCTCACTCGCAGGGAAGTGAGGCCTGCATCGGCCAAGGCAGCCACGGCTTCAGGGCGCGAAGCATTGGAATTGAGGTTGATGGTGCCTTTGCCCCCTTGAGAGCGAAAGGTTTGCACAGCGTCCAGCAAAAGTTCTGCATTGGTGAGGGGCTCACCTTCGCACCCTTGGCCGAAAGAGTAGATGGGTTTTTCCTTTTCACGGGAAGAATGGTATTGCATGATTTCCGCAATTTCTGCGGATGTGGGGCAAAAGTCCAGGCGACATTGCGGCGTGGTTACAATGGGGGAGCCTTCTTCTTGTTGTGAGATACAGCCGATACATCGAGCATTGCAGGTGCGCGAGGTGGGGAGAGGCGCTTCGTGGCGTCCAAGGGCGAGATTCCGTGCCGCAGGGCAGTCGTACTGCATGACACACTTTTGCATAATGTGCTGCACAAGGCGATTGTTAGGGAATTTTTCTAGCAGCTGGCGCACATTGCTGGTGAGAATGCTTTTCTTTACCTTACGGAACTCTTGGCGCGTGTCTGTATCTACCTTCTTGGCGCAAATATAAAAGCGACCGCGTGCATAGCCCACGGCCCCATAGGCAAAAAGTGGCAATATGGGAGCGCCTTTATCTGTGTCATAGGCAGGATGCGCAGTGAGGGTGTGAGCAGGAGCTGCAAAGGCGGCCACGGCCAAATCCTCAAGCACTTCCATTTCGCCGCTTTCTTCGTTTAAGCCCACAGCGCGGCGGCTGGGTAAATAGAAAAGTTCGCTTTCCGGAGGCAAGGGCATGAGCTCATCGGGGCGTGGCAGACCCCATTGTTTACCAGTGCGGCAAACCATGAGAAGGTCTGGGTGATCATAAATATTGCCTTGGGCATCGGCAACCACTAAATGGGGGCGTAGGGGGGGAGTGCTCATACTAATCCTTGCTTATGTGAAAAATTTACAGTACACGAACGCTTGAAACGTTGATGACGTATTGTACTATTATTATATATTTTGCGCGTGCGCGCCAACACTGAGGTATACAAAAGGCCTTGCCATGTCTATGATGATTTTTGGAACGTTATTTTTTTCTGGGCTCTTTCTCATGTTTGTCTTTATTTTATTTGGACAGGAAAGACTTATAAAACAAGTGCGCAAAGAAATGGAACAACAACGCGCCCACGTAACTCTTTTGGAACAGCGCCTTGCCAGTTATGAGCAAAGTGTTCCTCAAAAGACCAACCGTGGTGCGCAAGTTTCTGCCCCTTTGTCGTCGCCTTTGGAGCCCAAGTCTCATCCTTTGGCCGAGGCTACGTCGCAGCTTTCTTTTAATGAACAAAAGGATATTGCGCAACCTTTGTCCCAGCCATTATCTCAGCCCTCTGTAACTTCTGCTGTGAAGAATACCGGCGGCTTAGATCTTTTCATGGCACCACCACAAAGATAAAATATTAGAGCTTTGGGCCAAAACGGCCCAGAGCCGCCTCTAAATAAACCTTGCGCAGATTTTCGTGAGGCATGGCCTCTGCCATGAGTAGCAGGAAAGGTTTTAGCCAGAAAGATCGTATTTTGTCAGCATTTTTACGCCTTTGTTCAATATGTTTTTGGCGTTGTTCGGTGCTGAAGCTTTCCAGAAAATCTGAAAGGCTTTGAGCCCTATGCTTGGCTCTGTGGGCTTTATCCACGGTGGCAAGGCCTTGCTCTTGCAATTCTTTTCTTAAATCGTCCCTTTCCAATAAATAGAGAATTTTTTTGTGGGCATCGTCCACATCATCAAAGTTGTAGCAATATACATCTTTGGCGTGGGTAAAAAGCTCATTGAAGCCATGTTCAATGCGCGGCGTCACAAGACAAGAGCCGCAAGCCAAGGCTTCAAAAACTCGAAAATTCAAATCCCCGAGTTCGCAATAATTTAAGATAACCTTACCTTGTGGAAATAGTTCCGCATAATTTCCCTGCATGCACTGAGTGCGGCCCATGGTTCTTTCTAATGTATCCAGAAATATTTTGCGCTTGGGCGTGGTTTCTGCGTTGACCGTGCCCACAAAAAGGCAATCCCATTGGGGCGTAATGTCTGGGCGAGGAGCGTCGCTGTCTTTGGCAAAGGCTGGAGACCATCGCACGTGTGTGGCTGGAAGGCGCTTTCCTTGAAAGCGCGGTATGTGATCTTTTAGGCTCACCAGGCAGGCGTCAAAGCCTTGAGCATAGTAAGGGTGCCAGCTATGAATGTGCGTATCAATGGAGTAAAAGATGGTGAAGCAGGGGAATTTTTCCATGCCCAGCAGGAAGGGGGGGAAGCTTTTGTCGGCCACCACCACCACATCGGGTTCATAACCGGCCATGCTTACTAAATCTTCCCATGTGAAAACAGTAACTTGCTTAAAGTCAAAAAAATGTATTTGCCAGCCCAAATCTGCGAGAGCTTGGTGAAAATAGGCGTTTCCTATCCAAAATATTTTTTGCAAAACATGGGCCTTTATTATGTTTTTTGGGTGAGGGGCCTTCTTTTCGTATTGCGCCTTGGTCATAAACATTATATAAAAAAGCGTCCTAGCCCCTGAGTAGGCTTTTCAAAATATCTTTCACACGGATTGACGTCAAGTGCAAAGCAAAAAAGAGCATTCAAGGTTTCAAAAAACATCCTTTACGCCGCACGCCAAGGCAGAGAACCTTTTTTTACAAAAGATGGCAACTGTATGTCGCCCTTGCCTCTATCTGCTGGTTTGTGTAACGGCTTTGTTGCTTGTGCTTTTTTTGGTGATGTTCACCTTTGTGAAGTTATATCCTCAAGAAATTCGCCAAAAAATATCCCATGAATTACAGCAAGCCACCGGCATGGAATTGCAATTTTCCGGTATAGATATGGCTTTGCTGCCTTTGCCGGCCCTTTCCTTTGCTGATGTGAAGCTGGAACACAAAGATTTTTCTTTGCAAGTGGCCTATGCCACGTTGCGTCCAGATGTGCTTCCTTTGTTTCAAGGTCGTGTTTCATTAGGGGATATTTCTTTGTGGCGACCGCATTTTGCTTTAAAGCAAGGCTCTACTGCTTCGGCAAAAAATCCTCCCACACAAGTGAAGGCAGATGTAAACGAGCCCACAGGTGCCGCTTCTGTCCCGGATGTGAGTGTCAATGACACTGCCAAAAAAACTGCTTTAATTGAGCCTGCTACGCAAAATGCTCATGTGAGTCAGCAGGCCATGGAGCATGTGGGCGCCATTGTGGAGGCTTTTTTACAAGATTTTTCACAGCAAGTGCCGGATTTTCTTTATGGTTCTTCTGTGGAAATCTTGCATGGTTCAGTGCTGTTGGAACAAGAAGGCTGGAGCATGAAATGCGATTCTTTGCATACCCATGTGGAGCTGGGCGCATTGGGGGCCTTGGATGGTCTCATACGTTTTGATTTAGCGAGCTTCTTTGTGCAAGATGAAGTTTTTGCCAAAGTGCAAGCCTTTACGCTTTCTTTGGATGGTGATCTTGATGATAGTTTAATGGTGCGCGTGCAAAGCAAAGGGGCCATGGATAACCTATTGGAACAAGCAGAAGTGGATATTTCTTTGACGTACACTTTGCAAGATAGTCTAACGCAGGTCATGTCCAGAGTTCTGCCTTTGTCGGTACATACTAAACCACAAGGACGTGCGTCCCTGCAAGGGCAATGGTCCATAAAAACAGATTTAGTATGGCATGGCGTACCCATTCCCGTGAGCAGTTCCGGATTTTTACGCGGAAACTTACAAAATACTTTACATATACAAGACATGAAAGGGCGCTTGGGAGATGATGCACTCACCCTTAACGCCGCTGTGCATTTGCAAGATTTGTCCAACCCCACCGTGGATGGGCATATTGTTATTTCTCAGTTTAGTCTCACCCAATGGTTTGGTTTTGCACGTCATATGCCTGCGGGATTACAACATGTGTTGCACCGCGTGTCGGGCGATTTGGATTTTGTCATTACCAAGGAAGGCCTTGTGGTGCCTCGCATTCAAGCTCAAGCTGCTGAAGGGGATTTCACCGGCAGGGGAGGCGTGGAGGCTTGGTCTAAGGCAGTGGTGTTTTTAGATATACATGCGCCGCTTCTTCATCTGAGAAAGGTCTATGCCGAGGCTGAGGGGCTTAAGCCCGAGCCTTTATCTTTTCTTCATAAGCCTCTAACACCGGAACCGGGCACCCCAGAAGCACATGCCGATGGCGGGGTCGATGGCATTAGTGTGGATTACGATATCAATGTGTCGGCAGATACGGTGATGGCTTGGGAACTGCCTTTAAAAGGGTTTCAATTCCGCGTGCATCCCATGGGCTTAGATGGGAAGAAATTTGATCCTAAGCATGAAAATGCGGCTGTGCTGGGCTTTAGTGCTAAAGATTTTTTTGGCGGGCGTGCTGAAGGTAAAGCCATTTTATACCGCAATGCTAAGGATGTTTCGGCCTATGATATTTCTGCACTATTGCGCAACGTGCGCGCAGAACGTCCTGTGGAGCGTCTCATAGGGCAAGCTCTTTTTGACGGGCGCATGTCCGCCGATGCCTCTGTCACCAGTGAAGGCGTCTATGCCGGAGAATTCTTGGTGGCTCTGGCAGGATCAGCTTCTTTGCGTGTGGAAAATGGTCATTTTTATGGCCGTTCCAAGCAAAAAGTGCCTTTCAAGCTCATGACGGCGGCTGGCACCGTGTCAGGACAAAATGATGCCAAGGTAAGCGGAGCCCAATGGCCTCCCAAGCTTGAATACAAGGGCCAGTGGCGCGCCAATCTTGATACCAAGGATATTTCTGCCAAAAGCACATGGAATGGCTCCTTGGAATTTATTGGTGAAGATTATGCCACGGTATCATTGAGTAATATTCCCGGCTCTGTGCAAATAGCTTTTTCTCCAGAGTTGACCTCTTTGCCCAAAAGAACTGAGGTGCACTTTTCCACCTTACTTTCTCTCGACACCACTAAGGGCGTTGTTTCCTTGGCAAAAGCAAAAGGTACTGTGCCCACATTGGCAAATATGCCGGCGTCGGGCTTTGGTGAATTGAATTTTAGCAAAGATATAGTGTGGAAAGCCACCGTCAATGCCAATACGGATAAGTTAAGCCAAGTGCTGGCCGCTCTTGATGATGAGGGACGCCCCTTATTGCCGCCCACCGCGCCACAAAAGGCCACCATAAGTACCAATATGTCCTATGCTAAGAATCTTTTGCAATTGAAAAAAATTGCCATGCAAGTGCAAGATATGAAAATTTCCGGAGAGCTTAAAAGAACGTTCACGGCAAAGCCTGTATGGACTTTTGACCTCTTTGCTGATGTTTTTGATTATGATGTTCTTTTTGGGAGCAAAAAGGCGACTTCCTCTAAAAATATGTCGGGCTCTTCGGTGCGACCTGCCACAGCTGAGGCACAACGTCCTCTTTCGTGGCGTTGGTTAGAAGATTTCAATGCCAAGGGCACGGTGCGCATAGGTACGTATCGTATGAATAAAGTACAGGTACGAGACGTGGTGGCTCCGGTGAAAATTGCCGACGCTACATTGGACTGCACACCCACCAAGGCAAAGTTTTATGGAGGGGATGCCCTCATTAACTTCAAAGGAACGGTGAAAAATACGGCCCTACATACGCAATTGGGTGTGGTGACCAAGGGCACAAACCTTTTTGCCTTGAGTGAAGATTTGCATTTGGAAACTGTTATTGCAGGGGCGGCGGACTTTTGGATATCTGCGCAAGGTCCCATACGTTATTCCCGTGACATTCCCGCGGCCTTTGATGGCACCTGGCGTTTGCAGGTGGGGGCTGGTTTTTTACAAAGTCGTGATAAAAAAGGTAAACTTACCGGAAGTCCCACGTATATATCCTCGTTTAAAGATATGGGCGTCATCACCAAGGGTGTGTTGGAAAGTCATAAATTTGAACTTAGAGGCGATGGTCTTAAGGCTGTGGGGCATGGCAAGGTGGATTTGGTGAAAGACACCTTAGATATGAACTTGGTGGTGAGCACTGGCGGTTTGAGCGATATTCCCGTACGCTTTTATGGTGATCTATCTGACCCGCAGCGCGATGTACACACAGGAGCTGTGCTTTTATCTGCACTAGGTTCTTTGGGCATGGGAGTTTTTGATATTATCGGTGGAATTTTTGGCGCATTTTTCGGATTATTTAAATAATATATCTTTTTATTGTTGGCTGTTGGCAAGAAAGACGTGCCACAAAGAATTGAGCACTGCCTTATTATCATGAGGTGGTGCTCTTTTTTTGATGCCGGCGGTGTTGTAGTTACTTTTTTAAAAAAAATCTAAAAAAATATAATGAAGATATATTTGTATGTATATATGATATTTGCGAATCAATATGTGTTTTTTATGAGCTTTTTTTTATGCAACTAGCCTCTCTGGCTTGCATCGCTGGCTTAGCTATGGCATAGTATTTGAAAGAGAGGTGAAATGCCATGGGCAAGCCTCCATAACTTCTAGGCTAAAGGCGTACACATATGGCATTAGAGCTTCGTCAGCAGTTAAAACTTTCCCAACAGCTTATTATGACGCCGCAATTGCAGCAGGCCATAAAGCTTTTGCAATTGTCACGCCTTGAGCTCGTGGAAACTGTACAGCGTGAACTTTTGGAAAACCCTTTTTTGGAAGAAGGGCATGCCGATGTTCCTGAAGCTGAAAAGACCGAAGTGCGCACAGAAAAGAATGACGACGCTGTTTATGATGGCGAATTGGCCAAAGGTGCTGACTGGGAAGATTACCTTGGTGAATTTGCTTCTTCGCCGCGTAATAACTCCTCTAGAGAGTTTGAAGCCTTAGACGATATTTCTTCTTTTGAATCCCGCTATACAGAAAAGCCTTCCCTAGATGCGCATTTGCTTTGGCAATTACGCTTATCATCTTTACTCACCGATGAGCAAAAAGACGTGGGTGAAGTTATCATAGGTAATTTGTCTTCCTCAGGGTATTTGCAAGCTTCGCTGGAAGATATGGCTTCCATGCTGGAAACAAGCCCCGAACATGTGGAAAGCGTCTTGGAAGTGGTACAGCTCTTTGATCCCATAGGTGTGGCTGCGCGCTCACCTCAAGAATGTCTTATGATTCAATTACGCGCTTTGCGCTATGATCGTGACCCCATTTTGGTTTCCTTGGTGATGGATCACTTGGAAGACCTCGAAAATAAGCGCTATAAGCCCTTATTGCGTAAATTTCAGCTGACCATGGATGATCTTAAGGAATATTTGGATATTATCCAATCCTTGGAGCCTTTACCAGGCGCCTCCTTTGGGGATAGCGATACTGCCTTTGTGAGCCCTGATGTTTTTGTGTACAATCTTAATAATGATTTTGTTATCATTTTAAATGATGATGGCTTGCCGCATTTGCAATTATCCGATACCCTCACAGAAGGTATGGCGGATATGGATTCGCAAGACAAAGAGTATTGCTCAGAAAAGATGCGAGCAGCCTCTTGGCTTATAAAAAGTCTTTACCAAAGGCAGCGTACGCTGTATAAGGTAGTTGAGAGCATTATCAAATATCAGAGACCCTTTTTCGAACAAGGGGTGACCCAATTGGCACCGCTTATTTTGAAAGATATAGCCGATGATATAGCCATGCACGAGTCCACCGTGAGCCGTATTACTTCCAATAAGTATGTGGCCACACCACACGGGACTTTTGAATTGAAATTTTTCTTCAACAGTGCTTTGGCGCTGGATGATGGAAGTCAGGTTGGGTCTGAAAGTGTAAAGGCCCTTATCAAGAAGTTTATCAGTGAAGAAGATAGTAAAAATCCTCTCAGTGATGAACGTATAGGTGAAATGCTCAAGGAGCATCTCAAAGTGAATATTGCACGCAGAACAGTGGCGAAATATCGTACTGCCATGGATATCGCCTCCTCTTCGCGCAGAAAAGAGCATTTTTAGTGGTACTTGTTGTGTAAAAAAATTCTCTAATCATGCATGTTGGCACTTAGCTCGTGCTGATTTGAACCAAGGAGGAAGTTATGAATATTGCCTTCACGTTCAAGAACTTTGAACCATCTGATCACCTGAAGAAGTACGCTCGTCGCCGTTTTGAAAAGCTTGGTCGTTTTTTCGGCAAAGCAGCCGGCCTGGATGTACAAGTAAACCTTTCCGTAGATAAATTTCGCCATGTTTGTGATGTGCGCATCAATGGTGAAGGGCTTTCCTTAGCTGCCACAGAAAAGACGGAAGAAATGTATTCTTCCATTGACCTTGTGCTGGATAAGATGGAAGCTCAAATCAAGAAGCATGTTTCGCGTTTAAAGAAGCATCATCGTCAAGCGCGTGATGCCAAGGTGGAAATCTTCACCTACAACTTTGGCGCGGAAAAAGATGACGAGCCCATTGGCACACGTCGCTTTGAACCCAAGCCCATGTCTCTTGATGAGGGTATTTTGCAGCTTGAGTCTGTGGGAAGTGAATTCCTCGTCTTCTTGAATGAGGAAAACCATCGTATCAATGTGGTCTATCGTCGCCGTAGCGGAGATTATGGGCTCATTGACCCTGTAGTATAGCGGTTTTACGGCCCTGTTGCCTTAAGGTGGCAGGGCTTTTTTATATTTTACCCATGCATTTGGTCTACTAATTAGCCTTAGTTTGTATAGGTTTGGAGAATAAGCCATGCAAAATGTTGCAGCGCATGCCCCTTTGGAAGCCTACATAGTAACAGGGCTTTCTGGTGCAGGAAAAAGCACCGCACTACATGTTTTTGAAGACCTAGGCTACTTCACCGTGGATGGTTTGCCTGTGTCCTTGGTGCATCAAATGGTCACCATGATGCGGCATGATTCCATGCGCAATTTTCGCGGCATTGCCTTAAGTATTTCTTTGCACAGTGCCAGCCTTGCCGAAGAGGTGAGCGCGGTGGTGCAAAAGCTTTGCGCGCAAAATATCCAAACCCATGTCCTCTTTTTAGAAAGCACCGAAGCGGAGCTTTTGCGCCGTTATGCCACCACCAGACGTCCGCATCCTCTGGAGCAAAACGGATTGGGACTTGAAGGTGCGCTTATTTCTGAGCGTCAGCACCTTGTATCCATTCGAAATATGGCTGATCTTGTGCTTGATACCAGTTCTTTTTCCATTCATGATTTACGCCGTGTATTACAACAGCACTATGGATCACAGAGGCAGGATCACGAAAGCTTACGCCCTTTAAAGGTAAATATTATTTCCTTTGGTTTCAAATATGGTGTGCCCAAGGAAGCCGATGTGCTTTTTGATGTGCGTTTTTTACCTAATCCGCACTTTGAACCTGAGCTTCGTCCTTTTAGTGGAAAAGATGCTTCCATTGATGAATATGTCTTTAAAGGAAAGTTAGAGCAGGTTTTTTTAGATAAGTTGCTAGATTTTATGCTCTTTACCTTGGGTCTTATGGAAGCAGAAGGACGGTATAGAGTGACGTTGGCCATTGGTTGCACGGGCGGTCGGCATCGCTCTGTGGCCACGGTGGAGCGTTTATTTAAAGCTTTGAGGCAAGCCGGTTATGCCGTGTCTGCCGAACATAGGCATATGTCCCTTGATCCTACGGGCAAGGTTGTTTAAATATGTGCATAAAAGTGTAGTCTAGCTATCATGAGCTAGGGGGAAAATATGAGTCAAACAGAGAATCATGTGGGTATCATTGTGGTGGCACACGGTGATTATGGAACAGCTACTTTGCGTACAGCAGAGCTTATTCTTGGGCCCATCGAAGATTGTGCTTCCATTTCTGTGGACGTGGCACAAGATGTGACTGAAACTGTGCAACGGCTTGAGGATGCGGCCCATCGTTTGGATAAGGGCGCAGGTGTGATTATCCTTACGGATATGTTTGGCGGCACTCCCACCAATTTATCCTTGGCCCTTTTGGCAAAGCATAAAATTGAAGTGGTCACAGGTCTTAACTTACCCATGGTGCTAAAAGTTTTTTCTGCGCGCTCTCATGCCTTGGAAGAATTGGCAATCATGGCAGGCGAAGCTGGAAAGAGCGGTATTGTTGTGGCAGGAAAAATGCTCGGTCCTAAATAGTGTTGCTGTATTATGCCTTATCGAATGTTTTTTCGCGTGGATACACGCCTTATCCATGGACAGATTGTGGAGGCTTGGCTTCCCTTTCTGGGTGCTAGGCATGTTATTGTGGCCAATGATATTTTGGTACAAGATGCTTTGCGTCAGCAGATCATGTGTCTTGCCATACCGCATAGGGTGCAAATACATTTTTTGAGCCTTACGGATTTGCCACAGATTTTGCGAAAATATGCTTCTGAAAAGTGCATGGTACTCTTTGAAAACATAGGGGATTTGCATGCCTTTATGCCCTTTTATACGGCTCAGCAAGTGCAAGCATCCATGCCTGCCATTGAGCTTAATGTGGGTAATCTGCACTACGGCAAGGAAAAGAAAGAGCTTTTTCCTCATGTCTATGTGAGTGATGCAGAATGGCATATGCTTCGGGAATTGGCCAAAAAATTCCCCTTGGATTTTCGTTCCATACCCAGTGAAAAGGCTAGGACGCTCAATGATGTACTTTCCTGATATGCATTTACTTCCTACCATGCCGATTTTTACCATGGCAGTGTTGTGCGCTTTTTTTTTGCACTGTCACAAACGGCACGTTTAAGCGTTTTTATTATTTTCGTCGATAGGCCTTTGACGGTGGCCTTATGCTTGGGTTTGCTTACCAATGCTTTACCGCAAGCTTTGGCCTTGGGCTTGGTTTTAGAGCTCTTTTGGATTGACGCTTTACGTCTTGGCACTGTGGTTCCGCCTTCGGCCACCTTATCTTTTTTATTACTTTTTCCCTTGTGTCATCATTTTTCCTGGTTCTTGCCTGCGCAAGTTCCCCTGCCTTTGCTTGTTTGTATTCTGTTTGCACATGTGGCGGCGGGATTAGAGCGTTGGCACAGAGCACGTAATACGGCTCTAGATGCGCGTTTTGAGCTTTGGGTGGAGCATCCCTCAGCGCCCATGGCTTTAAGTCCTGAACGCATTATGCTGCGCTCTCACTGGCGTGTGCTTTGGTCGTCGGTGGTTTTATATGCTCTATGCTTTGCGCTGATTTATGTTTTCTTCACGTATTTGGTGCAAGAACAGCTCTTTCCTGTATTTCCCCATGTGACATGGAATATTTTATTGGGCGTGGGCCTTTTGGGGGCAGTACTGGCCCTGCGCACACAGCGAGCCTACATGGTGTTGGCTGTAAGCCTTACCATGGTGCTCATGTGGAGCGTCATGTAGCATGCCTGTGAAAAAAAACTGATCTGAATAACTACTTGTTTGCCAGACTTTCATTGCCGCACCATTGTCATTGAGAAGTGATACTCCATGGCCATGAAAGTTTTTTGGAAGGGGGGTCTGGGGGGAGAACCTTTTGTCCAAAAAAGGTTTCCCCCCAAAAAAAGCCGCCCCACATACATTGGAACGGCTTTTCTACTTTATTCAAATATAAGCTAAAAAACTTGCCCTGCGCCATGACGTTCTGGGTGAACCCATTGCTTAATCTTCATGCCTATATCATAGCCCACCGAGCGAGCAGTGAGCCCCATGGGATCTGCTGGCATACGCTCTTGGAAGCCCACGAGAAAGAGATCTGTGGCTTGCTCTTTGCTTATGCTACCACCTTGTCCCATGGACCAAAGTAAAGCTCCTGTTTCCACCTCATACATTTCTATCTGCATGGATATGGATGAGGTTCCGGCGGTGCCGCTATCCATGAAGTGGGTTATATAACCACCCACAAGCACATTGGCGCCACGGCTTTTGGCTAGAGCTAGCGCATCACTTACTTGAAAAGGAATGGCACTGTCGTTGTACTCTAAAGCTTGAAATGATTTCTGAGCTAACCATACTTGCCAAATTTGACGGCTCACATTGTGGCTGATATTGCGCGGGCTGGCAATGTCTTGCGTAACACGCAAAGGCACAAAAAGACCACGTAAGGGATCAATGGGAGGACCATTGGGCTGTACGTAAACGCGAATGGGGCTCACATCCACTTGGGCGTCGTTGGTCACGTGATAGGGGGTGGCCATTTCGCCATTAAGGCCCACGGTGGTATTGCTGGCTGCACAAGCACAAAGGCCGAGGCATAAGACCAAACAAGAAAGGGTGGCACGTATTTTCATTGCATCCTCGCTGTAGCTGCTTCCGCTCCCTGAATGGAAAGGATAAGTTTTTCCTGAGAGCGTTGTAAACTTTCATGAAGGGAAATGCGCCGTTCCACAGGTAAGTGACGGAACTCTTCTTTTTCTGTCAAAAGAATGAGCTTTCCCATTTCTTCCTGTAGGGATTGCAAATGCTGTGCCTCAGGACCGGATAAATGTCCATTACACAAAGAAAGTTCCACAAGGTGCAAAAGGCGCAAAGCTTCATTGCCAATATATTCAGGGGCAATGATTTTGGCATAGCGCTTTTTTTGGCGTCTACTTTCCCAATATTTTGCTAGTTTTGAAAAAATCTGTAACATACTCGCCCTCCTTGGTGAGAGAGTGCTTAAGTGCAGATTCTATGTTTCTCAAAAGCTATGCCACAAACATGAATTGTAAGAGTAAAGGCACACCAATGAGGTACATGGGTAAAATGCCAAGCAATGTCTGGCCCCATGAGAGGCGCAGTGCATAGCGGCATCCCACAGCAGTGCAAGCTATGGTCCAGACATAGCCTACCACAGAGCCTAGGGCCGGCACAAGACATAAAAGCATGGGTGTTGCGCTGTAGGCTACCACCTGAAAAATGAGATTAAAGTCTGCTCGTTGTGGCGTTATGAAGCGAAAAAGCACAAAATAAACAGTGGTGGTAAAAAATATTTCCACAACGTTTAAAGCTCCGCCCAAGAGCAAAGCAAGACTGTAGGAACTTTGCGGGGTGAGCATATTCAGCATGGTTTGCAACTGAGGATCGTCAGCGGCGGCGGGTGCTAAGGCTTCGCTGATGATATCGCCCCAAAAACGTTCAAAGGTAATTTGCAAAAGACCTACAATGACAAAGAAAAGCAAGGCGCGTTTTTGTGAACCTTGCGGCATGAGACCGGCGAAAAAGCGTGGTGCACTGAAAAATACGCGTAATACCGTTTGGTAAAAAGCGGTAAAGTAGCCGATACGTTCTGGATTTTCCCAAGGGTTTTCAATGGCAAAGGCTTCAAAAGCCGCATCTTGGTCAAAACTTTCTTCTGTGTACTCTTGTTGAGCTTGTTGTTTTTGCTCTGCAGCATAACTTTGTGCAGCAGCTTCTTTGTTGGGGGTATATTTGGGTACGGTGTTTTCTTCTTGTTGCTGCGCGGGCACAGGTTGAGAAAGGGGTGCTGGCGCTGGCTGGGGCTGTATTTCCTCATGGGATATGGGGCACTGCTCGTTTTCAATATGTACTTTGAAGCGAAACTGACACTGTGGACAGGTGGCCATGGTTGAGGCGGTGGGTAATTTATCTGCAGGCACTTGGCGGCTAAATTGGCATTGCGGGCAGGTTATGTTCATCTTTTTATTTACTCCATATATGTATAACGCATGTTACCATAGTGTTTTTTGTCTAGACAGGCAAGTAGAAGACTCGCTGTTCGTGGAGGCTAGTTTGCCATAGGTCAAAGAATTTCTTTCCAAGGCAGGGGTAAGCCGCGCTCAAGGTATGTTGTACGCTTCCGGCGGCATTGAATACGGCTAGTCTTTGACGTAATTGTTCTGGGCTTTTTTGAATATGACTATAGTGCAAAATACTGTGCTGAGGCGCCAACACCACATTTCCTTCAAGACCCTCCACCTTTTCATGAATACTATGGATAAAGTGCACCTTGTCCGTGCGCGGAAAGAGTCGCAATTGTACATCGGGCCAAAGGCCATGCCCCATACGTATGTGTTCGGCATCGCCTTCAAAGGTGAGGCGCGGAAAAAGCACACCGCCACTGTGCTCACCATGAAGAAGGTGTGGAAGCGCGTTCCATGTTTGCGAGCTGAGGCGCTCATCGGCATCAAGATAGAGCACCCAATCCCCGCGACAGTGCTCGAGCATGGCATTGCGTTGTGCACTAAAATCTTGCTGCAAAGGACGACAATATTGTCTTAAGGGGACACTACACACATAATTTTTTTGTGGGCACTGTTCTCCATCCCATATGATCACAACCTCATGCACCCAAGGGGGGATATGAGCAAAAAAATCATCCAGCTGTGGTTCGTCGGGGTGTAAAATGGCTCCAATACTTAGGGAAGGAGCTGAAGATATTTCCTCAGAAGAGAGGGCATGCATGGTGCTTCCCAAAAAGAGTTTACGCCATTTTTCCAGCACAGAGCAGCGAGCTTTAGGTGGGGAGCAAAATATGAGGCTTGTGTGTGCCGGCTCTAAACCCAAGACTCGAGTAAGCATAAAAAGCGCCCATGGCGAGCTATCCACTAAAATATGCACGGGGATGGAAGATATGGAGGATGTCGTACATATTTCTTGAGCAAAATTTTGCAGTTTGCAGTTTTGGCTTTCAAGGATGAGGATGGATGCCTGCGCATTCTTTGGGGCAAGTTCTTGTTGGAGCATCAAAATCATTTCAACATCATAGCCCAGCATAATATAGTTTGTGTGCCCAGCGCGCAGGGCGTTGGTTACACTGCGTTGTAGCAGAGATTTTTTTTGTTCTTCTGGCCAAGGTAGGGTCAAGGCTTGTGGAGATCCCACGCCTTTCCAGAGCAGTATCTCTTGACTATAGGCTTGCCAAAGCGAGCTTAAAGGAGGTGTGCGGCTCGCAGACATGATTATACCGAATAGTGTGCAGCCAAGTGCACAAAGTTTTGTGCCCACCATGGGCATGCTGGGGCAAAGATGTGGGTATAGGAGGCAAAAGTTTGACGCACAAAAAGTCCATCTTGATTGCTATCATGGCTAGCATGCAATTCCCCCATGCCAAGGCCTTTTTCTAAGCTCAAGCAGGTGGTGGTATCAGTCATATCTGACGAGCTTTTTACGCAACGTGAATAATGAAACTCATGACCGCGCAACTCTTCATGTAAAGGGTGGTAAGCATTGGCTGTGTGTACACGCCCTTTCACATAACCAAGCCCTTGTGGGCGCGTGTGAAATTCACTGCGCACAGGAAAGATGCCGGCCATGGGATAGGTTTTACCTTGGCGAGAGATGGCCTCAGCCAAAATCATAAAGCCGCCGCACTCGGCATAGATGGGCATGCCAGCTTGGGAGAGGGCACGTAATGTATTCAAATGCGGTGAAGCTGAAAGCTGTTCTAAATATTCTTCGGGGTAACCACCGCCCAAGTATAAACCTTGTAAATCTTGAGGCCAAGGGCTGTTATCCAATAAAGATACAGGAATAAGCTCTGCGCCTTGGCGGCGTAGGGCTTCCAAGTTTTCTGCGTAGTAAAACCAAAAGGCTTCATCATACAGGTACCCTATGCGCACGGCTTTGTCCCTTTGGCATATCTCGGTGGTCCAAAAAGTAGATGGCGTGGATAAGGCAGGAGCGCGGCAAGCCAAGGCATATATGGCTTCCATATTGCAATGCTGGCGCACAAAATTTCCTAAAGCATTTAAGTCATTTTCTGCATTGTCCATATGGTTTTGACACAGGCCCATATGGCGCTCCGGAAGGGGATTTTCTTTAAGTCGCGGTAAGGCACCTAAAATGGGAATGTCTGTATAATGCTCAATGGCGGCTCGCACAATGCTTTCATGCCGTGCAGAGCCCACTTGATTGAGCACCACACCGCCAATGGTTACATCTTTTTCAAAGTGTACCATGCCTTGCAAGAGGGCCGCCGAGGTGCGCGTCATCTTGGTAATATCCAAAGACAGAATCACCGGGCTTTGTAAAATGCGTGCCACTTCAGCTGTGGAGCAGGATCCATGTATATCTTGTCCGTCAAAAAGGCCGCGATTTCCTTCCAAAAGGCAGATATGGGGCTTTTGCTCTTGCCAACCATGGGCAAAAAGGGCGCGAAGGGCATCGGCTTCTAAAAAGTACGGATCCATATTGGTGCATGGCGTTTTTGCCGCCAGTTCAAGCCAATGGGCGTCGATATAATCAGGGCCCTTTTTATAGGGTTTTACTGTAAGGCCCATTTGCAAAAAAGCACGACAAAGGCCCAAGGAAAGAAGCGTTTTTCCGCCTCCGCCGCGTAAAGCAGAGATGATGATGCGTGGTGCGTGTAATTCTAACATGGTCTTCATGAGAAAGTTTTAACGAAAAAATTTCTCATACCCCCTTAAAATATGGCGACGTATACGTGCGTTTTGCGCTGTGTAAAATGCTTTTAAACAATAGGAAAAATTTAGGTAAAAAAAGAGTTGATGTAAAGGTGCTTTTACAACTCTAAACCGCGCACCATACAAACAATACCGCCAGCCCCGATGACCAATAAGAGCAGGCGTTTAAACGCATGCACAGGGAGCTTTTTGGTGAGCGGGGCCGCACAAAATACTCCAGCCGCAGAACATACAGCAGCAATGAGTGATAGGTCCAAAACTTCTGAGCTATACATGCCGGCTAAGCCATGGGCAAGGCACACAATGATGAGTAACAAGGTGCTGTACACCGAAAGGGTGCCGAGGCACTGTTTGGGGGTCCATCCCAAATAGAGTGCATAGGCACCAATGGGAGGCCCTCCAAAGGAGATGGCCCCTGTGAGCATGCCTGCCCCAAATCCCACCGATTGAGTGAGCCATGTTTTTTCTGGGCGAATCACCAATTGCTGTTTTTCGCGCACATATTGCATGATGACAAAAAGTAGCATGACTAAGCCTGCCACCAACTGTATGTGGGCCGCGCTCACATACATAAGCAAAGCCACACCAGCCACTGCACCGGGCGCGGTGGCTATGAGCAAGCGTGCTGTGGTGCCGTAGAGGCAGTCTTTATAATTAAGTAAAGACAGTGAAGCCGTTTGTGCTAATCCCGCAAGGCAAGCTATGGGCACCACCAAGGCTGGTGGCATGAAAAGCACAAGCACAGGCACAGCCACCATGGCACCGCCAATGCTGGTGAGCCCTGTGACAAAGCCTGCAACAAACCATAAGGGCCAATACATATAGGGAAAAAGTTCTTGCATGGTAATCTCTACAGCTGGAAAAAACATATAAAAAAGGGATGAGCAAAAACTCATCCCTCATAATATTCCAAGGAATATTTGGCGTTACCCTAAGGTAACAAAGACAGACTAGTCTTCGCCTTCAGCAGCAGATTGCTTACCAGCGCCTTTGAGGCCGTACATGGTAGTAGAGCCGGAGGACCAGTATTCGATAACGTCTTCGTTAACGAGCTTGGTCAAGATTTTCTTAACTTCGCGAGGACCTTTGCCTTCGAAAAGGGGAAGGAAGTCTTGGAAGTAGAATTTGGATTTGCCAGTTTTGCTTTGCAAAAACTCAACAACAATGGTTTTTTCGTCGCTCATGTTTTTCTCCAAATAGGGCGAGCCCCCGAAAAATCGGGGGCATTTCCCTTGTTAAATCGCTGTTCTGATTAGAACTTGAACTGGGTCGTTTGACGCCAGGTGTAATAAGCAGGATCGCGGAAGTCGTCGATGAGGTGGTGAGTAAAGGTGAGGCCAGTCTTCTTGAAGAAGCTTTCCCAACCGATACGCTCAGCCCAGTCGCCAATACGTTCGTATTTGTTGGCGTCCTTAGCGTACACTTCAACGATGTGCTTAACAGTCTTTGTAAGTGTAGGCCAGCGTGGTGGTTCGTTAGGAATGTAACCAACTACAACCTTAGAGAACTTAGGAGTAGAGATACGGTTAGATACCTTACCACCAACCATGATGGCTACGCCGTCGCCTTCGCCATCAGAGATGGGGAGTGCAGGACACATGGTGTAGCAGTTACCGCAGTACATGCAGCGCTCGTTCTTAATGGCGATGGAGTTAACCTTTTCACCATTGATTTCTACCTTGGTAGGACGAACAGCAGCTGTGGGGCAAGAAGCTACAGCAAGTGGGATTTCGCAAAGTTGGTCAGTCCAAGCGTGGTCGATCATTGGGGGCTTGCGGTGAATACCAACAAGGCCGATGTCGGAGCAGTGCACAGCACCACACATGTTGATACAACATGCAAGGGAGATACGCACAGGAGCAGGCATACGCATGCTTTGGAAGTCAGCAAATACTTCGTCCATCACAGCCTTAACTGGGCCAGAGGCGTCAGTTGCAGGGGTGTGACAGTGTACCCAACCTTGGGTGTGAACGATGTTGCTGATACCGGCGCCGGTACCGCCCACGGGGAACTTGAAGGAACCACCGTCGAACTTACGGGAAGCTAAGTCTTCTTTCAAAGCTTTCATGGCTTCTTCGCTGTCTACCATGAACTCGATGTTGTTACGAGTGGTAAAACGAAGGTGACCGCCACA
>CAYJLO010000005.1:0-68159 GCA_964370835.1 uncultured Desulfovibrionaceae bacterium
CCATCACTGTCTTGCACCGTATAGCCGAAGGAAAAATCTTGATCGGTGGCTATGGCATAGTCATCGTTGGGGTTGAAGGTGTAAGAGCCATCTTCATTAAAGGTAATGATACCGGCTTCGGATTCAAATTGCGCCATTTCAGTGCCTGTGGCCGACCATCCTTCAGACGTTGTCCAGCCTTCAGGAGCTTGTATCTCCACCACTGCGCTGCCCGCATCGGCGCTTGCATCATCATTGCTCAAAAGATTACCTGTCACCAAGGTGTCTGCGGTAATATCCCCTTCCTTAAGGCTGACGCTGTCGTCTTTGGCGCTGACGCCATCATCTTCAATGTTGATGGTAATGGTGCCCGTAGCGTCGTCACGGCTATTGCCATCGCCGTCGCTGACGGTGACGGAAAAATCTTCCTGTACAGCCCCTTGGCTATGGTCAGCGGCGCCGCTTTGTTCATAGCTATAGGTCACTTCGCCCGTGGTGGCGTCATAATCAGTGACGGTAAAGACGCCATTCTCCGTGGTAATGGAGCCAAAGTTGCCTTGCTCATTGGCGGTGCTGTCACTGTTTAAGGTAATATTTGCATCGCCAAAGCCAATGGTAATGGTGTTTTCGCTATCGCCCGTGGTGGTGCTAAAGCTGCCTTCCACAGATTTGATGCTGCCATCTTCCGCATTACTGTCAAAGGCGTCATCATGGGTGGTGTGGCTGGCATTGTCATGGCCATTGAAGGAAAGGGTAGGGCTGTCATTAACATTGGTCACGTTAATGGTCAGCTTACTTTCAGAAGTGTCTCCGTCGGCGTCTTCAATGGTGTACGTAAAGTCCAGAGTTTTGTCTTGGTTGATGCTTCCTGAGGGGGATTCAAAAGTAAAATCACCGTCCTTTTGCACAATGAGAACTTCGTTGGTGCTAGGGTCATAGAAGGTGAATGTATCTTCTAACTTGTCCCAATCCACGCCTAATTCTTCGCAAAGTTCTTTGGTAACAGGTTCCCAGCCTTCGGGTGGGGTCACGGAAATGAGCTCTTTTCCGCTACCGCTACCAGCGTCGCCTGCGCTGTCATTGTCCAAAATATTTCCCGTAACGCTATCACCTTCTTGAAGGTTTTTAGCATCTTCCACAGCTGTGGGCGCAAGGTCTACAGGGGGAGCAGGGGGGGGAGGTGTTGCATCATCCGGTGTAGGCGTGGGAGTAGGGTCTGGCTTGGGGGTGGGGAGATCTTCAGGCTGGTTGTCTGTACCATCCGTGCCGTCCGTGCCGCCTGTATTGGGGGAATCTTCACTACCGTCAGCGTTTTCGTTATTTTCGCCACTGTGGTCCGTGGAAGAGTCGCCACTGCCAAAGTTACTTTCATTATGGGAAATTCTTTCGTCATTTTCTGTGTCTGCGGCTACTTCCACCTGCTCTTCTTGCTCTTGCTTGTCGGGATAGTCTTGATCTAGACCGTCCAAGCGGTTAATGCCGCTTAAGAGGGTACCTGCCAAGGTGTCCACCCCAAGACCGCTGCCAAGGGCGGTGGTGGCAGTTTCACCAGCTGCAGGCATAAGCTCTTCACCAAGGGCAGAAAAGAAGCTTTCTCCGTCAATTTCCTCGTCATTAACCACAAGGGTGGGCATGTTTTGGGCTGTAAAGACTTCATAGAAATCTTCAAGGCTAATGCTGGTGCCATCCACAAAGGAGATAACAAGGGTATCATTTTCACGACTTAGGGCGGCTTCAGAAATATCAAAGCCAAAGACGACGCGATCGTCAGCTTGGGGGGTGAGGGTGATGTTTTGCCCTGCGGCGGGTTTTTGTAATGTCATATCTGCCATGAGAATTTTCCTTTTTTTAACAACGTTCAGGTATAAAAGATGCGCAACGAGACCTCCCCCCCTCTTCCATGGGGGAATGGGCGCAAGTGTATGTATTTTTAATGGGAGTATACAGGCGATGAGGTATATTCACCCATCGACGAGGAAGAATCCTCAGGCTTAGCAGGGAATGATGCAAAGCCCAGATAATGTTATGCACTGGTTTGTACATAGCAATATATAACAAAGGATGCCAAAAAAGACATCACACGCATAAAAGCGTGGAGAAACGCTAGTTCCTCACGTAAATTATGTCAAGTTTTTTTCGGAGCTCTAATTTGTCCTTGCAAGATATATGAGCTTAGCTTTAGACAGCATCGACATGTGCACATTTTATGGGTTATCTATTTACTATATCACAAATATTTTTGGTCATGCATATCTGTATGACTTCTTCAAAGCGTGCTTATCTTCTTTGCTAAATCACTAAAATTCGCAATTTGACAGCACTCTATGGGCACGAGTTTGATATTCCATAACTCTATGGTTATTGTGCCCCTGTACGAGTTTTTGCTTTTATGAGTGAATTCCCAGGCCCCAAATATGCCCCCAAACCCCTTTTGTTTTTTTGATAACTGTTTGAAATTATAGTGTGTATACATCATGCGTAAGTGTGAAAAAGTGGAAAGTGATGTGACTTGGTATGAACTTGAGCTTTAAGAAGGATTTTTGCGTACCATGCACGTACTTAGCAAGCCGTCTGTAATGCTCCATAATATACTGTTTTGATAATGATAGAATCGCCTTATATGTATTGACTTGTTATGGTTTGAAGGTTATTTTTTACCATTAGCGTCGTGCATTGTCGGTTTTTTTTGTCGATAAAGGCAGTTTCTTACATGCGCGAACAACATCGGTGCCATTTTTATTCTAGGCGCAAAAATAAAAGGAAAAAAGTATGGAAATGACCAAGAGAGCTTTAGGCTATCTTAAAAAGCGTTATTCTGTTGTTTTGAAGAAAAACTACATGCTGAATACCTTTGGTGCATTGGCTCTTGCCTCTGCCATGGCGGTAGGAGGCGCAGGCGTTGCTATGGCAGATGATGTGGAAATCAGTACCGTAACACCTATTGAGATTAGCTCCAATGCTAAAGCCGGTGATACTATCACCACCTCTACTGCAGCCAAGGGTGATATTGTTGTACATATCAATAACAGAACGCTTGAACTTGGCACTGTCACCATTGGCGGCGCCACCACTGGTGGAGAGCTGACTGTAATCCTAGATAAAGGAGCTGGCGAAGCTACAGCTATCACCTCCGGCGTACTTAGTGTTATTGGAAATGGTAATACTACTCAATACAATGTGGCTAGCGGCTTAACGCACACTGTGAAGGGGCTCGATAGTAATCCCTTTAAAAGCCCAGGTACTTTAGATGATACTGCAGAAGGCGATGTGGTGCTTGGTAACGATCAATCCACTCTAAATGTCGCCGGAACACTGAATATAGTTGATGCTAACAATGCCTATATCCAAAGCAAAGATGTCAATGGTGTTCTTTCTGTTACAGGTTCCCTTAACGCCTTAACAACAGAAGGTGGAAACGCTAATCTTACCATAGCCGGCACCGCGGCAAGCTTCGACGGTGCCAATGCAAAGCTGAGTGTGGCTGACTTGAACCTTATTGGTCATACAAATATGACCGTTAGTGGCGATGCAAGGCTCACTGTAGATGGTGATATGAATCTGTATCATAGTGATCTTGAAGTGGGTGGTGATAAATCCTCTTTGCATATCAATGGTGCTGACGGCTTGCATATGTCTGGTGGCAGCTTTGTTACCGTTGTCAACTCAGCGACCCTTGAAGCCAATGGCCTTGACGTGCAAGGGCAAAATGGTGAGTTCGGCGGCGATAGGACTAAATTGATCAACCATGGTGAAGTTAATGTTAACGGCGGTAAAATTCAAGTATCCGGCGGTAATGCTGGTTTGAATGTTGACGTCAATACAACAGGTGGCGCAGGGGAAGCTACTGTTTCCTACGCTAACAATGTGGAAAAAATTGAAGTGACCGGTGGTAATGGCTTCATGGATGCTGTTGGTGAAGAAGCCGGCGGCAGCGCTACTCTTAGTGTTGGTGACGGTTCCGCAGGTGAAATCATCATCACAGGTGGTAATGCAGCCGCTGATGGCACAACCAATGCTTCTGCAGGTGGTGCTGCTACTTTGACTTTAGATTCTACTGACTCAGATAAAAAATTTAAAGCTTCCAGCATTACGCTTAAGAGCGGTGCAGAGGGTGCTGACCCTGCTGCCAAAGGCGGCGTGGCCACATTAGAAGTAGGTAACAACGGTGTTGAGACCGATAGCTTCACGTTAAATGACGGTGCCGTAAATCTGTATGGTACCTTCAGAATTAATGCAGAGAGTTTCAGCATTGCTGATGAAAGTCTTGTAGGCGGTGTTGCTGCCGCAAGTCAAATTGGCTTTACTGGCGGTAAATTGAATATCAGCGAAAGCATCACTGTGACTACTGGTGCTAATGATGTGGTGGATTTTGCTGAGGAAGTACGTATAGATAGCTACAAGGTTAACCTGGGCGCAGACGGTACAAGCGATGCCGAACTAGCCATAGGCGCAAAAATCTATGCCCATGCGCAATTAAATGCAGGCACAATCAATACCGCCGCTAGTAGTGCAGTTGAACTTGGTAATGATAAATATGCTGCTTCCGCCGGCAACAAGGGCTCCTTAAATGCTAGCCTCGCCGGTAGAGGCACTGTAAGCTTTGAAGGCGGCGCTTGGACTGTAGCCGATGGTAAAAGCATCAATTTGGACAGTTCCTTGACCGTAGGCGCTGCAGCAAGCCTTGACGTGAGCAACCTTGCGCATGATGCTGATCCTTCCAAAGATGCGTTTAAAGTTGGTGACGCATTCAGCAACGCTGGTACGCTTACCATCAATGCCGCTGAAATGGGTGTAACCGACGCTGATGTTACAAAACTTGCAGCTAATGTTGCCGCGGTAAATGCACCGCTTAACAACTCCGGTACTCTTGTGCTTAAAGGCATGACCGGTAGTCTGGATTTAGCAGGCATGCAAACCGCCCTTGGTTACTTAGATTCTGCTGTGACCAATAATGGCTTTGTAACCTTTGATGGCGTTACCGTGGCTGTGGATCAAGCAACAGATAAGCTACAAGATGCCGCCGGTATTGCTGGCCTTGAGGGGTATACCCTTGAAACTGACGGTGCTACTCCGTTAACAGGTAATACCAAAGTAGGCGCTGTTAGTGGTCTTGCTATTAATCCCTTAGATCTTGACGGTAGCACTCTCGAGCTGGTGGGCGTTGATGGCGCCTTAGCCGATGGCGAAATTGATGTTGATGGTGGAACATTAACCACAGGCACAGGTACTCTTGCTGGTGATATTACCGCCACTGGTGATAGAGGAACCTTAAATGTTAAGGGCGCCACTGTGGCTCAGGCTGTTACAGTAGGTACAGCTAATGTTAATACAGGCGCCAGCTTGGTCGGTAAATTCTTAGTGTCCAAAAGTGATGTTACTATTGCTGGCTCCGCCACCTTCACCGATGTTGCCGGTGTGGAGACGCAGTTACTCACAGTTACTGACAAAGGGAGCCTGACAACCACAAAACTGGTTGCCAATCTCGATACTGACATTGCTGGCGCAGTGAAAGCTTCCGATGCTGTAACAGTTGTTACTGGTAACCTTAGTGTAAACCAAGGTGGTAGCTTAGAAGCCAAGAGTGCTACAGTTGCTGCTGGTAATGCAGATATCTTTGGGACAGTGAAAATTACGGATGCCTTTACTGCTGATGGTGTTGTGACCGTTGGTAACCATGATAAAACAGGTATTCTTTCTGCTGGTGAAGTAGCTGGTAAATTCTTTGCCGACCCTGCATGGGATACCGGTTTAGAAGCTGCCACCATAGCTACAGGTAAACTTACTGCCGGCGCTACTGCGCTCTTGACAGCTGGTCAAAATTCCACCGTTGCTGTGGGTACCACAGATACCATGTGGGTGCAAAACAGCATGAAGAAAGCCGGTCTTAGCTTGAGCGAAACTGGCATCACTGCCGCTTTTGGTATTACCGGTGCGCCTTTAGTGTTAGAGGCTGGTAATCACGGCATCAAAGTAGATGGTTCTTTGAGCAATTATGACCCTGCCACTGCTGCCGTCGCTGATACCGCCAACTTCGCCGCTAACTCCCTCTTGGTGGTGGACGCAGGCATAGCCAGCGGTACAGACTTCGCCTTGAAGGGTGCTACCATCAATGTTGCTGATTCTGCTAAATTGCTCATAAGCGATGTGACCTTGAGCAATGGCGTCGCCACTGTAAACGTAGCCGATGCCGAAGCCGGCGCCTTGGCGCAAACTGCAGACAAGGGCTGGGCCGGTGATGGTAATATCCATTTTGACAGCGTGTTTTTGCAAGGTACGCTCGATGCTGCTGCGCTTACCAAGAATCAAGCCGTGGTGAACGTAAGTCAAGTAAAAGCTAACACCTTGTTCCCACGCATGGATACAGGTTTGGCCGGACTCATTGACACCGGTATTGTTGCCAATGTGGACTCTCGCGGCATGACCTTTGTTAAGGAAGTGGCTAGCCTCAATACCAGCGCTGAAGAAAGAGCAGAAACCATGGAAGGCGCTGCTCAAATGGGCGCTGTGGCCGGTATTGCCGCCACCTCCATGAGCGTGGCCAAAGCCGGTGTTAATGCTGCCACATTGCGTAACACCTCTGCTGGTGCCAACGTGAAGGGGCAAGAAGTTGCTTCTCTTACTTTGAATGAAGAAGGCGTTTCTGCCGGTTCTGCCAGTTCTGGTATGAAAAACGGCATTGGCATTTGGCTTAGCCCCTTATATAAGTGGACCAATGTAAGCGGTGCTGACGCCGGTAGCTTTGATAGCGGTTACAATGCCGGTTTTGGTGGTATCGCCTTTGGTACAGATTATACCTTTAGCGATGCTTTCCGCGTGGGTGTTGCCTTAAACCTTGGTGCCGGTTACACCGAGTCCAGTGGTAGTTTTAACAATACCACTTCAGACTTCGACTTCTGGGGTCTGAGCTTATACGGCGCATACATGAAGGATAACTTCACCGTCATGCTCGACGCTGGCTACACAGGTGTATACAGCAACGTAGACCAAGACATGCCTTTAGGCGTCAGCACCGGTAATCTCGAAGCCGATGTAAACTCCGACGTATGGACTGTGGGGCTTACTGCAGAATATGTATGGAAAACATCTGCTCTTGATATCACCCCTCATGTGGGTGTTCGCTTCATGAGCGTATCCACACGTGGTTATGATGTGGAAGGCAGTGGCGGTGACGTGTTCAGCGTAGACCAAGACGTACAAAATGTATGGTACTTCCCCGTGGGCGTCACCTTGAGCAAAGACGTGGCCATGAAGAGTGGCTGGTTCTTTACACCTAAATTAGATGTGGGCTTCATTGCCGCCGCTGGCGACTTGGAAGCTACCTCTAGCACAAGCCTTGTGGGTGTAAACGGTTCCACCGACCTCACCATGAAAAACGTAGACGGTTTTGCCTTTAATGGCGGCGTAGGCTTTGATATTGGTAATGAAAACCTTACCTTGGGTGTGAATTACAATATCTTAGCTTCTGAGCACGAAACCGATCACATGATCTTCGGTACTTTCCGTTACGACTTCTAACAACGTATACCACAAAGCTTTTGGGTTTAGGCTCAAGAGCTTTGTGCAAAATACATTGCTAAAAGTAGCAAGGCTACAACAAATGACGTAAGCAACATTTCTTGAAAATACATGCGTATTCATAAGAGATGCTATGCGGGGTCGTTGTTATGGCTTTGCTACTTTATTATGTATTTCCTCGTGCCAGAGTAAGCACGCAAAATTTTCATTGTAGAAGGGCATATTATGCAAGGAATACTAAAAATTGTTTTGGCTCTAGTAATAGTTTTAGGGGGGGTATTTGTTGGGATGCAGATAGTGCCCAAGCAAGCCATAATGGATGTAAACACTATTATTGCCAGTGGCCCTCATGCGAAAGTTGCAGTAAAGCAAATACAAGAAGCACAAGAAATATATCAATATAATTTATCTGTCATTGAAAAGAAACTCGCTTCTTATGAAAACAAAGCTCAAGCCAGAGCCTACCTTATCGAAGCCGCGCGCCAATTACAAACACAGCTCAATACTTCAAAGCTTTTAGTGCAACAAGTTTTGCTCAATGCGCTTAATGAAGTGTTGGAACAGCAAAAGCAAGAATATGATTTTATAGTGAAAAAAGACGGTGTTATCTATTTAAATAAGGAATCTTTTTTAAGTATATTAGCTGCAGCACCTAAAGATATAACGGCAGAGGCTCAAGAGCTCTACAATAAAACAAATGTCATATATCCTACCATGCCTAAAGTTGTGGAATATCCCAATTTGCCAGCAGATTTAGGGGCAGATGTAGCTTTTCCTCCTAAGGCAAAAGAAGCACAAGAGCCTAAAAAAGAAAATTCTAAGCTCAATAAGAAATAGGAAAAGTAAAAATGAATACTACATTTGACGGATATGTTGTTGATATACCCTATGAGGCGCATTTTTTTCGCGATATTACACCTGCACATATAGAATCTGTGTTGGCTTTTTGTGGTGTATCACTACCCAAACGTAAAGAAGGCGAACCTCTTCGCTATCTGGAATTAGGCTACGGCCAAGGCATGAGTTTAAATATTCATGCGGCCACCTGCCAAGGGGAATTTTGGGGAACGGATTTTAATCCTGATCACTGCCTTGCTGCCCGTACTTTGGCTGATAAATCCGGTGTTCAATGCCATATTTTAAATGATTCCTTTGAAGAAATATTAACAAAATCAAAAAATGGAACTTTACCGCAATTTGATATTATTAGCTTACACGGTGTATGGTCTTGGATTACAGAGGAAAACCGTGAAGAAATTTTAAAGATTATCTCCTCCAACTTGAAAGTAGGAGGAGCGGTATATGTGAGCTATAATTGTATGCCGGGCTGGGCAGATTTTGCGCCCATGCGCGAACTTTTACTGTATCATGCCAAAACCATTAACGCCGCTAAAGGCTCTGTTTCGCAAGTGCAAGAAGCCTATGGTTTTATTTCTCAGCTTGAAAAGAGTAACGCGCTTTATTTTCAGAGAAATTCTAACGCTACGGCGAAATTTAAATCTCTTGCGGATAAAAGCGTATCCTATGTGGCCCATGAATATTTGAATGAAAGTTGGTATGTGCCGTATTTCAAAGATGTGGCCTCTGATTTTGCCAAGGCTAAATGCCATTTTGTATCCTCATCTCGTTTGCTAAATCAACTGAGGATTTCTGTACCGGCCCCCATACAAGAAATGTTGGCAGGCATAGATGATGTCGTCTTGCGTGAAACGGTACGTGACTTTGCACTGAATACGCAATTCCGTTCTGATATTTTCATAAAGGGCACCAACTACACTACGGAAGAAGAAAGCCAGCATAGGGATAAAGACATGGCTTTTGCTCTGTGCGTGCCTCAAGAGACTGTTACTTATGAAATCACTGTAGCTAGCGGTCAGCTGCAATTAAAAGAAGATGTGTGTAAGCCCTTAGTAGAGTTTATAGCTTCTAACAAGTATATGCCTAAAAGTATGGATGACATTAAAGAGGCGCTGCCTCATCTGGAAGCCGCCGCCATTAGAGAAGCTCTTTGCATTCTTTTTGCGGCTAATGTGCTTCACCCAGCTAAGACTATGGATAAAATTCAAGCAGAGCAACGCACCATGGCCAAAAAACTCAATGCCCACATTTGCCAAACGGCCCTTGCAGGTGCCAATGTTTTTGTCTTAGCCTCTCCCATGCTTGAAGGGGGCGTTGCCGTAGCCCCTATGGAAATGTTTTTCTTACTTGCCACCAAGGAAGGCGCCAAAAACAAGACAGAGAAAGTGACGTGGGTACAAAATGCTTTGCAAAATCTTGGTAAAAATTTGCAAAAAGAAGGGGTAGAGCTTTCTGAAAAAGAAAGCCTTGCTGAACTGCAAGAAGTTTATGAAAACTTTGAAGAGCACCGTTTCCCCTTTTTACAAGCACTCTGCGTAGAGGTCTAAAATTATACAGTTTTACAGTTCAATAGCTGAATAAGCTTTGTGGCGCCATGGTGGTACTTTTTGTAATAAAAGTTATATCATGGCGCTTTTTTTAATTTCCTGCGCAATTCAAGCAAGTATGATACGTTAAGATATTTTTTCTTGTCTTTTATGGGCGTTGTTCATGAATATGCTCACAAATGCAATCACGCGATGTTAATAAGTGTTTTCGTAAAACATGTTCAGCTTTGTCAAAATTTTTCTGTAAAATATGATCTATAATGAGTAAGTGATCAGCAATACTTTCATCATAGGCTATATCAAAGAGCACAGAGTGAAAACTCATGGTGCAATATGAAGCTCTTAGGTGCTGGCGAGTAATATAGGCATTATCCATGGCTTGCACTAAGGGATAATGGGGATTTGTTTCATCTGAAACCGCATAGTCAATATCGCCTTTACTCAGCTTCAAAATGTTTTCGCGAATTTTATATAATATAGCTTCAGGAAGCGCCTGTGGATTTTGTCGCAAAAAATTCAGCGCAGCGCTTTCCATTAGAATGCGAAAGTCAAAAATATCATTGAGTTCTTTTGTGGTAAAGCTTCGAACATAGACGCCTTTATTTGCTGTAGCCACAAGTAGTTCTTCCGCTACCAATTGCTTTAAGACTTCGCGTATGGGCGAACGACTTACTTGCAAATCTTCTGCAAGCACAAGTTCTTGTAAATGTGTACCATGTTTGTACGTACCATTGGCAATACGCAATTTTATAATATTATATACCTGATCTCGAATGGTAATAATTTTATTCATACACTTTTGACTCCCATATCTGTAAAAAGCACGCGTAAGTCAAAATATTATCCAATAATAACAAAGGCGTCAAGGATTAGAGGTGTTTTTGTGCTTAGCATGGCACAAGAAAATACAATATGGTGAAATAAAACCACCTTGACATTGCATCATGTATACAATAGGCATATGACATGTATACATGATGCATTAAGGAATTGTTGTATGAAAAAAAGTCTTATCAGTAATGTACAACGTTTTTCCTTGGACGATGGTCCAGGAATACGCACCACAGTCTTTTTTAAAGGTTGCAATCTTGGGTGTTTATGGTGCCATAATCCCGAATGCATATCTCCTTTACCTTCTCTACACGTGGAAAGCACATCTTGTATTCACTGCGGACGATGTAGCAATGCATGCCCTGAAAAAGCTCACCAATTCATTGAAAATACCCACTCATTGCTTCGAGAGCGTTGTACAGCTTGCGGCACATGCGCCACTGTCTGTCCATCAAAAGCGCTTAAAATTGTGGGTAAACATTATGAAGCAGAAATCCTTGTTAAAGAAATATTGAAAGATAACGTATACTACAGAAATTCTGGTGGGGGCGTTACTTTTTCGGGAGGAGAGCCAGCGCTCTTTTTTAAAGATATTATTCCGGTGGCAGAGCTTTGCAAAAAGGCTGGTCTGCATATAGCACTAGATACTGCCGGCAATGTTCCTTTTGCAAATTATGAAGCATTATTCCCCTTAGTTGATGTTTTTTTGTATGATATTAAATGCTTTACAAGTGATTTGCATCATGTTTGGACAGGGGTGTGTAATTCGCGCATTTTAGAAAATTTACAAAAACTTGATGCACATAAGGCCCCTTACATCATTCGTATTCCCACAATCCCCCATTTTAATACTTCCTTACAAGAACAAGAGCGCATGGCGGATTTTTTAACGTCACTCAAAAACATCTCGCTTATTGAACTTCTTCCTTATCACAACTTTGGACTTGCCAAGTATGAAAAGTACGGCTTGAAAAATGCTTTACCCGCAAGCACAAGTCCTGATGAAAAACTTATGCAGTCCATCCTACAACTATATATAGAAAAAGAACTTCCAGCCTGCATTCGCTAGGAGCAGCAGAAGAGACATTATTAACCCGGCTTACTGCCTAAATCCAGGGAGCATTTTCATGATGACAACACCTTTAACCCCCAGTAAACACGTTCAATATCTTATTGAGCATAGGCATGATGCACACGATAGAGCGCAAATTCCTACGCGCAGGCCACATTACGAAAAATCTTATGCAGAAAATTCCCATGAAGATGTAAAGCTTCGCATTGCAAAGGGTTTCGCGTCATTTTTAGCCGAGAAAAAAATCCTTATCTGCGAACATGATATTCTTGCCGGTTTTGCCTATCGCTACACATATAAGCCTTCTTCTCCCTTCAATGTACCAGATGATTATGATCCACTTTTCCGTCCACCTGCAGGCATAGATACTTTTGAAGAAGCAGAAGCCGGTATTGTGGCCAACGGCTTTGCAGACGATTCAGAAGATGCAAACCACATGCGTACTTTTGCTCAATGCGTAAGTAAGTGGTTGTATAAGCATTGGGAATCCGGTCATATTATTCCATATTTTGAGAAACTTATTCAGCAAGGTTATGACGCTTACATTGCTGAAACAGAAAAAGCCTTGGAAACAGCAGATGAAGCGCAAAAAATCGACTTAACAGCCATGCTTATCACTGAAAAAGCAGCTGTGAGTTATATTACGCGCTATGCAGATATGGCCGCGAGCATGAAGGAAAGTGCCACGCAACCTGCGCATAAAGCACAGTTGGAAAAAATGGAAAAAGCTTTACGCCAAATTGCTGGTGGCAAAGCCACCACTTTTTATGAGGCCGTGCAGCTTATTTGGCTTAGCCATGAAATGCTCTATGCAGAAAACTTCCCCGCATCCCTTTCTTTTGGCAGATTAGACCAATATCTCTATCCTTTTTATGCACAAGATATGGCCAAAGGCATACTGACCTATCAAGAAGCCATAGACATTATAGACGCATTATGGGTGAAATTTGGCATTACTTTACACGGTTATCAAAATGTCACCATTGGCGGGCTTGATGCAGAAGGGAAAGATGCGTGTAATGAGCTGACCATCATTATGCTTCAAGCTTGTCGTAAAACACTCTTTGACCAACCCTTACTATGCTTGCGTTATCATAAGAATATGCCCGAAGATGTGTGGGCAGAATCGGTGGAGCTTTTAAAAACAGGCATTGGTTTACCGGCATTTTTCATAGATGATTTTTGTATTCCTGCCAAAGAGCGCATGGGACACAGCAAAGAAGATGCCGCCAATTATGGCCTTGTGGGTTGCGTAGAAATGTCCTGTCCCGGCAAGGAATATGCTAAAACAGAAGCCCTTAGAGTTAATGTGGGTAAGATTTTAGAAATTATGTTCTTTGACGGCAAAAGCAATTGTGCAGATAAAGGCGCCATCATTGGCAATGCTTCCATGCCCTCCATAGCTGTCAGCGATAAAAGTATTAAAGACTATACGTTCCCTTTATTTACGCAAACACGCCTTCAAGATATTACAAGTTTTGAGCAGCTTGTGCAGTGGTATAAAGAAGAATTCACAGCGCACATGCGTTTTTCCATGGACTCCATTAATCGCTTAGACAGTGCCTTGCCTAAATGCTATCCCACGCCATTTCTTTCCGTGCTCATAGACGGTTGCATTGAAAAAGGTAAGGACGTTACTGCAGGCGGTGCCATTTACAACAATTCCGGCATTAATTTGTGCGGCCTTCCCAATGTAACCGATTCCTTGCAAGCCATTCGCGAGCTTGTATTTGAGCAACAAAAATACACGTTACAAGATTTCAAAAATGCCATGCAAGCGGACTTTGTGGGCTTTGAAGATTTTGAAAGAGATATTCTTGCCTGCTCTAAATATGGCAATGACGAAGATGCTGTGGATACTCTCATGGCAGAACTTGTGGATGCAGCCACACAGCAAGTCCGCACCTATACCAATCCACGCGGCGGGCGTTGGCAAATGGGACTCTACTCTGTGGAAGACCATGCTAAAATGGGTATGCACACCGGCGCCTTGCCCGATGCAAAGCGCAATGGCGAAGCCATGGCCAGTGCTTTTTCTCCTGTACAAGGTAGAGACCACGTGGGCCCCACAGCTACCCTTAACTCCATGTTGAAAACAGATTTATCCGGTGCCACCAATGGCATGGTCATGGATATGAAATTTACCCCATCCTTCTTTGATAAAAAGAGTCATACAGACGCCTTACGCATGATGATTGATGCATATGCAGAGCAAGGTGGCGGAGAAATTCAATTCAATGTTGTGAATAAGGCGACTCTCATTGAGGCGCAGCGCAATCCTGAAAAGCACAAGAACCTTGTGGTGAGGGTGTCTGGCTTTAGTGCTGTATTTACCAGCCTCATTGAAGAAACACAAAACGAAATCATTAAAAGAACTGAGTACGGAGACATTTAAGCGTAATGACGCGGCAGGTCAGTATACGTCTTATGCGTAAGCAATTATGCCAAGGCGTATGCTGGTAAACATATAAGCTATAAAGGAAGGTAAGATGAACAGTGTTTTGAGGGTTATTACTTTGTCCGGTGCGTTTTTGGCATTTTTAATTGGCTCTGGTGTGGCTACTGGGCAAGAGTTAATGCAATATTACAGCCCCTACGGTTTTGATGTTTTTGGTACAGCTATTACCATTGCAGTTATTTTAATGATTGCTAACTATGGATACGCGTGGGCAGGTAAGCATGGTAATATTGAAAAGGGCAGTGATGTTTTTGCCTTTTATTGTGGCCCCCTTGCCGGTAAGATTTTTGACTTATTTACTGTGCTGTTTTGCTATATGTCTTTTGTTGTCATGGTGGGCGGCGGCGCAGCTACGCTTGAGCAACAATACGGCATGCATCTTATGGTAGGTGCTGTGCTTATCATGTTGATGGCCTCATTCACTGTTATTCTAGGCCTTAATAGTGTCGTGAACATTATTGGTAAAATTGCCCCTGCACTTATTGGACTTATTGTTATTATTTGTCTTATCAGTCTTGTGCAAAATGCCGATGGCATTGCTAAAAATATTGCAGCCATTAATGATGGTAGTCTTAAAGTTACCAAAGCCGGAACCAACTGGTTTACGTCTGGCGCTTCGAACGGGGGCTTTTGTATTTTATGGCTTGCCGGCTTCACCGCTGCTCTTGGTATAAAAGAAGATTTTCGTACCTTAATGCGAGCAAATATAGCCTCATCCATTGCGCTTGTCATTGTAAATATGATTATCGGTTTTGCCATTTTAGCGCAAATGGATGTGCTGAGCACCACACAAATTCCTAATTTGATTATTGCAGAGGGTATTTGGGGGCCTTTAGCGTATATTTTTGGTGTACTTATCTTTATTGCTATTTACACCACAGCTTGTCCACTTCTTTGGACCACAAGCTCTCGTTTCGCCCCAGAAGGCAGTGGTAAATTTAAAATTGTCACTTTGGTACTTGCTCTTGTGGGTATGGGGATTGCTCTTTATTTGCCCTTTAATATTTTAATGAACTATATCTACACCATAAATGGTTATCTGGGCTTTGTTGTTTTACTTATCATGTGTGTTCGTATGTTTATCATGATTCGTAATAGTAAAGTAAAATAACGCTTTGATTCCATAGCTATTCATATGTTAAAGGCTCTTGAGTATACTCAAGAGCCTTTAACATTTCCAATTTCATAATATCTTTATAAAAAGTAAATCAATCCTATCGCTTATTGTATTGGGATCTGATTTGTGCAAAATTTGCAACATATTTTCCATGAAGTCGAAGGTTGTTGCACGACAAAGCTTAACCCGTCACAACTCATCATACTCCTATCCACGTCATTATCATGGCGCTGCATGATGCAGTTGCAAGGCCGCTAACCACTGCATTTTTGTTGAAATGAATGACTATTTTTGCTGATGCGTTACGCACATTCGGTGCGCAAAAAAGCCCCGCCGCGTGCTTGTCTCTTGCATTACCAATGAAAGTAGAGAGGAGACAGGCCCATGACGGGGCTATACGAATGGTAATACTAGCTATTGGTGAGCAGATGGCTTTCAATGAGAACAGTCAGTTTATTATCATCACTGATGTATTCTTGATATTCCTTTCCATCAATATTCACAGGGGCATTTTTGCTTTGCCAGCCATCAAGCGCGGCGCTTTTGTCTTGTACAAGGCTTTGTTGCAAGTCTTGTGCAGCCTTCATATCATCGCCCAGCATAATGACTTCCATATTACTTAACGTAGTGCTGTCCTTGGCAAAGAGGTCTTGTACTTCTTTTACCGAATGTAAGCCGCAAAGCAATACGTCCATGGAATCGCTCTCTTCACTGCCGCCATCAATGGATAGGATATCGGCAATATCCATATTTTCCAAAGTGTCTTGAAGCACAAAGAGGTCATTGCCGTTGCCGCCCATCACTTCCTTATCAGAGAAGTCAAAGTAAATGGTATCATGGCCGCTGTTGCCAAAGAGGCTATCTTCGCCTGCACTGCCGTATAATATGTCATTACCTTCACCGCCAACGAGGGTGTCATTGCCAGATCCGCCGCGCAGATCATCGTTATCAGCACCGGCTAACATGGTTATCCCTTTGGGTTCCAAAGCATAATCTTCACTGGTCAAGGCTTTAACTATGTGGTTCACCTCATCGTTGTCGCCGTCCACAAAGCCTAACTTGATATCTTTTCTATCAGCATCAAAAACCATATCCCAGTTTTGGTTATCTACGCTTGTCATGGTGATATCGCCCATGATAACTTTGTGGATACCGTTTTCATAGCTATAGTATACAATGGTTGGAGATGTTTCCCATTCGGGTGCTTGAATTTCTTGCCAAGTGCCCACGCCATTCTCATCCACAATCCATGCAATGCCAAGTTCGTAGGTGGCGCCGTTTTTGAGTAAAACCTTTCCGGGGCCATCGCCACCAAAATCAATTTGGATTTGCGCAAAGGCTTTACCATCCACCAGAGTGGAACTTGTTTGCCCGTG
The DNA here is from genome assembly GCA_964370835.1 of uncultured Desulfovibrionaceae bacterium. Classification (GTDB taxonomy): domain Bacteria; phylum Desulfobacterota; class Desulfovibrionia; order Desulfovibrionales; family Desulfovibrionaceae; genus CAYJAD01. The sequence continues at coordinate 16,754 of CAYJLO010000005.1, forward strand.
TCCTTCTGTTCCAAAGGGTTCATCTCCCACAATGTGCGGGCTATCATCTTGGAATTTCAAAGTAAGGCCAGACGTTACGCTGGTGCTAGCACTGTCTCCATCGCCATCGGTTACGGTGATGGTGGCTTTCACATCAATGGCATCTTTTAGTTCGAGATAGTGGTCTTCATCTATTCCTGATTCTGCATTGATTTTTGTGCCATCTGCATGATCAATGGGGAGATTTTGTTTAAGGCAAACATTGCCAGCATCATCCAGATATACTTCGAATACAATCTCTTTATTCTCGCCTTGGCCGATGGAACCGTAAATTTTACCACCTTCTTCATAAATGGTAACTTTTTCACCGCCACTTGTAATATTGTAAGAGGCAGTGTCCTTTATTACTAAACTGTGTTCTGTTACAGTGATGGAGTTATCACTTGCAGCACCGTCAGCGCCAAAATCCGCATGTTCTTTAATTAAGTTAATGGCGAAAAGCGCACTTAGTTCTTGTTTTGCAATGCTGTTTATTTGTGATTCTTTTATCCAGATGGTGTGATTATAGTCGGTGTTTTCCCCGCTATTATTCTTATCTAGGGTATAAGAATCGTGTATGGCAGATTGCAAAGTATCGCGAATCACAGGGCCATCGTCCTTGATATCCACGGTGATTTTTGTGCTATCTCCCAGTGCTGAGTTTGGAGCTTCTTTGCCATCTTGAATGAAGACCTCGAAGGACACCACATCGTGAGCGGTTTCGTCATACTTATTTACGCTTTCGTTGTCGTTGTGTTTATTCCCTGTATACGCTTGGGTTTGGTCATATTCAAAGGACAAGGTGAATTCGCCCGTGTCTGGGTTATGACTAAGCTCTGGGCTAACGATGAGTTGCCCTGCCACGCCATCTTCAAGGGTGAAGCCATTTGCAGCATCGGTGGAGAGCACATAGATGCCTTTTTCATTCAACGTCACTGTAAACTCTTGACCGCCGATGGTGATCTTTCCACCGTCCATGGTGTCTTTGGAGGTGAAGACAATTTGGCCTGTGGCGTTGGTAGATAAATCACTATCATCGGTCAGTAAGTCTGTTTTTGTTACAGTGTTGTCAGCATCCGTAGGTTCTTTGGGCTCTTCAATCTTAGGTGTATTGATGGTTATGGTGAGTGTAGCATCGTCAGAGTCTTGGTCTGCGTCGGTGATGCTGTAGCCAAATGTAAAACTATTTTCGCCAGCAGGTAAGTTCTCGCTGGGGGTGAATGTATAGTTACCGTCTTTGTCAAAGAATATGGTATTGCCATGATCGTCTTCAAAGCCAAAGTCAAAGCCTTCGGGCACCGTGGTTGCAGCTTCCCAACCACCTATGGCTGGTGGGGTGATATCGGCAGAATCCAGCTTGGCAGCAGCATTTTTCCATCCGTCAGCACCGATGGTATCAGCATTATCTGTACCTTCTTTGGTGCCTTCACCGGTAAGAATATTGCCTGTGTAGCTACCGTCAGCGTCGGCAGTATCTTCGGTATCGTTCTTGGCAGTGGGCTCAGCATCAGCGATATTGATGACCACATCCACATGGCCTGTTACATCACCATTTTCATTAACAACAGGTACCTTTACAGTGAGCTGGTCCTCATTTTCATGGGCATCGTGTTTATGGCTTTCCGTTTGGGTAAACTCAAGGTTACCATATTCGTCTACGGTAAGCTTACCGATGATGTTTCCGTGTTCATCTTTTACTTGGATTTCGCCATCTTTATGGAGTGCTCCAAAAGTACCGTCCTCTTTTTCGTAGCCAAAGCTTCCGTCTTCAGGTTTGGTGATGACATCTTTGACTTGATCTTGTTCAGTATCACCAGTATTGACAATGGCTTCTTCAATTCCATAGGAACCAACGGTTATGCTTACTGTGTCGGCATCGCCGTCTTTGTCTTTGGCTGTGATATCAAAGCTCATATCCACGCCATCAGGCAATTCTTTATGTTGTAATACAAGCCATTGGCCTGTTACGTTATTTACAGTAACCGTATAGTATAGGTTATCATGGGCATCTGTGGCTTTTAGGGAGCCGTCGGGTTGCACTGTTAAGGTGAGCTTAGAACCATCGGCAAGAAGTATCTCACCATTGGCAAGTTTGAAACCATCTTCATGAATGCCGTCGGCGGTAAGTGTAGTGCCTAAGTCAATGGAGCCTTCGGCTTTGGCGATGTAATCGAGAGCCTGCTCAAATTCAACACCATTGGCCGTGGCATATACATCACTGCTGGCAGTAGTCTTCAGGTCAAGAATATCATCTTGAATGGTAACATGAACGGAGCCTGGGCTTGTGTTTACGCCATCATTAAGGCTGAAGCCCAATTTGAGAGTATCTTTGGATAAATTGTCTGTATCCGCAGCATTGGGGTTAACCGTGCCGTCGCCATCAAGGTCATCATTATAATCATTGCCGTTTGCCGCATTGGGGGAATCATGCAGGACGGACTCATTCAAAGTGACGGTGTAATCGATAGTTCCTGTGGTGGTTTCGTTTGTGGTAACGGTGATAATTTCTTTATAACTGCCGTCATCTTTGCTTCCCACGTAGCCAATTAATGTACCGCCGTCAGCATTCCACAACACTTCTTCACCTTCCGATGTCCAAAGGCTCGGTTGTATGTCATTCCAAGAGAAAGTGACATTAACGCTGTCCGAATCGCTGTACACGATTTTGCCGTCCACGGAAACATGGGAGTCCACAATATGGGCATTGCCATCAAGGTTTTGACCTTCTTTACCATGGAGAGTGCCATTGCCAAGGTACGCTTCGGAAAGGGTAACATTGGTGGTTTGACTCACGTTAATGATGGGTGCGTCGTTGTTTGCTTCCACTGTAATGGTAAGCTTGGCAGAGGCAGAATCGCCATCGGCATCGGTGATGGTATAGCTAAAGTCAAAGGGGGTGTTCTCGGTGAAGGCGTCTTTGGAGGTAAAATCATAAGAACCATCAGCCTTAAAAGTGATGCTATTACCGTGAGTGTCGGTAAAAGTAACAGTGTCGTCGCTTGTGGTCTTTGTCCAAGTGTTATCAGGCGCTGTGAGAGAGTCTAAATCAAGCTTGGCATTTTCGTTTTTGTAGCCGTCAGCGCCGCTGAGATCTGCATTGCTTGTGCCGCCTTGTGTGCCTTCTCCTGTGATAACATTGCCGCTGGTACTGTTGCCTTCTTTTACGCCGGTCATATCGTCATGGGCTGTAGGGGCATCGTCAAGAATGGTAATACCCAGTGATGGTTCATTTTTTGATGTGCCACCATTGACGGTAATGTCTAGTTTGATGTCGATGTCGGCATTGCCGTCGTTGTTTTTGTCACCATAGCTGGTGGTGATATCATCTTCGCGGTCAGAGTCGTCACTGCCAGTATGTGTATAGGCTTTATCCATGCTAACTTCATAAGACAGTTGCCCACTATCTTTATCAAAACCTGTGACGGTGACTGTGTAGCCATCAAAGGTGAGGCTTTGTTCACCATCAAGATCACCATCTTTAAAGGTAATAGTTTTACCGCCAATGGTCACTGTGTCCACAGCGTCATAGCCATTAATATCTATAAGACCTGTTTGTGTATAGGAAGCGGCATCGGCGTCATTGATGGTGACAGAACTGCCTGTGATTTTGAATTCTAAATTTTTCACATCCACAGTAACCTTACCGGATTCCGAATCATTATCACCGTCAGTTACCGTATAGGTGAATTCAATGTTTGGAATAATGCCATCAGGAACGTAAGGTTTTTCCACGTGCTCGCCAGAGATATTTGCGTTGAATTTGAAGCTCACATGGCCTCCTTCAACGACGATATCACCAATTTTTTGGCCTTCGTGCCACACCTCAGTGCCGTTTTCTATGCTAAATACGGAATTAGCTTCAACATTAAATGTAAGAGTAGCGCCTTCTTGGTCTGCTCCGTACGCAAAGGTAAAGAGGTCAACTTCGTTTATGGATGTACCTGTGCCTAAAACCACCGTGATATCATTGCCATCGGTTTTATCTGTATCTGTCCACGCTGCGGTGACGGTGGGGCCATCATCGTTGATATGCACGTCGATGTTTGCATTTAGGCCTTGCCCTGCGCTGTCATTGCTATCTTGAATAAATACTTCCAAAGATTCTGCACTGTTTTTAGTTTCACCATGGTTGCTTGTATTTGTGTGACTAAGATAGGGCTTGGTTTGTGTGTAGGTATAGTCCAGTGTAAAGCTTCCGGTGGTGTCATCAGACGGACCGGTAATATCAAAGGTGAATTCTCCGTATTGACCAGTAACGGTGATGGACTCAGGGGAGAGAGTCCATGTGCTGTCAGTATTTTGGGACACGGTGAATTCTTGGCTTTCATTGATACCATCGCCATCGGCATCAAAGCCTAAATCAAGGGTGATTTTACCGCCATTCATGCTTTCAACAGAAGTGAATACAATGGAATTGGAACGTGTAATATCTGCATTTTTATCATATTCAGTGCCGTGTTCCAGCTCAGAATCGTCCGTTGTTACAAAAGAGTTCCCGCCATCTGGGCTAACAATTTGGGGTGCATCGTTGGTGCCGTTAACGGTGATGGTGAGGTCTTTAGAATCATGCGCACCGTGCTTGTCGGTGGTGATTATTGTGAAGTTTTCTTCTTTGTTGTCGGTGTCACCGAGTGCATCCACTGCGGCTTTTTGCGCATCGGTCACACCTAAGGTGTAAGTATAGGTTTCATCGTCATGGATAACCAAATTACCGTAGGTACCTTCAACGGTGACAGAGCCAGTCATGATGCCATGGGCATCAGGTGTAATGCTACCTTTGCCACCTTCGGCGGTGATGGTTTGGATATTTCCATCGTTATCGACATCATCCGTAGACCATGTTCCTATGGCGGTAAGGTTATCGTCACTGGTGTCATGGGGAGTGTTATCTTCTTTTACAATAGAATCTGTGGGAGTAAGTGTAAGTTCAGGCTTATCGTTGGTACCTGTAATGCTCACTTCAATGGTTTGTTGCACTTGTGCATCACCATCTGAAATGGTGACAGTGTACTTTACTATGACAGTCTCGCCATCTCTAAGCTTATCTGCAGCGCTATCTTCTGCGTTATTCAATATGAAGGTATAGTTACCCTGAGTGTCAATACTAAAAGAACCATAGCTGTCGTGGGCGGCATCATTGGCTTTGGCTGTGAAAGAGAGCGTGTCGCCGTCCTTATCAAATGCCGTAATTTTACCGCTGGCTGTTGGCGTGCCAGCAAAGGCCTCGTTGTGATCAACAGTAGGTGTGTTAAGGTCATCACGCACACCGGCTTCTACAATTACAAGGTCATCGCCTTTAATAATTATTTCAGGTGTATCATTCTTACCCGTGATGGCTACAGTGATTTCTTGTTTTACCCATGCATCATTGTCATCGCGAACATAGATGGTGAATGTGTCTTCACCATGGACGTTGGTGTCAAGGTGTTGCGTTTTACTTGTGTCCACAGTGTAGGTATATTTTCCTGTAATAGGATCAATAACAAGTGTACCGTAGGTGCCGCTTTGCGTTGTAAGTTCTTTGCCGTCGGCATCCATGCCAAGGTCAAAAGTCAAGCTATCATGAGCATCATCGTCCTTACCAATGGCTGTACCGGATACAGTTAAGGACGTATCGGCATTACCATCTTCAGTGATGGAGAGGTTGCCGGTATTGGCATCGGCATCGCTTTTCAATGCCAATGTGGGTATATCGTTTGTGCCCTTGACATGAACAGTAATATGGGCAGCATTGCCTGATAAGCCTTGATTGTCAGTGGGGGTTACCACGAAAATGTCTTGCTCTATGTCGCCTTCATCTAAGTTTTGCGTTTTGCCTTGGTCAAGGACATACACATATTCACCTGTTTGAGTGTTAAAATATAAGTCGCCATATGCACCAACAATTTTAGCATCATAGGCAGTGTATCCGGCATCGCTGTGCGCAGTGGAATTTGGAATACTGAAGGTGATATCTGAGCTATCAACATCAGAAGCATGTACCTTACCGTTGGCACTGGGCATGCCAACAAAATTTTCATTGGGGTCAGTGGCTTCTGTGAGAAGATCACCATCTCCAACACCCGCTTCTTGGACGGTGACATCAAGTATGGACGGATTGGGATTGGTGGGATCTTCCGGATTGTCTGGATCTGCTGGTGGATTGATGGTGGGTTTATCGTTTATGCCATTGACGGTGATGCTGATTTGACTTTTTTCAAAGGCGCCGTGCTGGTCTTTGTTTAGTACATCAAAGGTTTCGGTTGCATGTGGAGTATCACCCCCAAGGGCTTCTAAAGCTGCTTTTTGTGTGGTGGTCACACCGGCTGTATAGGTATAAGAGCCGTTGGCTTGTACCACAAGATTTCCGTAAGTACCTTCAATGATGGTTTCGGTGGTGATGGCATTGTTTGCATCGTCACGGTTAATGTTTTGTCCGGCCACCGTAAGTGTGGATCCATCGTTGTCCACATCGCCAAATGCAATATTACCTTGAGCTGTAGCATCAGTTGCGGCATTTTCCGTAACTACGCCATCTGTGGTTGAGATTTCCAAAGAGGGCTTATCATTGGTGCCGCGAATGGTCACATTCACCGTAGTGAGAGCAGTGCCGCCATTGCCGTCACTCACCATGATGGTAAAGCTTTCTGTAACCTCTTGATTGTGGGCAAGGCCATTGGCTTTAACATCATCAAAGGTATAGCCAAATTCGCCGGTGAGCGGATTGATGGACAACGTACCGTATTGGCCTGTGCCATTTTGCACGCTGAAGGTGAGTGTATCTTCATCGTCGTCACGAGCCAGCACACGACCTGTGGCGTTAAACTCACCATCATATATTTGGTTGGGTGAGCTATGTGTACTATCTGCACCGCCAGCGTCACGTCCCACGCCGGACTCAATAACATCCACAGCACCGGGGAAGGCGTCGGGAATACCTAAAGTGCTGTCAGGGTCGGGGTTTACCACAATACCTAAAATGGAAGGTGGCGTGTTGAGCGGGCCCACTGCGCCATCACCTTCCAGTGTAGTATCTTGTACGAAAGTTTCAGGGTAGGCTTGATCAAGGCTACCCAATCGATCAATGCCGCCTAGTAAGGTACCAGCAATGGTATCCACACTGCTACCGCTGCCTTGAGGGGTGCTGGTGGGACCAGCCGCAGGCATAAGTTCTTCGCTAAGGGTTTCGAAAAAGGATTCGCCATCCACTTCGGCACCGCCAATTATGAAGGTGGGCATATTTTCTGAGGTGTAGGCCACATAGAAGTCTGTCAAAGATAAGCTTGCGCCGTCTTCAAAGCTCATGACTAAGTTGTCGCCATCACGAGTGAGCGTTGCTTCGGTAGAGTTAAATTCAAAAACTAAACGATCTTCAGCTTGGGGAGTAAGGGTTGCAGTTTGGCCTGCAGTGGGTTTTTGTAGTGAAATGTCAGCCATAATATCCTCGAAAAATTAATGCTAGTAATAAAAAAACGCCGTGAATCGGGCGCGACAATAGAGCATGTCCAAAAGGAACACTCTTGACAAAGTAGGAGGAAAAGGTGTGGCAAGGGTATTGCCAGCAACGAGGAAGACTCCTCAGGCCGTCCGAGATATGGAAAGCCCATCAAACGAGTGTTTGCCAAAAAAAATCGCTTCAAGGCGAAAATTTGGCTGTAGAGTCGTTTGAAAACATAAGGGGGTGAGCATGCGTAGCTTCACCACACGAAGCACATCGTCAGTAATAAAAAAGTAATTTACTAGGAAATACTTTGTAAAGCATATTTAATTAGTATGAATTGGAAAGTCAAGTAAAAAGCTTTTAAAATTTTACAAAAATAAAAGGTTGTAATTACAATGTCTTGTCTGTTTGTTTTAACAAGGGTTGAGGTGTGTGCAGTGTTTTTTAGTGAAGAGCACTACTCTTGTAGGGTGGCTAGTTTTGTTATTGCTTATCACCATGAAAAATACGTAAAATCACTGCAAACTGTTGAAAATAAGTTCGTTATGAATCTGCTATGGGGTTCACATGCACCATGCAGTGTTTAATTGCTGGAAATTGCTTTTCCAGCGCATCATGCAAGTCTTCAGCAATGGTATGTGCGTCATGTAAGGAGAGTTTACCGTCTAAAGCTATTTCAATATCGAGATATAGTTTTGACGCAAATTGACGAGTTTTTAAAAGGTCAATGCGTTGGATGTGCGGTTGCGCGGCAATGAATGATTGAATTTCGTCATGTTGCTTCTTCTCACAGGCCTTATCGATAACTTTATCACTCGATTCTTTAAAAATTTCCCATGCAACTTTACCGATAAAATAACAAATACCTATGGAAGCCAGCGGGTCACAAATGGGGAAACCTAACTGTGCTCCGAAAACACCTATTAAACTTCCAATGGAAGAAAGCGCATCTGAACGGTGATGCCAGGCATCGGCCATAAGTGCTGTAGATTGTATTTTTTTTCCAGCATGTCGTGTATACCAAAACATGAGTTCTTTAATAATTAGCGATAATAATGCTGCGTATAAAGCAAGATTTGTGGGTGGCACAGCGGAAAGATATGCCTTAGTATAAATGTTTTCTATGCCTGACCATCCAATACCCAGTCCTGTGATAAAAAGAAGCACAGAAAGAACAATGCCAGCCACGCATTCAATTTTTTCGTGTCCGTAGGGATGGTCTGAATCTTCGGTACTTTTTGCAAGCTTTACACCGATAATAACAATAAAGGTGCTTAATACATCTGAAAGAGAGTGAACAGCATCAGAAATCAGGGCAGTGGAATGTCCCACCCAGCCCGCAAAAAACTTAATGGCTGCTAAAATTACGTTAAATACAATGGTTACAATGGAAACTTGAACGGCGTATTGTATATTTTTTTCTTCATCCACGGCATGCATCTTGGCACCTCTCATGAAAAACGGTTGCTAAAAACTCTTTCCCTTTAGGTCTTCATCGCATTTCTTCGTAACATACTTGCTACAAAAGATAAAATAGGCAATTCAATGAGCGGACCTATGATTAAGGCTAGTGAAATAAGCGGTAGCGCGGGAAAAGCTGTCACTGCTATGGCTAGAGCCAGTGGAGAGTTTCTCGCCAAAGTGGTCATGTGTAATGCGTTTAAGTCTTTTGAGTTAAAGCGTAAAGCGCTACCCATAAGTTTTACGACAAAAAATGTCACCATAAAAAAGCATAGTAAAGGAAGAAATAATCTCAGAAATAGTTCGTAATGTTCTTGTAAATTTTTACCTTCTGAAGCAAACATGCAGAGCACAGCTAAGCAAAGAAAGAACAATTGTAAGGCGTCACTTTTATCTGCAATGGCGGCCTTTATGTGAGGCTTACGCTGTAGATAATATCTGGTAAGCATGGCGCCTATAAAAGGAATAAGTAAAACGCTGGCAATGTTTTTCACTAATTCATCCATGTCCGTAACCATGGTGTTTCCTAAAAATATATACACATATAAAGGCAATAAAATTACTTGTAAAAGAAGATTTAAAGGCAATATGGACATATTTATTTCCACATTCCCTTTGCTTAATTTAGTAAAAACCAAATACCAATCTGTACACGGAGTTACTAGCAACATAAGTAAGCCTAAGCGTATTTCCATGGAATGCTCAAAAAAAAGAAATCCGAGCACATAGGCGAGTATGGGAGTAAAAATAAAATTTATACTCACACTTGCAGCTGTATATTTTATATTTAAGGTGGCTTTCCATAATTCACTAATATTTATGGATAAAAATAATACATACAGGAGTAGTATTAAAAAAAGCTCTACAAATTGCAAAGAAGCATTGCCCCATGGCGTATATATGCCCAAAAAACTTCCCGAAAGAGCACAGATTATTATAATAAGGGGCTGTAGTTTTCCCATTAAGTCCATTTTTTCCTCAAAATTTTATGCAAGAGAAAAGGGCTCTTGTATCAAAAGCCCTTTAACAAAGTTTATGCAGCGCTGGTTTGCATCTTTTTTTCCACTTCTTTAAAAAGTTTTCTGAAGTAGAAAATGAAGACGATGGACGCCAATAAGGCGCTTACAGGGTAGCAAAAAGCCAATAAATGCAAACTGGGGTTCATGGGCATAATAAGGTAGACCCACACAAAACGCATACCAACGATGCACACTAAGGTAAAGACCATGGGCATGAAGGAAGAGCCTAAGGCACGCGAAGCTTGCGAAAGCATTTGCTGCGGAATGGTGAGCAAATACATGGGCAAAATAATAAACATAATTTCACCAGCCATATACACCACTTCCATATCGTTGGTAAAGAGGGAAAATAAAGCATCTCTGCTTAATATAAAGACCGTTATAAGCACAGCCACCAATATATAACTTAGACCAATGACGTCGCGTATGGAGCGTTTTACTCTATCCATTTTGCCGGCGCCGTAATTTTGACCCACAAAAGTAATAACTGTTCCACCAATGGCAGAAACAAACATATCTACTATGCCGTCAAGTCGTAAATAGGCCACCCACGCAGCCACAGCCAATGCGTTGAAAGTGTTTACCGAGGCCTGCACAGCAATATTGGAAAAACTAAACATAATGCTTTGAATACCGGCAGGAATGCCAAGCATGGCAATGTCCTTCATGGCCGCAAAATCCACTTGCACCTTATATTCACCGGTATTTTTAAGCATTTTCACAATGAAGGAACAAAGAATGACAGCACTGAGGCCTTGTGAAAACACCGTTGCAGCGGCAATACCAAACACACCAAAGTCCAGGACCAAGGCCAATACAATATCCAACACAATATTTAAGATACTGCAAAACATAAGTACGTAAAGAGGGCGTTTAGCATCACCCAAAGCGCGCAATACACCAGCTAAGGTGTTGTAAATAACACAAAAGAGGATGCCGGTGAGATATGTTTGTAGGTATACCATGGAAAAATCCATGGTATCTAAAGGTGTATTCATAACCAATAAGATTTCGCGACAATACACAATGCCCAGCACAGAAAGCACTATACCCACAATGCTAAAAAAGAGTAGCCCATTTACGATGGTGGATTTAACGGCAGTAAAATCTTGCTTTCCGTAGTATCTGGAAGCATATGCCGTAATGCCGCTGGAAACACCGATGAAAAAATTGGTGATGAGAATAATAACCTTGGATGCAGAACCTCCCACGGCGGCCAGTTCTAGAGTGCCAAGGCCTTTACCCACCACAATGGTATCGGCAATGGTGTACATATGTTGGAAAAAACTTCCAATTAAAATGGGCACGAAAAAGAATAAAATCTCTTTCCAAATAACCCCTTCGGTGATGCGATTTACTTTTGTCATTGGTTACTCTCAATGGTGTTGTATAAAGGCAAAAACGGGTGATAGCTCAGCGCCACCACCCGTAGAGATGTTGGTGTTAGACCTTAGAAGGCATAGCGCATAATAATGCCGGCTTTGTAACCGTCACGACGCTCATCATAGCCCCAGGTGTCTTTGTCAATGCCGTTGATGGCATAGCCAAGTTGCAAGGTAGCCGTAAGGTTTTCGTAGATTTTATAGGTAGAATCTAAGTTAAATTCCACCATATAGTCAGCCGTGGTTAGATAAAACGTACCATTGCTTCCATTGGAACCGCCCAAAGCTGCGGTGGGATCGTTGAGGTGCTGAGCATTATCGGTATGGTTAGTCCCCCCCCAATAGGCCACTCGGAAGGTGTGGCTTAATTTTTCCATGAAGGAGAAATTCTTCACTTGTAAACCTACGCCCCAAGTGCCGTCATAGCCAAGAGATTGGTCAAAGCCCACATTACCCCAACCGGAGGTAGAAAAAGACCAAGGGTCATCGCCGAAGAAGGACGTGAAGGTGCCGGAAGGTCCAAGAACAGGCATTCTTTCGGAACCATCGCTGATGTTGCTGTCATCACCGGAGCCGTACCAAGCAAAGATGCCGGGAGTACCCCAATCCATTTTATACTCGGCTAAGGCTTTGATGAGCCAGCCTTGGCGTTGTTGGTCGATACGTTTACCATTGTATGAATATGTACCGCCGTAGCTCACCGAACCATAGTTTAAGTCCAATTCAAAATTAAATGCATCGTAAGCAAAGCTCATGGGTAAGCCAGCCCATAACAGGGTGGAGTAGGCAGGCTCATGATTCAAGGAGCTGCTGTTATAGGATGCACCACGAGGGCCTAAACCCACTTTGGCAGTGTATTTATTGGGAATGCTGTTATTACCCATAAAGCCGGCCATAATCCAAGGATTCACGCTCCAGTTACCACCCTTCACAGGAAGGGAGAGCATGAAGAGATCAGTATTGTCAAGATAGTTGGCAGAATCGTTGGCATCGCCAGCAAAATTGTCATTGTAGGGGCGAATCCATGCCGCAGTGAGTCCCACCATATCGTTGATTTTATAATTGGCAGAAATACCAGCTCCGTCAAAACCAAAGATGGCAGAACCACCGGCCACAGCAGGGTTGCCAAAATACTGTAAGCCCATACGCACACTTAAAGCTGTGTTGGGCACAATCCAATCAATGTAGGCGCGGCGAAGTTCGATGACTTGACCGTCGGTGCCAAGGGATCCGCCAGAGTCTGCATGTCCCCAGTATTGTTCACCGATTTCAAAAAAAACAGCGCCGGAAAGGCTTTCGGAAGCTATGGCTTCAATTTGCAAACGCACACGCTGTGCAGAGGCAAAAGTGTCTGTACCAGTTTGTCCGTAATACATGGTATCCACAGCACCCAAACCGAAAATCCACTCGCCATGAGCCTTGAAATCTACGGCTTTGGCTCCGTTGCTTGCGCCTAAAAGCATGGCAGCAGCAAGGACAAGAGTAGCAATTCTTTTCATCCTATTCATCCTTATCATGTTAAACGGTTAAAAAACATTCTATAGTAACAGATTGTTACGCCTTGAATTTGGCATAAATATATTTCACATGGGGTACAAGATAAACTCCGCGCCCAATGTAAAAAAGCATAAAGGCAAACCACAAACCGTCATTACCCCAAAAGGGAATGGTTCCAAGGCCCAGTAAAAAAGAGAGCAGGGCCAAGAGTGTAGAGTTGCGTAAGGGTCTTGTGGTATCAGTGCCGGTGAAGACGCCGTAAACGGTGAGCCCAAAACCCGCCACCAAGGCAAAGACTGTGGACCAATGGTATACATGTGCAAAATTTTCTAAAACTTCAGCAATGTCGGTGAAGGCATACCCTATATTTTTGCCAAGCATGGTGAGTATTGTGGCTAACATGACCATAAAACCTACAGTCCATTCTAAATTACGTTGTAAGGTTAAACGTAAAAGGCCCATATTGTTTTCTCCAAGGGCCTTACCGGCAAAAACGGATGAAGTACTGGCCACACCATCATAAATATGGCTTACAAAAAATATGACTTGCATAAGCACAGCATTGGTGGCGAGAATATCAGTGCCCAAGGATGCCCCCACCTTTGCCATCATATTGTACACCACCAAAGGGCACAGGGTTCGTATGAATAAATCGGTGTTGCTGTTAAGTATTTTAACCAATGTTTCTTTGCCCATAAGGCAAGCTTTGCGGCATTCGCGCAAGGTGAGCGTGGAGGTTTTGCCCGCAATATAGATCCCAAAACTTAAGGTGCATATTTGCGCTAGCAGTGTAGCCACAGCCACACCGGCCACACCCCATTCAAAGACCAGTACAAAAAGTAAATCCAAAATGATATTCAGCGCATTACCACTGACTTGCACATAGAGCACTTGTTTGGCTTTAGCTTGGCCCATGAGCCAGCCCACCACCACGTAATTGAGCAAAACCAAAGGCGCACCCCAAATAAGAATGCGAAAATACAAATGCGCTTGCTCTGCCACAGCAGGCTCAAGGGCAAAAAGCCTTTCTACCCCAAACCAAATGAAAGATTGAATAAGCACAAAGAACATGCCACAGGAGCTAGCTATAATAGCCGGATGTACCAAACTTGTGATCAAGTGCTCACGAATACCATCGCCCAAAGCAATGGCACTTTGGCCTGTGGTGGCTACTCGAAAAAATCCCACCATCCAGTAGAGGGTATTTAATACTAAGGAACCAATGGCAACACCGCCAATATAGGCCGATGATTCCAAACGCCCCACCACAGCAGTGTCCACCGCTCCCAAGAGAGGCAGCGTCACTGCAGATAGAATGAAAGGAAAAGCGATGGTTGCATAATCCCTATGCGAAAGAGAAAGGTTCATGAAAAATTTACTTTCCGCGACGCATTTTACGAATAAAAGGTTGTTCTAATTGTTGCGCAGCCTGCAGAAGTTGGCGTGCATATTCATTTTTTGCTAAGGGCAAATCTTGCATGTTTTCAATATGCTCTGCCACAGAGCCTTTGTTTAAAAATATAAGCTTATCGCAAACATAGGTCGCAACGGTGATGTCATGTGTAATAAATAGAAAGGCAATGCTGTATTTATGTTTCAGCTCACGCATAAGCATAAGAACTTGAGCTTGCACCGATACATCCAAAGAGCTCACAGCCTCATCAAAGAGAATAAAGGCCGGCTTGGGAGCAATGGCTCTGGCAATGCATACGCGCTGCAATTGTCCGCCACTGAGCTGATGCGGGAAGCGATCTACCAATATTTCGCTTAAACCCACTTCATGTAAAAGCTCCACCATACGCTGCTTGATGGCATCTTTACTAAGGTGTAAACGGTGCAATGGTTCGGCTATGGCTTCCCCCACACGCATACGTGGATTGACTGAAGTCGTATAATCTTGAAAAACCACACTACGCATGAGGGCATTGGCTTGCACTTCAGGGGCAAACTCAATACTACCGCCGTCGGGCTTCTCTAGGCCCAAAATAAGTTTACCTAGGGTGCTTTTTCCACTTCCAGATTCACCCACAATGCCAAGACACTCCCCTTTAGCCATGGAAAAAGATACGTTATGCAGAATTTGTTGACGTTCTTTTTTAAACAGGCCCGCATCCACCATAAAACTTTTACTGACGTCTTTTACATTAAGAAGCATGATGCGCATCCATTATTTTGGTAAAGGATTGAACAATTTTTTGCCGTGTTTCAATGAGGTTACGGGTGTATTCCTCTTGTGGATTATAGAAAACATTATCAGTTTTTCCTTGTTCCACAACACGGCCTCTATGCATAACAATAACTTCGTGGGCCACGTGCGAAACAAGGCTTAAATCGTGGCTAATGAAGATAAGAGCCGTATTAAAGGTGTCTCGAATATGAATAAGTTCACGAATAACATCTTGTTGGCTCATATAGTCAATGGCGGTGGTGGGTTCATCGGCAATGATAAGATCCGGTTGCATGGCAAGGGCAAGAGCCACCATGATGCGTTGTAACATGCCGCCGCTGAGCTCATGGGGAAATTTATTGAAAATCAGCCCAGCATTTTTGAGATTAACTTTTTCAAAAATTCCTTCCATGGTTTCCAAGGCTTTTTTAGGCGTAAAATCATAATGAGCCATCACCGTTTCCACCACATGTTCACCAATGGTAAAGAGAGGATTAAAAGCCGTATTGGGATTTTGCAAAATCATGCAAATTTTCTTACCGCGTAAACTACGTCTTTTTTCTGCATTCATTTCCAGCAAGTTTTCATCGTGAAAGATGGCCTTGCCCGTCATGGAAAAATGTTGACTATCAAGGAGACCATTGATGGCAGAGCAAGTAATGCTTTTTCCGCTGCCGGACTCACCCACAATGCCAAGGCATTGGTGCTTATCTAAGGTAAAGGACACATTATGTGTTAAGGGTACTTCTTTACCGCCGCTGCGATGGCTTACCGAAAGATTTTCCACATGTAATAACATTAGGCATTCTCCTTGGGGTCAAAAATATCACGCAGGCAGTCGCCTAAGAGGTTAAATGCAGACACCACAATCATAATGGCAATGCCGGGCACCAGCATTTGTTCAGGATTGGTAAGCAGCACTTCCTTAGCCTCACTAAGCATGGCGCCCCATTCAGCCGTGGGCGGTTGCACCCCAAGACCCAAGAAGGATAATGTGGAAATGCTGATGATAATCCAGCCAAGATCCAGTGTTGCCAGCAGTGCAATGGGGCTAGCCACGTTGGGTAAAAGTTGACGAAGCAAAATATAGCTTTTGGGAGTACCCACCGTTTGTGAATATAGAATATAATTTTGATGGGTAAGTGAAAGCACATCCGTGCGGATAAGTCGCACATACCATGCGATTTTGGCCACAATATTGGCAATAACTATATTGGTAAGACCAGGCCCAAGAACACCCACAATGCTGAGCACCAATACTTCATAGGGAAAGGAAAGGAGTACATCGCAAGCGCGCATGATGAATTCATCCACCTTGCCCTTAAAATATCCCGAAGCTATGCCAATGATGGAGCCAATGGCTGCCGTGATGAGCATGGTCACAAAGGAGTAGAATAAGGTTGTGCGCACGCCAAAAAGCATGCGCGAATAGACATCACGTCCAAGATTATCTGTACCGAGCCAATGTTCGGCAGAAAAGGGTGCTAAAGTGTCAATGATATCGGCTTCGTTGGGATCATAAGGAGCAATCCACGGGGCTAAAATACCCAGCACGGCCACAAAGCCAATGATGAGTATGCAGGCCATGGCCGTTTTGTGGGCAAAAATCTTAGACATTTTGCACTCCTTTTTTCAAACGTGGATCCACAAGACAATGCAAAATATCTATAAGAAAGTTGGTTACCACAAAGAGTACGCCCATAATAAGAATGTAGGCCTGGATGGTGGGAAAATCTCTGTTGAAAATACTGGCAACGCAAAGGCGTCCAATGCCCGGAATGGCAAAAATATTTTCGATGACCACTGTGCCGGATAAAATACGTACAATACCAATGCCTATGGCAGTCATGGATGATTGTAAGGAGTTTTTCAGCACATGAACCCAAATAATACGTTTTTCTTTAATGCCGCGAGCTCTGGCATACAGGGTGTAATTTTGCTTCATATTTTCCAGCATACTATTACGAATAAGACGCACATAGGTGGAAATATAAAGCATATTAAGCGAAATGGCCGGCAAAATATAATGCATGAGGGTGGTCGTACCACTGCTTGGGAAAATCTTCCATGTGATGGAAAACAACCAAATAAGCAAGAAGGCCAACCAAAAATTGGGAACAGACGTTCCAGCAAATATAAAAACGCGAACGCCCTTATCAAAAAGACTGTCCTTCCATACGGCAGAAAGCACCCCCAGAGGCAAGCTTATGCACACCAGCATAACAAAGGCCACTGCGGCTAATTTCAATGTGTAAGGAAAGCTACGAGCAAATTCACTGGCTACGGTTCTGTCTGCATTGGTATAAGAAACACCAAAATCAAGCTGTAAACAGTTTTGTACCCAGCCCACATACCGTTCTAAGAAGGAGCGATTAAGCCCTAATTCTTCTTTCATTTCCTCAATGGCTTCAGGGGTGGGCACGATATCGTTTACTCGTAAAGCAATTTCTGCGGGGTCCCCTGGAGAAAGGCTAATGATGGAAAAAGCCAAAAAGGAAACTGCCAACACAGTGAGCAACATGATGCACAGTTTTTTAATAAGATAATTTGCCATATGTATCGCTTTTGGTTGAAATGTAAAAAGGCTTGCCCCGTGTGAAGGAAGGGAACACAGGGCAAGCTGTATGAGGTAAAACTATTTTACAGTCATACGTTGTAAGGGAATTTCAAATTGCGAAGGGTTAAAGCCCACGCCACCTACTTTCTTATTAAAGATAGCTCGGTTACGTTCAAAGGTGAGGGGGAGGTATACGGCTTCATTTTGCAAAGTGGTTAGAATCCATGTGTATAATTCTTGGCGCTTGTTTTCATCTACAGATTTTAAAGCTTCCAAGATGGTTGCATCGATTTTCTTTTTATCCTTAAGGCCTTGTTGTGCGGCATAGTCACCATACACAGCAGGGGTACGCATGCTGCCCATGAAGGATTGTGGGTCATAAGGAGTGCCCCAAGATATGTTGAAAGAAATATCGAAATTACCGGCTTTTAAGCGATCACGGTGGGCTTGTTCTTCTTCGCCTACAATGTCCATGATTACGCCGGATTTGGCCCACATGCTTTGTAAATATTGAGCAATGGTACGCTCAATAACTTTGTCGCTATCATAGGTAAGTGTAATTTTAAGCTCTTTACCATCTTTTTTACGTACTTTACCGTCCATTTTCCAACCGGCGGCATCTAAAAGTTCAGCGGCTTTCTTTTCATCGTGGGTAAAGTGGGGAAGGTCGATGTTTGCATAAGGAATGGTTTTAGCGAAAATTGTGTAAGCAGGAGATTCCAAACCTAACATGATTTTATCACTAATAATTTGGCGATCAGTTAAGTGTTGTAAGGCTTGACGCACACGCACATCACTTAAATTGGGGCTGGTGGTATTGAGTACCATCATGCGTGTGGAGACGGGGTCAGAAAGAGCGCCGCCAAAACCGTCCATCTTGGAAAAACGCTCGTAGGCTTTGGCATTAATGAGTTGCAAACCATAGATAAGGTCCACATCGCCATTTTCTAAAGCCAAAAGACGAGCTTGGTTATCAGGAATAACCTTAGCTACAATTTTTTCCACTGCAGGTTTTTCGCCCCAGTAATTTTCATTGCGCACAAAAGTAGATTGCTGGTCAATGACATTTTCTTCAAGCACATAAGAGCCGGTGCCGTTTAAGCAAAGGGTACCGTTTTTGGTGGTGCCTTCTTTAAAGCAGGCAGGAGAGAGCATGCGAAAAGGACGCACGACACCAAGTTCTACCAAGAAAGGATAATAGGCTTCGGGGAATTCCACTTCTACAGTGTAGTCATCCATTTTACGGATGGCTTTTTTACCCGCTTTTTCTGTTTCTTGCATAAGGCGTACGGATTCAAGCCAACCATGGCGCGTGCCATTGTCCAGAAGGGCATAGAGATTTTTCACCACAGCATCGGCATTGAAGGCTGTGCCATCGCTAAATTTTACACCTTGACGTAATTTAAAAGTGTAAATTGTCCCCTCAGAGTTCACGGTCCAACTTTCTGCAAGCCACGGAGAAGGCATACCTTTTTGGTCAATGTAAATTAATCCTTCGAACAGCAAGTTTTGTGCAAAAATTTCTCCACTATAGATGTGTGGGTTTAAATCACGTAAATCTCGATAGTTAGCAAAAGTGAGTGTGGATTCATCCTTGGCCTGAGCTACGCTTGCTAAGGAACCTCCAAGCCCCATACCCATGGCTAAAAATAATGCCAACACTGTAATCTTCTTGCGCATACCTTCTCCCTGTACATGTTTCGCCACATGTATTCAGTTTCGATAATTAAAAAAAGTATTGGCAGTTTTACCAATACGGAAACCTTAAAAAAGAATGCCTCCTAAAGAGGAGGCGCAAATGCAGTATAAGTAAAAATGAAATCCATTGTCAATGAATGTTCTGAAAAACATCACCCTATGTTAATATATTGTTACTATGCATTATTCTTTTCAATGGAATTTATATTATTATTTTAGCGAGATAAGGCGTGTTATGGTGGGTGTTTCTTGATTGGAAAATTCACAAAATGTGACATCTGAGTTTATACTTTAATTTTTGTTTTTATCTATAGAAACAGATAGATAGTGGGGTCGTGTTGCATTGGGCGTTTCGTGAAATATGGGGCGCGGATTGATGCATTTATTGAATGAGCATCATGGTAGTGGCGTTTCATGTGACATGGTAGGTGTTTAGGTTGCGCCCGATTACCCTTTAGTTATGGTGAGTGAGGGGCTATAGTGAAGAAGTAACTTGTTGTGGGTATATGATGTTTTTTATTTTATGGTGGTTTGTGTGCAACAAAAAGTATTTGTGTATTGCTTTTTTTAAAATTGCTAAGGTACCTCATCGTCCATGACACAATGGTATTGAAGTCATATTTACCTTCAAATGGCCTTATGGATTTTCCATGGTTAGGTATGACATTTTGTCTTTGAGATTTTTCACAGGAGAGCATGTGTTTTGCCGCGAAATAGGCTTAGGTCTAAATATTCAAGACGTATGATGGATGATTCTTGGCCCAGTAAAAGGGCTATGGCGCGCATGAAGATTGCGTATGGGTGTGTCTTCAGAGCATACCTTCTTACTTAGTTCGTAAACCAAGTAAGAAGGTACTGCTGTGAAGTACTATTTTTGTCTAGTGTGCTTTGGTATTTGTAACGTATTTTTTTCCTCCCAAAGCCCTTTTTTTACTAAAAAGGGGGTGTAACCTTTATAAGCTGTGCGCTGCAAGCTACCCATAGGAGTGTACCTCGTTTATAGCCTGACAAGCCATCTGCTCGATGAATGGAAAGCCCTGTGCAAAAAATTAATTTGCCATGAAAACTTCTTCCGTTGCAGCTATGGTTTCTTGCCCGTGACGGGTGTTTTTTTGTTGTCTTTCCAGGGCTTCTTTGTGCTCAAGAGGCATGACTTTTACAAAAAGTGGTAAGGCGGCTTCCCAATTCTTAAGCAGCGATTCTGCTTTTGCACTGCCTGTATAGTGATTATGTTGTTCAATAAGGGAGCGCAACAAATTACAATCTTCAGGACTTTTGACCGATTCTAAGTCGACGCTATCTGTGTTGCAGCGATTTTGGAAGCGTTCATTCTTATCATACACAAAGGCAACGCCACCACTCATACCGGCGGCAAAGTTATACCCACACTCACCAAGTGCAACCACAACTCCACCCGTCATATATTCACAACCATGGTCGCCCATGCCTTCCACCACAGCCACTGCTCCGGAATTACGCACGGCAAAGCGTTCACCGGCCATGCCGCAAAAATAAGCTTCGCCACTTGTTGCACCATATAAGGCCACATTGCCCACAATGGCTTGCTCTTCGGCAACGAAATGACTTTCTCGTGCAGGAGTTATCACAACAATACCGCCGCTAAGTCCTTTACCCACATAATCATTGGCATCTCCGCGTACGGTAATGGTGACGCCGCTGGTTAAAAATGCCCCAAGGCTTTGTCCGGCAGAGCCTTGAAGATTGATGGTGTAGGAGTGTTGCGGTAAGCGGCGCTTCATTAAGCGTCTTGCAATTTCACCGGCAAGGCGTGTGCCGATGGCTCTGTCGGTATTTATTATGGTGCCACTGTATGTGCAACGTACCGGTTTTCCGAGTAAAAGCTGTTCAGCTCGCTCCATTATTTTTCTATCTAAGCGCGATGGTGCCTCGTGGGCATCTTCACATGCTTTCCATGGAGCAAGGCCTTGGCAAGTGCATTTGAAAAATGTTGATAAATCAAGATGCTTCGCTCTTTCTGATAGGTTAGCGCGGGCTTGTAAAAAGTCTGCTCTACCAATGAGCTCTTGTACTGTGGCTATGCCAAGTTGTGCCATATGCTTGCGTAAGTCTTCTGCCATGAAGAAAAACATGCGCTGTATATGTTCAGCTTTGCCGCTAAATCTAGCGCGTAACTTTGGTTCTTGCGTAGCAATGCCTGCAACACATGCCCCTTTGTAGCATTGGCGGCACATAACACAACCAAGGCTTACCAACAAAGCTGTTCCCACGCTGCATTCTTCAGCGCCAAGCATGAAGGCAATGAGCATGTCATAACCATTACGAATGAGTCCATCGGTGCGTAATTTTATTTTATTACGCAAGCCATTGGCAAGTAAAGCTTCATGGACTTCCAAAAGTCCCATTTCCCACGGTAAGCCTGTTTGCTGTATGCTAGATAAAGGAGATGAGCCTGTTCCACCATCGTGTCCGGAGACAAGTATTTGATCAGCGCCGGCCTTGGCAACTCCCACAGCCACAGTACCGACCCCTGCCTCAGCCACTAGCTTCACTGAAATGGTTGCCGTGGGTTGAATGCGTCTTAAGTCATAAATGAGCTGTGCCAAATCCTCAATGGAGTAAATGTCATGGTGAGGTGGCGGTGAAATAAGCGTTACCCCTTGACTTGTTCCACGCGCAAATGCGATTTCTTTTGTAACCTTGTGACCAGGCAATTGACCTCCTTCGCCTGGTTTTGCTCCTTGTGCCATTTTGATTTGAATTTCATCGGCATGGGCAAGATAATGCGCGGTTACACCAAAACGTCCTGAAGCTATTTGACGTACTCTAGAGCGTATGTCTTTGCCATCTTCGGTGAGAGAGGAGCGTTGCATTTCCTCACCACCTTCACCGCAATTACTACGTGCTCCTACGCCATTGCAAGCTTCGGCAATGGTTTCATGGGCTTCGCGGCTTAATGAACCAAAGGACATGGCAGCGCCCACAAAACGTTTTACAATTTCTGCACTGGACTCTACTTCTTCAAGCGCAATGGGTGATCCCCTTTTTACGCTAAAAAGATCTCGTAGTGTAATGGATGTGGTGGTGGGTTGGGCATAGTCGGCAAAAGCCGCGGCGTCGTTGTCTCGCACTGCCTTGTGCAATAGTTTTACACTGTCTTTAGTCCACAAGCGTGAAGTTTCTTGAGACTTTGTTTCTGTGGTGCCATAAGCTTGTGCATGGCGAGTTAAGGCGTCTTTTGCAATATAATCAAGACCTATGCCACCAATTCTCGAAGGTGTGCCGCAAAAATAGGTATTCACAAGGCTTGCTTCAAGACCAAGGGCCTCAAAATAGTATCCGCTTTTGAATGAACGCTGCGTGGAGATGCCAAGGCGTGCAAAAGCTTTGAGCATGCCTTTTTTCAGTGCTGAAATATAGTTGGCTTGAGCCATGTGTGGCGAAATCTCAGCAAGTTTACCGGCTTCGGCCAACTGCTTCACTGTATCAAGAGCCGCATAGGGACAAATGCCGCTAGCGCCATAGGCCGAAAGTAGTACCATGTGCATAACTTCAAAGGCTTCGCCTGATTCCACTATGAGGCCGCATAAATGCCGCTTTTCTGCGCGCTGCAAATGATGATGTAAGGCAGACAGAGCCAAGAGGCTTGGTATGGGCGCGCGTGTTGTACTGCTCTTGGTGTCGCTGATAATCAATATGGTTGCACCGTCTTCAAGGGCTTTTTCCGCAGCTTTAAACATGTCTTGTAAGCCTTGTTCGAGGGCCAGCCCAGTGTGATCTGTGTTTGCATCAAGCGTAGCTTCAAAAGTGGCGTCAAGGGTGTGAGCTTGCACTTCCTTGCGCGTGGACATGCGTATGTGCAAGAGTTCGTTGCGATCAAGGAAGGGATGCGGCAAGCGTAAAATGGCGCAATTTTCTGGCGTTGGTTCCAATATATTGCGTTCTGCACCGGCAAAATTCATCAACGACATGGAAAGCTCTTCACGTAAGGGATCAATGGGAGGATTGGTGACTTGCGCAAATTGTTGCTTAAAATAATTAAATAAAGCTCTTGGCTGAGTGTCAAGCACAGCTAAGGGAACATCATGCCCCATGGCACCCACAGGCTCTTGGCTATTTTTGGCCATGGGCATAAGCACATTGTTAATGGTTTTTGCATCATACCCGTACAGAACTTGAGTGCGTGCCACATCGTATGTGCTTTCTTGTGAATGAGTATTACCATCACTGTGCATGAGGTCTGCAAGTGAAATGGCGCATTGTTTGAGCCAACGGCGATAAGGTTTTTCACGAATGACATTCCCTTTTATTTCTGCATCGGAAATTATGCGTCTGGCGGCAACGTCCACCATGAGCATGCGCCGTGGGCGCAGCTGTTGGCGTGATACAATACGCTCAGGTTCAACGTCCATAACTCCCGTTTCCGACGCGAGAACTACCATACCATCTTGTGAAACTGTGGTACGGCAAGGGCGCAAACCATTACGGTCAAGCATTGCGCCAACACGACTGTGACCATCGGTAAATACAAGAGCTGTTGGGCCATCCCAAGGATCCATAAGTGCAGCATGATATTCATAAAAAGCACGTTTATTGTCACCCATAACAAAGGCAGTACCAAAGGGCTCGGGCAAGAGCATCATTAAAGCATGTGTCATGGAATAACCACAACGTACCAAGAGTTCCAAGGCATTATCAAGACGTGCAGAGTCACTGGCTGTATCATCAACAATGGGGAAAAGATCTTTTAAGTCATCGCCAAAAAGTGCCGAAGACATTTGCGGTTGACGCATATGCATGCGAGCTGCATTACCACGAATGGTGTTTATTTCTCCATTATGCGCTAAATTTTTAAAAGGCTGTGCCAAGCGCCATGAGGGTAGGGTGTTTGTGCTAAAACGCTCATGGAATACGGCGAAGGGTGCTGTAAAATTGATGTCGAGCAAGTCACCATATAAATCACCAAGGCAGGCTCCTGGCAGCATTCCTTTGTAAATAATACTGCGAGCAGAAAGGCTTACCACATAAAAACTGTTGCGCTCAAGGCCTTGTTGCGCAAGCCAATTTTGTACAGCTTTTTCCATGCGTCTGCGAGCCAAGTATAAAATACGCTCAAAGCCTTCACCTTGTGCGTTTTCGGCTGCTAAGTTCTTTGTGGGGCGAACTAAAATTTGCAACATATGCGGCATGGTGGCCAATGCCATGGGGCTTACCATGGTTGTATCCACGGGGACTTCGCGCTCGTCTTCAAGGCAAAGATGTGTCATTGCGAGACATTCTTTGATTATCTGCATAATGGGGGCGTGCGTGTGTGCCCCTTGTGGCATAAAAAGCTGTCCCACAGCAAAAGGAATAGCACTATCCATGGCCTGTAGTGTGGGCCACTGATGTTTAAAAAAGTTTTTAGGAAGTGGCATGAGTAAGCCAGCACCGTCGCCGGAATTATCTCCGCCATGTCCACCACGATGTGCAAGGCGAGCCATGGCGGTTAAAGCATCGGCTATGACCTGATGACTAGGTACACCGGAAAGCCGTGCGACAAAACCAACTCCACAGGCATCATGTTCATCTAACGGATTATATAAGCTACTCATACTTCATTCCTCATATTCTTTTTGCGCCAACATGGGAGGAGATAGAAATCCCCTCCCATGATAATTATTGTAAGTGAATTATTAGTTTATCCAAAGCATTTCTGCATAGCGTGGGAATGGCCATGTGGCGTCTTCAACCATAAGTTCAAGTTCATCTGCATGCTTACGGCATTGATTAAGAGCCGGAACAACATGTTTGAGCATTGCTTGCGCGTGCTCTAAGACATCTTCGCCATGCTCTGCATTTTGCGCTGCTTCGAGGGCTTTAAGCGCATCACTTAAGGCAAGGCAAGTTTGACGTAAATTGGTAAAGCGTTCTTCTTCTGGTAATATTTGTGTACTACCAAGTACAGCACGAGTTTGCAATACAAGTTCAGCGGCTTCCTTTTGCGCACGCAGACCCACGGGAAGAATGCTTTCACGAATCATGGCTGAGCAAACATTGGCTTCAATGTTGATGAGCTTGGCATAGGTTTCCAATAATATTTCTTGGCGTGCGAGTATTTCGCGTTCTGAGAGAATATTGGTGCGTAAAAACACTTCCATGACTTCAGGGTCGTTATAATGTTCCAAAGCTTCCACTGTGGTGGCAAGATTTGGAAGGCCACGCTTTTCTGCTTCGATGGGCCATTCAGCAGAGTAGCCATTGCCATTGAAGACGACGGGCATATGTTCGGCAAAAATGCGTGGAAGTAGGCTTTGTAAAGCTTCCGTTAAGGATGTGCCAGAGCTTACAGAGGCTTCAAGTTCGGTGGCGATGTCATCAAGGGCACAAGCAACGGCGGCATTGAGTGAAATGTTTACAGGTGCTACCGACTGAGAGGAACCTACGGCACGAAATTCAAACTTATTACCGGTAAAAGCAAAAGAGCTTGTACGGTTACGGTCAGAATAGTCCTTGGGTAAAGGGGGGAGCACATCAACGCCAATTTCCATGAAGGGTTTACCGTCTTCATTTTGTGCTTTGCCGGTGATAAGCGTTTCTAAAACGTTGGTGAGTTGGTCACCAAGAAATACAGAAATAATAGCTGGTGGAGCTTCATTGGCACCAAGGCGATGATCATTGCCAGCTCCCAGTGTGCCGAGGCGCAAAGCCATGCTATGCTTATGTACAGCTCTTAAGGTTGCGGCAAGAAACACGAGGAACTGAGCATTGTGAAGAGGTGTTTCGCCAGGGTTGAGAAGATTGTCGCCATCGGAATCAACCAAAGACCAGTTGTTGTGCTTGCCACTACCATTGACACCTGCGAAAGGCTTTTCATGTAAAAGGCACATGAAACCATGTTCAGCGGCTGTATGGCGCAAAATATTCATGGTGAGCATATTGTGGTCGGTTGCGATATTGCATTCTTCATAAAGAGGAGCTAGCTCAAATTGACCAGGAGCCACTTCATTATGACGAGTTTTTACAGGAATACCAAGGGCGAAAAGGCGCTTTTCAACGTCATGCATAAAGGCCATGACACGAGCTGGAATGTCACCAAAGTAGTGGTCTTCCATTTCTTGTCCCTTGGGGGCGGGGGCACCTTGGAGAGTGCGACCTGTGAGCAATAAGTCAGGGCGCAAGGCTGCAAGGCGGCTATCTACCAAGAAGTATTCTTGCTCTGCACCAACCATGGGGCGAACATGCGTGGTTTTGTCTTTACCAAAGAGATGTAATATACGCAAAGCTTGACGAGAAATAGCAGAAATTGAGCGCAAAAGTGGTGTTTTACGGTCAAGTGCTTCACCGGAGTAAGAATAGAACATGGAGGGAATATGCAAAGTGTGACCAAGTTTTCCCGGAAGCAAGAAGGCTGGTACGGTGGGATCCCACGCTGTATAACCCCGTGCTTCAAAAGTTGAACGAATACCACCGGAGGGGAAAGATGACGCGTCGGGTTCACCGCTAATGAGCATTTTTCCTGAAAATTCATGTAATAAATGTCCGTCAGAGGAAAGAGTAAGAAACGCGTCGTGCTTTTCCGCTGTATATCCAGTCATGGGATGGAACCAGTGTGCATAGTGTGTTGCTCCACGCTCAAGAGCCCAATCTTTCATGGAAGAAGCTACTACATTTGCAATTTCAGCTGGCAACCGAGCCCCTTCACGAATGGTGAGCTCAAGCTGTTTAAATACGTCACGGGGCAAACGTTCACGCATGACGTGAATGGTAAAAACATCTTTTGCAAAATGGCGACTCATTTCTACGTTGGGGGTTAAATGCCCCTCTGTGGAATCGATATCGCAAGGGGTAGCGCTAAAAGCTTCCATAACGGCAAGGCTGCGTGCTGTTGTCATCTTAAGACTCCTTAAATATTACACTTATTTCATTAAAATTACTCTAATGCCTTATTGCACAGGCTTTTGAGAGTGTTTGCATAGTTTGGCAATTAGCATAAGCTGTGCCAAAACTTTGAGACCGTTTTGTGTATTATTTTAATTGTCTTAAATAATAGAGATTATTTTTTTTAAATATGGTTAGAAATTCATGAGTCATATATAATATGCGAGTAAGCAAGAGATGTTTGGGGTTTTTTGTACAAAATGGTAGAAATACAAAGGTGAATAATAATTTCACATCTGCCATTTTAGCTTCTACTAAAAAAAATCTCAATTTTAGTTTTTAATATTAGTACGTTTTAGAAAAAATACCTCTGCGTAGAAAATATTTTCGTTGTTTAGAATGCAAACAACAAAAAAAATACAATTTTGCACTTTTATGCTTTGAGAATTATGATGGCCGAGTGTATTGTTGTAACATGTTTATATATTATAACAAAGCCAGAAAGTGTCAGTTTGGATACGCTCTGTGCTTTAGGAAATATGTATGAGCCTTTGCATTGGTGGCATGGAAGTTTATGTATGTTCCTTCTTGGATGGAAAGACCAAAGAATGCTATTGTGAGCGTCTTTATTGTGCTTTGTAGGTTCTTGTAATGTTGACGATATCGAATAGAGCTGCATGTCATGGTTGATGGTATGTTTTCGCAAAGACTTTTCTACGTATATGTAGAAAATAGCATTGGTGAGAGTATTCCATGCTTGATTGCCACGCACACTTGCCAATGATAAAGTATGGTGAATTTTCCATCACAGAGAAGGGCAACAAAGACTGCGTGTGTTTTGTACGGTTATTGGCTTTTGTTTTGGAGGGGGGAAGTGTTTTTGGTAGAGTCTTGTTGTTTTTTGTCAAAGAGTACAGATCGTGTCAAAATTGTTGGAAAATCCATTGTTTTTTATTGTTCCAGCAACTGTAACGCCATTTTAGGAAGACTATTGGCTTGAGCTAGCATGGCAGTGGCGCCTTGTGCGAGTATTTGTTGGCGAACAAATTCGGTCATCTCCATACCCACATCTGTGTCAGAAATGCGAGATTCAGAGGCTTGAAGGTTTTCTGCTTGCAGCGCAAGGTTGCTCACGGTGGCCTCTAAGCGATTTTCCATGGCGCCAAAATGAGCGCGAATACCATCTTTTTTTACAATGGCCTCATCGATTTTTTCTAAAGCTTGTTGGGCTTTGCTTTGTGTTTCGATGGTGAGCGGTGGTATGTATGGGTTATCCTCGGAAGGTATAGAGCCCCATGACGTGGTAATATCAAACTGTCCTGCACCCACCACAAACACAAGTAAGTGTTCTTGAGCTTCTTCTATGGTAAGGTATTCATTGTTGTTCGTGTTTATTTCTCCCGAATAACCCATGTGTGTGCCATTTACTGTAAATTGATTGTAAGGCGCAACATCGGTGTAGCTAAGGGTTTGATTCCCATTGAGCTTTGCATCGGTGTAGGTGGCGTCTGGCAAAAAACCATTGGCTTCTGTAACAATATGCGTAGCCATATCGCTAAGGTTATCTATTCCCGCCGTTGTCCAATCCTCTCCAGAGCTATGCGTGCCCGCGATATGTTCCCCTGACATGGTGAAAATCTGTAGAGAGTCATTACGCCCAAGGTCATCCAAGTGAAAGCTAATATTTTTTGAACCTTGAGGAATAACAGCAAAAGTAACACGCCCAGAGCTAAATCTTTGGGTAGCGCCATTGGTGAGTTTGTCAGAAATAGTATCAAGGTGGCCGGGTAATTCTTGGGGTTCTTCTGTAAGCCCCAATGCTTGAAGAGTCGCCGCCGCTCCGTGGATATAATAATAATCTTCAGCGCTGTCATTACCTGTGCCAAAATGTATTTTTGCCGCGCCGCTAGAAGAGAGTGCGTTGCCATTATGCTGACCAGAAAGAGAACCATCTAAGAGCTTGATGCCGTTAAAATCTGTGGCATAAGCAATGCGATCTATCTCTTGCGCTTGGCTTTGAAACTCTGCGTCAATCATACCTCTTTGTGTGGAGTCGTAGGTGCCTGTGGCCGCTTGCATGGCCAGTTCTTTCATGCGGATAAGGCACTGATCAATGACTTGCAAAGCCCCGTCAGCCGTTTGCATCATGGAAATGGCGTCGTTGGCATTGCGTATGCCTTGATTGAGCGAGGCTATGTCGGCGCGCATGAGCTCGCGAATGGCAAGCCCCGCAGAGTCATCGGCAGCGCTGTTGATGCGTAGACCAGACGAAAGACGCATTACAGATGTACTTAAATTACCATAATGCGTGTTTAAGTTTTGAGCTGTGTTTGCAGCCATGAAGTTATGTCGAACGGCTAAAAGCATGACCCTCCTCACAGGGTAGGAAAATTTAGCCGTATACAGTACGGAAAATACTTAAGCAAAATATGTTCCAGGTGCATTTATGTGGAAAAAAAGGCTGTTTAATGAAATTCATTTATTGCCAAAAAAGAGGCTAAAAAAAGTATTTTTTAATAAAAATTTAACTGTAAATTTTTATTAAACGCTTGTAAAAAGTCACATGCAAATACAAGATAAAGTGCGTTTAGATACTATTTTTTTGTTAAATAAATATTTTTTTATTGTTATATTTTAAATAGTTTTGTACTGAATGTTTTTTTATTTTTTTTCATACTTGACAAATAAAGTAGGAATGCTTTAAAAGGTTTTTAATGAATTTGAAAACAACATTCAATTTCTAAATAACGTATACAGTACCCACGATTCAAGGAGTTTTGAGATTGAAACTACAGCGTTATATACTGCTCATGGTCTTAGTATTTACTTTGGGCGGATGCGCATCACAAGGTAGGGTGCCTGGCAATAAAATAACGGGCCAAGATTTTGTGGAAATAAGTGATTTCTTCCACGCTTACATGGAAGCTTTTAACAGCCGAGATATGTATAAACTTATAGGGTTTTATGCGCCTCACTCACTCACGTATGTACTGAATGAAGATGAAGGGTATTATTTGACTAAAGATGCTCTCCTTAAAGCCTTTGAGCTTAAAAAAGAAGGCTGGGCACAGAAAAATATGCATCTTGAAGAAGTGAAGATTTCAAACTCCAGCGCCACTGGAAGCACGGTAACAGTGAATGTGGAGTTTTCAGTCAACAGTAATACATGGCTTGGAGAATATAACATAAGGTATGCTGTTGATAAGGTGAACGGACAGTATCAAATTGTCCGAGAAAATATGTAGTGCACACCTTTCTGAGATGAGTGTGCATAGAGGGGAGGATGGGAATTATTTTTAATGACGGTATAGCGAGGAGTGGAGTTGAGTGATACTGAATGAAAAGTATTTTTCTGAAGCGCATAAGGAAATTTTAGGACAACTAAGTACCTGTTACAAAGAGTTGTTTGAACATTCTGGGCACGGAAAAATGAGCATTGAAATGCGCTTTTTAAAACGCGGGCAGAAAGAGATTTTGATTAACTGTGGCAGAGAATATCGCTTTACGGTGGATTGCTGCGAAACTTGCTCCAAGGGTAAAACTTGTGAACGTATAGAGTCTATTAGCGAGAAATATACCAAGGAGTAACTTACTTACCATTTTTATGGGCCCTGCCTGTCTAGAGGGACTAGAAGGCTGTTATATTTAGAGGAGAAAATCGTCATTGTGACGTGATTTGGGCAGATTCTGAGGCGGAATTGCACAATCAAAGAGTGTAATTTACTTTAGGAGTTTATTTAATCATGTTTACTTTACGTAAAAAAAGCAAACAGTCCGGTTTCACATTGATGGAACTACTCATCGTTATCGCCATCCTTGGCTTACTTCTTGGCCTTATTGCCCCCCGTCTTGGTGGTATCACCGCCAGCACCGCTGACAACGTTTGCGATACCAACAACAAAGGTATTCGCGGCATGACAGCTCTCTTCCTTGAAACCAACGGTACATTACCATCTGGTTTAACCAACATGGTTGAATATTCTGCTGCTGACACTGCAGTACTTGCTAGCATCCAAAATGCTGCAACTCCTTATGATGCTGACGCTGGCACAGGTGAAGAAGTTATCTCTGCTGCTTTTGCTGGTCGTAACTATCCTGGTCTTTACGAAATTAGCCAAGCTGAATTCCAAGACTTGGCTGCTTTGGGTGTAACAACCGTACATAACTTAGTAGGTTGGGACGCTACTGCTGCTACACCAGCTGCTCGTGCTATGCATGAAGGTAACCTTGCTGCAGGTTCCCCTGTTATGATGCTCGGCGTTGGTGGTGGTGACACTCCTGCATTGGTAGATATTAATAGTGCTGATTACTTTGACGCCATGCCTGGTGCTACTAGCACATTTGGTGCTGACGGTACTATTGCTGGTAACCCATCTTGGTGGGGTCGTATTGCTATGGCCGTTAACGACAAGTGCGACTTAGTAACTTCCGGTCTTATCACCGCTTCTGCCCTTTGCCCCACAGCTGTATTGGCTGAAGGCTTATTCTCTCATGAAGAATTCTTCATCATTCTTCCACGTCTTCAAGGTACTGTTGACCGCGCTGACATGATTGCTTTAGCTGGAACCATTGCTAACACTTCTTGGGTAGCTGCTACCGAAGGTGGCACAGCAATAGCTAACGGCGAACTCGTAGAAGTTGCATACTTAGAAGCTCAAGAAGCTTGGCAGTTTGAAGTTGCTTGCCCAGAAGGTCACAAGTGGCCTGCTCCTGATGCCGAAGCTTGGATCCCACTTCCATAATTATAGCGTAATTGCTTAAACTTAGACGGTGGGCTTGCCCACCGTCTTTTCCGTACGCATTTTGATGGTGGGGGTGAAATCTCCACCATCTTTACCAAAGAGAGAAAGAGAGACAGCCATGGCATTAAAAGATATTTTCAGCCGCTTAGGCGCTTCTGCCACGTCCGTCAAGGGTGGCATGGGGCAAAAGGGCGGTAATACACTCATGGTGGCTGTTCTTGAAGAATTTTCCGCCCGCGGCGTCTTGGTTCGCAAAAAATCCAAGGGGCAAATAGAGTTGTTGCGCTTTATGGAAGTGGCCTTTGAGCAATCCATAGACAGTCCCAAATTACGCTTGGCGCATTTGTTTAAGCAATGGGGTGCCATTTCTACAAAAAAACTTCTAGTCGTCAGTGACGAATTTACTTCCACCATTGCTGAATTGCCTAAGCCACAAAAAATGGGACGTTTTGGCAAAAAAAAGGCTCAGAATGCTCTCAATGTTGCTGCTCGTTTTGAAATCAACCCTTTTTTAGATTACCCCGCCCATGAAGCCATGGTCAGCGTATATGTGCCGCCTTCTCCCAAGGGGGAGTTTGATGAATATGGCCTTGATGATTCCACCACGATGCAAGCCATTATTTTTGCTCTGCATGAAAAAAGCTATGAAAGTCTTGAGCAAGTGTGTGCCAGTCTTAAAATGAAGTTGGTGGGGGTCATGCCGCATGAGGTCTTTGCCTTTGCTCACTGCGCGCCGCAAGGTTCCACCATGGATGTTAAGCTCATGAGTGTGGACAATGAAAGGCCGCGCATTCTCGTTAATTGGCGCCCCTATGATGCCTTAGTGGCTCTGGCCGTCAATAATATGCCTGTCTCCTTTCAGCAGCATGAATTTGCATCGGAAGATTCTGCCATTGAATCTACGTTAAACATGGTGGATGAATTGGTGCAAGATTACGAAGGCAATTTTAAAACACAACCACTTATTATTTTAGGCGGTGAAGGCGGGGAGCAAAATTGGCGCACCTTGGTGGGAGAGTATGCCCCCAATGCCGAGGTAAAACGCTGGGATGTGGAGTTTGACCTGCCCGACGTGCAAAGCCCCGGAGTGGTGCCCGCTCGTTATATGACGGCTTTAAGCGCCGCCTCACAAGCTCTGTGCAAATATTGCCACGGGCTGGCGGTGGACAACCATATCCCCTTACATACTAAAATTGTGGCACATCCATTGGCTTTGCCCGCCATGATTCTCGCCTTTTTTATTTTTTGCATGGGTGTGGAAGCCTCTTGGCTTAAATACCAAGTGCTCGATTCAGAAAATACCATAGCCGCCTTGGAAGAAGATAAAAAAGTCTTGGATGCCGCAGTTAAAAAAGGGCAGGACGCTGTGGCTAGGTTCAACGCGCTTTCTCAGGAACAACGAATAATTAAACAACAAACTCAATTGTTGGATACGGGTTTGCTAGACAGGCAGTATTTATTACGTGGCTTTTTGGCAGGTCTTATGGATGTGACCCCGGAGTCTGTGCAGCTCAATGATATACAGCAATTTTCTGATCAGGTGTGGTTTTTGGCAGGTTCGGCCAAGCAATATGAGGCCGTAAGTCGCTATGTGGTGCAGCTCAAAAATTTGCCCATGGTGCGCCATTGCCGCTTGGAAAAAAGTTCGCAAATGACGTCAAAGGAAGGAGAAGAGGTCTATTTTTCCTTTTCGTTGCAAATCAGGTTGGAGGAAGAGTAAATGGCCAAGCAATTTTCCATCATAGAGCGCTGGGGTGTGGTGAGCTTGCTCATAGTGGGCTGCATTTACTTGTATCTGAACTACTTTCGCGACGCCATCATTGATGAACATAAAGCCCTCGTTAAGAAAAATAATGAAATTGTAAAAGCTATCAATGAAACGGTTCCACCGGATAATATTGAATCCATAGAAGCAAGGGTGAGTAAGTTACAAAATGAAGTCAATGTGCTTAAAAAAAAGTATAATGAAGTAAAAGCACTACGCCTTGCCGATGAAAGTCGTGAAGAAGAAATGGTTTTGCGTATTAACGAAATGGCTGCCAATAATGGGCTTCATGTGAATCAACTGGCCCCGTATACGGAAGATTCTAAAAAAACTTCCTCTTTGTTTGCATCGGTGCAGACGGAACAAAAAGCCATGGAAAGAATTTTATATACTGTGAATCTTACAGGGTCTTTTACGTCGGTGTATGAGTTTTTTTCGGAATTACGCTCATTACCTTCGGTGGTAAATGTGACCAATGTTAGAATCATGAGAAACAAGGATGCCGAAGATGTCAGCGTTAAGTTATTATTTATTATCTAAGGTGCGTCATTTTTCTGTGGCATTTTTGATGTTGGCCTTGTTCCCTCTGTGCTCTGTGCAGGCGGCGGAAAAAAACACCACAACGGTAAGTTCCAAAGCCAATGCCGTTGCTGAGACTTCTGTGCAGGGCGCGGTAAATTCTTCTCATGTTCCCAATATCTCTGCGGCGCAAAAAGAAGCGGCAGAACAAAAAGCGGCAGGCGAAGGCACGCAACCCCCTGCCACCGGTGCAGCAGTAAATGCAGCAGAAGGTACAGCAGAAGGGGAGCAGGCCGCGCAACATGTATTGCCTGAGTCTAAATCTTCCAGTGCCCTGTATTTAAGCACTTTTGATGCCTCTCGAAAGCGTTGCCCTTTTTCAAAAATGGTGGATAGCCATGCACCGGTTACAGATACCACATGGTATACTGACGCCGCCGAAGATAGTGATGATGGTCAAGAGCGCGAGCCAGAAGATTTTCGTTTTGATGGTAGAAATAAACCCAACCATGCCAGCTACGAGCGATTGCCCAATATAAAGGTTACGGGTCTTATGCAAGTGGGCGGGCGGCGTGCTGTTTCAGCCAATATTCAAAATAAGGGTGTTTGTATTTTATATGAGAATGACAACGTGGTCATTGAGGCCAATGCCAAGACAAATTTGTCTAAATCCTTAATGATTAAAAAAATACATCTCAATGGTATGACAGTGGTTTTAGATGACGGCAATGAAATAACAGGGAAGTTTTATTAATATGAGCGAAAAAATTTCATTTTTCAAAACAGCATGCTCTAGTATGGTGTTACTTTGTGTCCTGCTTTTGTCTTTTTCTGCCAGCACAGCGCAGGCAGCACAAGCTGGAGGCACATCTCACGCGCCCATTGTGGAGGTGTTTCAATTTGATAAGACTCCTCTCAGTGAAATTTTACGCTTAATTTCTGAAATGACAGGGCAAAATGTGGTGGCCACGCCGGAAGTGCAAAACCTGCCCATTTCCATTTTTTTAAAGGATGTTACCCCAATTCTTGCTTTGGAAGTCATTTGTAAGACCTATAATTTGTGGTTTAGCGAGCAAGACAACATTATTCGCGTCATGAAGGTGGAAGAATACGGACGTGAGCTTACTTTGCGCCGTGATGAGCAAACACGCGTGTATAATCTTAAGTTTGCTTCTTGTTATACTGTGGGTGAAGCCATTAAAAATGTTTTTGGTTCAAGGGTGTTACTTACTAGTCCTGAAATTGTGGAAAGCTATGGCCATGTGGGGACCGATGAATTTCCTGATATCGGAGTAGATCCGGATCCTGATACTGAAAATATGGAAGTTCAAGATATTACGTATGATAAAAAGGAAAAGGGCGTCACGGAGCTTGCCGGTTTAAAAATGGACGAAGTGGACCTTGGACGTATGGCACGTCTCTTACGAGATGGTGGTGACTTCACACCAGAAATGCTGCTTGAGCGTCAAATTGGTCAGGCGAGAGCTTTGATGACGATTTTCCCGCGCAATAACAGTGTGATTATGCGTTCGGTGGATTCTGGTTTACTCAAAGAAGTTGGCGAGCTCATTGCGCAAATAGATACCCCCACCAGAGAGCTTTTACTGGAGGTAAAGATTTTAGGTATTACTTTAGAAGATGGCATGGAATCCTTCTTTGATTTAAGTTTTTCTGACGTAAATACAGCTACAAACAGCACTTTGGGTTTACTTTCTCAAGCAGGTTCTTTAACGCCATCACCGGCATCCTTTGCTTTTTCTTTTATCAATAGCAAAATTGACGCAAGCTTAAGTATGCTTGAGCGTGAAGGAAGAGTGACGGAATTGAGCACACCTATGATGTTTGTGGCCAATAATGCGGCGGGTAAATTCTTTCAGGGTGTGGAAATTCCCATTCGTGAAGGGTATACTGTTACACAGCCGCAATTTAGCGAAAGCGGCACGCAAATATCACCTGCTCAAGTGAGCACTACCTATAGAACGGAAGAAGTGGGCTTTAGGCTTGAAATAGCTCCTTCCATCAATGAAGACCGCACCGTCACCATGAAAATCATGACGGAAATGTCTCAAGCTGGTATTGGGCAAGGTCCGGCTTTTGATTATGCCATCAATGGGATTTCAAGAACAGGCGAAACCGACACCATTATTACCACAGAACTTGAAGATATTGTCATGGGTATGGATGGGCAAACCCTTATTCAGGAGACCATTACCGACACGGAAGAAAAAGTTCCTTTTTTGGGTGATATCCCCATTTTAGGCTTCTTTTTCACCGATACTGTGAAAAATGCAACACGTAAAGAGCTTGTCATGCTCATTACGCCGCATATCATCATGACACCGCATGAGGCAGAAAGATTAAAAGCTGAGGTGTTGTCTAAAAATTCTAGTCATCCATATGAAACACAAGGAAAAGGAAAGTTGCTTCAACTTGATGAAAAAACTGGAATTTTAGAGCAAACAACGGAAGGTGCCCTTGGTAAAACTCCTTTCCCCTTCAATATGGGCAAAGCAGTACGTAAGTTAGCTTATGGCAATCGCACCAAAGGTGCTCTTGTGGAAATTGGTGAATAGTATGAGCTTAGAAGGTCAAAGCACATTTAAAACATGCACGCCTCTTGATGAACTTTTGCAAGACACCATAAAGCTTAGAGGTTCGGACTTGCATTTGACGCTAAATTCTTTGCCCTTGGTGCGTATTGATGGTGAATTGGCTAAGCTACCAAGGGAAGTTTTGTGCAAAGCGTGCCTAGATAACTACTTACTACCCATTCTTACGGAGAGGCAGAAAACAGTATTAAGCGAACAACTTTCGGTGGATACAGCTTACAATTTAAATGAAGAAACACGTTTTCGCGTGAATATATTTTATCAGCGCGGGGCTTTGGCGGCGGTATTTCGTCAATTACCGCATATAAAGTTATCTTTGGAGGCTTTAGGTATTCCTGAAGGTGTGCATTATTTTTCTGATCTTAAAGATGGTCTCGTCTTGGTTACAGGGCCTACAGGATCTGGTAAATCAACCACCCTTGCGGCCATCATTGATAAAATAAATAAGAGCAAGCCTTGTCATATTATTACCATCGAAGATCCTGTGGAATTTGTACATAATAATCAGAAGGCTCTTATTACACAAAGGGAGCTTTTTACCGATGTGCCTACATTTTCTGGCGCGTTACGTGATGCCATGCGTGAAGACCCCGATGTTATTTTGGTGGGCGAAATGCGTGACCTTGATACCATGCGCACCGCCATTATGGCTGCAGAGACAGGTCACCTTGTATTTTCCACCCTCCACTCCAGAGACGCAGAGTCCACATTGGCGCGTATGGTTGGTGTTTTTCCCATTGAAGAGCAAACGCAAATACGTCAGCAGTTATCATCGACACTTAAAGGCGTCATTTCACAACGTTTGCTAAAGCGAGCAGGCGAAAGCGGGCGTGTGGCCGCTGTGGAGGTCATGCGTGTGACACCGGCCATTTCTAATATTATTCGTACAAACAAATTGGAACAAATGTATTCGGCCATAGAAACAGGGGCCAAGTTTGGCATGCAAACCATGGAGCTTTCACTTGTTAAGCTTTATCGCGATGGGCTTATCGATAGAGAAACGGCCATCCGCATGGCAAAAAGTGAATCGGTGATTACTCCAAGATTGGATGTGATTGATGCTTAACATGTTCGCAAATAGTACAGCAAAAACCGCTAATATGACATCTCCCCAAGTAAAATTGCGGGATGCGCTGTTGGAGGCGCAGGCCATAACAAAAGAGCAGTTTCAAGAAGCCATGCAAGTGCAATTGCGTAAAGGCAGCTCCTTGGCTGATACTCTTGTAAGTCTTGGCTATACCACGGAAGATGTGGTGGCACAGCATATGGCGGAAATTTGGGGGCTTGAATATGTTAATTTGTATGAAACCACCTTTGATAAAAATGCCAAAAGTCTTTTGCCTGAAATGGTGGCCAAAAAGCATAAGGTGCTCCCCATTAATGGGGGAGAAAGCATACATGTGGCGGCAGACCAGCCTGTTTCTCCGCAAGTTATTAAAGCATTAGAGCGTATTACAAAAAAGAAAGTTAAAGTTTCCATTGCGTCACCTCAAAGTCTTTTGGAGTTGCTGGACAGATTGTACGAAATTGACGCTGTCATGGACTTTGCGGATAAAAGTGCCGTGGAAATTGTGGACGGCTTACTTCTTAAGGCTTTGCGATGCGGCGCTTCCGACATACATATTGAAGCTCTTGAAAATACCATTAAAGTACGTTTTCGTGTGGATGGTATTTTGCAAGAAATTAGTCAATTTCCGACAGATATGTTGTCTGTGCTTACTTCCAGAATAAAAGTCATGGCAGGGCTGAATATTGCTGAGCGGCGTAGCCCTCAAGACGGCGCTTTTGTTTATGAAACAAGTGAAGATTCCATTGATTTACGTGTATCCTCTTTACCTTGTATTCATGGCGAAAAAATCGTTATGCGTATTTTAGCGGGAAAATCTAATCGATTAACCGTGGAGCAAGTGGGGCTATCTGATCGAGACAAGGCATGTTTTGACCAATTAATTCGTCGACCCCATGGTATTATTCTCATTGTGGGGCCCACCGGTTCTGGAAAGTCCACCACCCTTTGTGCTGCGCTCAATTCCATTAACTCTGTGGATATTAATATTACCACAGTGGAAGATCCCGTGGAATATAAAATCGACGGTATAAATCAAGTGCAAGTGAGTAAGGGAGATAAAGTCACTTTTGCCGCGGCCTTGCGTTCCATTTTACGTCAAGATCCTGATGTGGTCATGGTGGGGGAAACTCGCGATATGGAAACAGCCTCCATTTCTCTGCGTGCTTCACTGACAGGTCACCTTGTATTTACAACTTTACATACCAACGATGCTGCAGGTGCCTTACCACGTTTAGTGGACATGGGGTGTGAGCCTTTTCTTGTGGGGGCTTCAGTGTCCGGCGTATTGGCGCAACGGCTTTTGCGCAGACTTTGCCCCAAGTGCAAAGAAGCTTATGAGCCCACTGCTGAACAAGTAGCCGAGCTTGGCATTGAGCCTGAAAATGTTCTTTCCCCTTGGTATAAACCCAAGGGTTGTCCTGCGTGTTTACATTCTGGTTATAAGGGACGTATTGGCGTTTTTGAATTGTTAGTGGTTGATGAGGCAGTACGTACGGAAATCCTTAAGGGAAGTAATGCGCGCACGTTAGCCGAAGTGGGCAAGGGCGCTGGCATGACCACTTTGCGTGAGGATGGTATTCGCAAACTTCAGATGGGAACGACCTCCATGGAAGAAGTTCTTCGTACGACCATTAAAGGGTAATTATGCCAGAATTTATTTACACTATCCTATCTCCATCGGGAAAAGAATCCACTTCCAAGATGACTGCAGTAAGTGAGGCAGAGGTCATTGCTTTTCTTAAAGCTGAGGGGCATTTTTTACTTAAACTAGAGCAGGTTCAAGAAGGTGTTAAGCGTAAAGGAGAAATCAGTTTAGACGGTTTACGCGCTTCTCTTGATCCGGCAAAGCCCAAGCATCTTCCTTTGCTCTTTCGGCAAGTGGCGGTGTTGCTTGAATCTGGTGTGAGTATTGTGAGTAGTCTTGCGCTTATGGAAAATCAGTCGGGCCCTTATGGTTTGCGCAAAATGATGCAATCCATCAGAAAATCAGTGGAGTCAGGTGAGACTTTATCCGAAAGTTTAGGCGCCTATCCCCAAGTTTTTTCACCTTATATTGTCAATATGGTAGGCGCGGCCGAGCTGTCTGGTGACATTGAAAATGTTATGGTGCGTATTGCCGACCAATTGGAAATTACGGCGGCCTTTAAAAGACAGCTTATCACTTCCTTGATTTATCCCGGCTTTGTGCTGGTGGCTGCCGTGGGCGTTATTGCTTTTTTGACTTTGAGCGTTATCCCAAAATTTGCGGCCATGCTTGGAAAGGACAAAGGCTTACCGCCGGTGACGCAACTTATTATGGATGTTTCCGGCTGGATGCAAAGCAATTGGCAACTTTTTTTCGGCATTATTTTTGGTGTGATAACCTTGGCTGTACTTTTACGTAAAACTCCGGAAGGAAAGCTTTTTATTGATAAACTCCTCTTGCATATTCCTGTGGTTAAGGGCGTTGTGCGTTGTGATGTAGTGGTCACATTCACGCGAAATTTAGCCATGCTTTTTGCTTCGGGTGTTCCTTTGGTGGAGGCTCTTGGCACAGTGAAAAAGACCATAAGTAATGCCGCTGCGGCGTTGGTGGTGGAAGACATGGTGAACAATATTTTAGAAGGGGAGAGTATGTCTACTGTTCTTGCCCAACATGAAAAAATATTTCCCTCCATGGTGTGCGAAATGGTGCGAACGGGTGAAGAAACAGGGGAAATGGTAAAAGTACTCGAGCTGACCGCTAATATTTATCAAAGCATGTTGGAAACCAATGTGAAGCGTATGAATGCCATGATGGAACCGCTGATCATTGCTGTTTTGGGCGGCTTGGTGGCACTTGTAATGTACGGTCTTATTGCGGGTATGCTTGCTGTGTACGGTTTGTAATATTAAGAGAATGTAAAGGAATAATTATGAAAAAAATACATACAATGAAAAAATACGCGTCTATCTTACTTGCCATGCTTTTTTTGGCTCCTTCTGCAGCTTGGGCGCAAGGTGAAACACAAGCTCCTACCGCACCATCTGTTCCTACAGATGAAGAAATTATGGCAAAGCAAGACGGTTCGGCGCTTATTTCTGTTAATGGTGTAGATGTGCCTAAGTGGATGTTTGATAATGCTTTACGTGATGATTTGAGAAAAGTTCAGAAAGATAAAACACAAATTGTGGATGAAAATGCTGTAAAAAAAGGCGTAGTACAAAATTTAATCGATATGGAGTTGCTGCACCAAGAGTCTCAACGTCAAGGTTTGGAGGTCAATGAGGCAGGTGGGCATTTAAGAAGTGCCATCATGGGTGCGCGCTACAGAAATAAACCGGACGAATTTCAAAGAGTACTTGCCGCTGCTGGCATGACCATAAAGCAATACGGAATTATTTGGCAACAGCAAGCTTCTGTGAATCAATTATTGACCGCAAAAATTTTGAATAAAATCCAAGTACAAGAAGAAGAAATTGCGGCGCGGTATGAAAAAGATAAGCATATGTTTACGCGTAAACCTCAAATTCAAGCTTCGCATATTTTAATTATGGTGGAAAAAGGCGCCACTGCTGAGAAAAAAGCTGAAGCTCGCAAGAAGATAGAAGAACTACATAAGCTTGTCACGGGCGGGGCAGATTTTGCAGCCACTGCCAAAGAGCATAGCCATGATGGAACTGCAAAAATTGGCGGAAATTTGGGCTATTTTAGCAGGGAAGAAATGGTAAAGCCCTTTGCAACAGCTGCTTTTGCTCTCAAAAATGGTGCCATTAGTGACGTGGTGGAAACTTCCTTTGGATATCATATTATTAAGAAAACAGGCGAGCAAGATGCAGTGCCAAGTATTGATGAAATGCGTGTCAGTTTAACGAATACCATCAAAAATGAAAAGGGTAAGGCGGCCTTTGAGGCATTTAAAGCAGAGCTTGCGCAAAAGGCAGATATTAAAATCAACGATGCTGCCTTGGAGGGCATATACCATGCGAGGTGATAAAGGTTTGACCCTTATGGAGCTTTTGGTAGTTATTTCCATATTGGGTCTGCTCGTAACGGTGATGCTCCCTTTTCAAGGGCGTATGTCCGACAATGCCAAGAGGGAAGAAACCATTCAACTTCTTGAGTCCATTCGCTTTGGTTTGTTAGGGGCGGAAAATGCCTATGATGCCAATGGTAATCGTGTGCTTGGTGGCTATGTGGGTGATTATGGCACTTTGCCTGATTTTGTGGTGCATGAGTGGGATACGGCAAGCAATTATTTGGTAATACCTGAAGATTCAAGTACTCCAGATGCGCCTACCATTTTAGATTGGGCAGATGTAAACAAGCAGAATTATCATGACGCAAGCATCATGCCTCTTGGTCTTTGGACAAATACCATAAGGGTTGACGATGGTTCGTCAACTGGCATTATTCATAATTTCATGCCCCATGCAGATTGGAATGGGCCTTATGTGGTTGTCCCTCGTGATGACTTTTCCGGTGATGATGATTTGTATCCCTATACAGCTCCCAGCGGAAGCCCTAGCGTTCACAATGATGAATCACGGAATTTCTTATTGCGCCAAGGTGAGGGAAGATTCACTGACGGTTGGGGCTCTGCCATACACATTTATTTTGATGGTAATAAAAATTTGTATTTTGTTAGTGCAGGGTCGGATAGAAGGATAACTTTTGGCGATGAGTCCTCTGTTGCTAAACCGAATTTTGGTCCGGCTGATTCCTCCTTGCCCCATAATGAGGATAATCTTGTTTTGATGATTTCCCATGAACAATGGAACTTGGAAGATCAAAAAATTGCCACAACAAAAATGCAACTTAAGGATTTAAGAACAGCCATCCTTGGCTACCGTGGGTCTGTCACCGATGGAGTACAGCAACCCAATGGCTTCATCGCTGATATGGGCAGTATGGAACTGCTGACAGGGTCTTATGTACATGATGGGACAAATGCGTATAAATGCATAGAAAGTCATATTTCCACTGGTGCTTCTTTTTCTGTTGATAGTAGTTGGGTAGCTATCACCGGTGGTGCTACCGGTAAAACCTTGGCAGATTATCCCTCGGTGACTGCATGGGCTACAAATCGCCACTATATAGGGGCGCAACCGCAATTATTATTTTCCAATGCTGCCTATGTGAGAGATGGGGGGACATATTATCGTTATATTCATGAAACTCCCAGTGGGCAATCTACGGGAACAACAACACATTGGCTGGAAGATACCACCTTTGATGGGCATGTGTGGGGGGTGCAAGAGTACTCTGGCTTAAGAACATATTCTCGAAGCAGTAAGGATGTATGGAAGTATTATTCCAATGTGGGCTTTGGAGTGGGCTGGCGTGGTCCTTATATATCAGGGCGTGAAGCACCCCTTACCGATGCCTTTGGGGGAGAAATCCGTTTCGATTTAGACACAAATGGCAATGTGATTTTACAAAGTGCGGGGCCGGATAAGGATTATACTACCATTACAGATAATATCGTGGAAACCATATACCGCTCCGATTTTGAAATTTCTGTAACGGTTCTTGTGAAACCTCGTACAGCAACTCCGCCTGTAGCCATGAATGAAAATGATTGTGTGTCCATGTATACAGCTTTTAATGGCGAACTCGCTTATTTCAACGTGCAGCAAACTTCTTTGAGCGGTACCGACGGGGAGTTCTTGTTTACAAAAGACGGAGAAGCGACTGTTATTCCTACCCCCATATCTGATGGCACAGTTGTTAAAAATGCTATACCTCTCACCACGCTTTCTCCCATTGTTCCTGCAGAATGGTATGATAAAGCGGGGGGCGGAGGCGTAAGACTTCCCATAGGTAGTGCTTTGGCAGTCTTTAGAGAAAATACGACGTATACCTCCCCCGATGGGTATCAGGAAACTTTTATTCTCCATCCGCGAACGGCTCCCACATTGACTCTTGGGGACTAAATAGAAAGACAAATGCGTACATATTATGAATAACCTCTTACAGTAAAGGTCTAGTATCATGAAAAATTTTATGATGATTTTACTTGCGCTTTGCGTGTTTATGGGAACAGCTTTGCCAAGTCATGCCCATAATCGTGCCGGTTTAATTAAAATTGCCCTCGATGCTGATACGTTAAATGAAAATCATGTTGCGTACTATTTTGAAGCTAAAGTGGCTGCGCGGCAAGATGAAGAAGGTAACGTTAACAGATTTTTTGTGTGGAGTTTTGATAAAATCGACACATTAGGTGATAAAGCCAATATTGAAGTGACTATTATTGATCAAAGGAAGAATGAAAAATCTAAGGAAACTTTTTATTTAGCGCGTAATGCTGACGATTCATGGAACCATGTGGACGCTGAAGGAAAGGTTATTACAGCAAGCATATATACCATGGTAGAGCCTACAGACTACACCGTATATTATCAATTGGGTGGTCTTGTGCTGGTCATGTGCGCGCTGGGTGTTGTGTTGCTCTTCATGATTCGAGCCCGTAAGAAAAAACAAAGCGAGAAAGCATAATAAGACATATTCGCCCTGTGCGGTAATTTGACAGATTTTAAGAGGATGTACTCCATATTTTTCTACGCTTTTTTTATGGGGTATATACGCATTATCAAAATAAAAAGCGTTTGTACTTTCACTATAACTTATGCAATGTGTTGCTGCTATGCTCCTTGCAAGGGCTGGTAAGAATG
Source organism: uncultured Desulfovibrionaceae bacterium (assembly GCA_964370835.1). GTDB lineage: Bacteria > Desulfobacterota > Desulfovibrionia > Desulfovibrionales > Desulfovibrionaceae > CAYJAD01. Next base: position 61,149 of record CAYJLO010000005.1, read on the forward strand.
CCTTGCTATGGCACACCATGACTGAATTTACACTATATTTTACCCTAACTCTTCTTTTGGGGTTGGCTCTTGGTAGTTTTTGCGGCAGTGCCAGTTATCGTATTGCCCATGAATGGTCTTTATTCACCCCTTCAGGTTCACATTGCCCCGACTGTGGCAAGCGCCTTGGATGGAAAGAAAATATACCTCTTGTCAGCTTTATTCTTCAAAGAGGACGTTGCAGAGGGTGTGACGCCAAGCTTTCTTATTTGTATCCCATTGCGGAATTGAGCTTTGCTTGTTGGTCAGTGTTGCTCTTTTTGCGTTATGGCATATCGGAAGAATATGGGGTGTTTATGGGCATAGGGCTTATTTTTTTACTCATTGCCTTGGTAGACCTTGAAGCTTTTTTTATTCCTGACCTATTGGTGCTTGTGGGTGCGGTCTTAGCTGGTGCGGCTTCTTTCTTTGGTATCGGTGTGCCCTTTCGCGATGCCCTCATGGCCGCTGTCATAGGCACTGTCATCATGCAAGGCATTCGATGGGGCTATCAATTTGTCCGTAAGCAAGAAGGTATGGGCTTTGGCGATGTAAAACTCATGTTTTTGCTGGGCTTGTGCTCAGGAACTCTAGGCTTGCCCCATGTGTTTTTATTGTCTTCTGTATTGGCTTTGCTGTGCACAGTCATAGCGCACTGGAAAAATGTACATAAAGAAACAAAACTTCCTTTCGGCCCTTATCTTTGTGCGGGATGCGCTTTGTATATGCTTTTTGGCGAGGGCTTGTTCATATGCTAGTTGAGGTGAGGGCATAGCCATGGTGCAAGGCATGTGGAGAAAAGGAATGCTGTTTATATGGTGCGTGGCTGCTTTCTTTTGCCCTTTAGAAGCTAAGGGCACTGACACCGAGCAAACACAGCACTTACTTCGTGAAGCTGAGTCTTTTTTGAAAATAGGCTATATCTTGCAAAAAAATGGCCTTGCAGAAAAAGCACTTCTCGCTTTTCAAAAAAGCCATGCGCTCTTACTTCAGGCCAGTGAACAAGGGGATAAGCATGCAAAAGAGCAGCTTAAAACCCTTTTAAAAATCTATGATGCTAAATTTTCTGTACCCAAAGTGACTGCTGCAGGTTCACTTATGGCCGATAGTCGATGGCGTAAAAGTTCTTTGCCAAGTACTGTGCAAGCAAAGCAGGTGAACTCACAGATACAGCGTTTGCTGACAAAGAATAGAAATTTTTTGGAGACAAGTTTTCGCAAATCTAAGCCTTTTATTCCCATGATTAGGAAGGAATTTTCTCATCACGGACTTCCCTTGGAGCTTGCTTATTTGGCGCTCATAGAAAGTGGTTTTGACACAAAAGTTCTTTCGCATGCCGGAGCTCGGGGCATGTGGCAATTTATGCCGGAAACAGCCAGACAGTACGGGCTTGTGGTTTCGCCTACGCATGATGAAAGGCTTGATCCCATTAAATCCACGAAGGCCGCGGCCATGTATCTTAAAAAATTACATAATCAATTTAAAGATTGGCCTTTGGCACTGGCTGCATACAATTGTGGTGAATACCGTGTGAGCAAAGCCATGCAAAAACATAATGCTAAAAATTTTTGGCAATTATTACAGCATAATGCATTACCAAAGGAAACACAAAAATATGTTCCCAGTGTTCTAGCTGCGGCCATCATTTCACAAAATATTCATAAATATGGCCTGACTCCTTAGTTGAGTAGGGCCTAAAAACCAAAACTTAATTTTCATTTATTTCGCGCAAATGTACTGTGCAGATGACATATAGGTCGTGAAGGAGTAGGTATGACAACTATTTTTACTATTATTGCTACCTTGGGAGCATTAGTTTTTTTTCATGAATTGGGGCATCTTATTACTGCAAAATATTTTGGTATTGGAGTAAGGGTGTTTTCATTGGGCTTTGGCCCGAAGATAACCTCGCGTACTTTTCGCGGCACAGAGTATCGACTATCTTTAATTCCCTTGGGGGGCTATGTTTCTTTTAAAGATACAACCTTATCCGACGGTGTGAAAGGGTATACCTTTGAGGAAACGTCCATCACGGTACGTTCTTTGGTGGTATTGGCAGGGCCCGTGGCCAATATTATTCTTGCTTTTGTGCTTTTTTGGGGTGTTTTTTGGTTTAATGGTTTAAGTGTGCTTGATCCCGTGGTGGGAAGTGTTCTGCCAAGAAGTCCGGCCATGAAAGCTTCTGTGCAAGAGGGGGATACCATAGTAAAAATTGCCGGAGTAAAAATTTCTTATTGGGATAATGTGCTGGAACAAATGGCTATCACGCAAGGAGAGCCCTTTGATATGGTAGTACTTCGCCAAGGCAAAGAAATAACGTTGCATGTAAAACCCAATCAACGAATACAAAAAAATATCTTTGGGGAATCTAAAACTGTTGGCTTTATAGGTATTAACCCTCAAGGTCCTTGGAAAATACGTGAGCTCACAGTGATTGAATCTGCCATGGAAAGCTTCTCTTTCACATGGCAAACCATTGTTGAAACCGCCAAGGCTTTTTATATGCTTATGGCAGGGGCACTGCCTTCCGATGCCATTGGTGGCCCCATCATGATTTCTCAAGCCATAAGTGATCAAGCGGAGAAGGGGCTTTCCACATTGCTGGTTCTTATTGCAATTATTAGTGCCAATTTAGCTGTGGTAAATCTGCTCCCTTTGCCTGTGCTTGATGGTGGGCATCTTCTCATGTTTGCCATAGAAGCCGTAAGAGGGCGCCCCATTTCAGAAAAAATACAAAGAAATTTTCAGCGAGCTGGGTTGGCTGTGCTTCTTATTTTAATGAGTTTAGGCGTATATAATGATATTAGCCGACTGTAGGGCAGTAGGCGTGGCAAGGGTAAGTTTTTTATATGTTTCGCAAGCTTTCAGGGCATAGATTTGTGTAAACATTACGTATATCTTTCTTTCTAATGGTCTTTGGAAAAATATTTCAATACTTCTCTAAATATTTTTGATTATTTACCGATAAAATATGTGAAAAGTGTGATTTAGGATAGCAAATGTGGCCATGTGATAGGCAAACGAATTGGGGTTAGGGGTTACATATAGTACTTATGCAAGATTAAATAAGGGTAAAATTATGAAAATTAGAACTACTTTTTTTATCTCGAATGTTTTAGTTGTTCTTATGATATTTGTATCATTATATTTTTTATTTTCGGCAAGTAACTCATTTGTTGAAATGCAAAAAGTTAATGAAAATAATGATACTCTGATAGAATTGTCGCGTGAGTTAAGAGACTCCTCTGAGGCATTAACGGATAATGTACGCTTATATGTGGCAAATAATGACGAAAAGTTTAAGCTGGAATATGATAATATCGTTGATATAAGAGCCGGTAAATTGCCACGTCCACAAAGTGCCAGCGTTGCTCCTGGTGAAAACGTATCCTTGCTTGATCTGTTGCGCCAATACGGTTTGACAAACGAAGAGTTTGCTTTACTTGAAAAGTCAAATGCCCTTTCAAATACTTTGATAGATATTGAAGTGGAAGCTATGAACGCCATGGCGGGAAAGTTTAAGGATAGCTTTGGAATGTACACAGTACATTCTTCTCCTGACCAGCAAAAAGCTCTTGAATTAGTGTTTGGCGAGCAGTATAGAAATCAAGCTTCCCAAATTATGGCTCCCATTGATGAATTTTTTTCAAAATTATCCTATAGAACAACAGCTCTTGCTCAAAATGTGACCGACGAATTCACAAGGTCTGAATACATAGCCATGGTTTGTATGATTATTACAATTGTCTTAGCTATTTTTTCTTATTTATTCACCAGGCAAGTAGTCATTAAGCCCATAGAGCAAGCAACTGTTTTTGCAAAAGAAGTGAGTATGGGGAATTTAACAGCCACCATTGATTTGAAAAAGCAAAATGAAATTGGCCAACTTGTGAACGCCATGCGTACTATACTTACTGCTTTGAATGCTATAGTTACAGAAGTTTATCAGACCTCAAACAAGATTTCATCTGGAGAATTAGCTGCAGTAGCCAATGATGAAGAATTTCATGGTGGTTTCAAAGACCTTGTTGTTTCCATAAATAATCTTTCAAAATCATATCAAGAATTACTTGATACCATGCCTACAAGTCTGTTTACAGCAACGCCAGACAATAAAATAGTTTATATGAATAGTACGGCTAAAAATGCGTTAAAAATAACAGATGCCGTAGGGAAAAACTGTGGAAAGCTTTTTAATTCACCAGCCTGCGGCAATGAAAACTGTTTAGGAAATTCTTCCATCGCTCAACGTGGTAATATAAATTCCATAGCTCCTTGTATGGTTAATGGTATAAATATGCATTTTGATGTATTTGCAAAACCGCTTTATGATGTAAATGGCAATGCTGTGGGATACATTGAATTTTTAAATGATATTACACAAGTTCAAGAGCAAAGCGATGCCATTAAGGAAATGTCAATACAAGCCACTGCCATTGCATCTCGTGTGGCCTCTGCCACAGAGGAGCTCTCAGCTCAAACAGAATTTATAGTTGAAGGTTCCAATTTCCAACGAGAGAGTATTGAAAGAACGAGCACAGCAATGACAGAAATGAACGTTTCTGTGCAAGAAGTAGCACATAATGCTGTTATTACGGCAGAACAAAGTAATTCTGTGCTTCAAAAAGCACAAGAAGGCATTGGTAATATTGGGCAAATGTCGAACGCAATGGAAACCTTGACAGGCTCAGCTGATAATCTCACTCACAATATGGAAAAGCTTGATCAACTTTCTGCTGGAATCGGAAGCATTATCAACGTCATTACGGATATTGCCGATCAAACAAACCTTCTTGCACTTAATGCTGCCATTGAGGCCGCAAGAGCTGGAGAAGCAGGACGCGGGTTTGCAGTTGTTGCTGATGAAGTTAGAAAGCTTGCTGAAAAAACAATGGATGCCACACGTGAAGTAAGTGAAAGTGTGCGCTCCATTCAGAATTCAAGCACAGCAAACCAAGAAGAAGTAAAGAGAGTTGTCTCTCAAATATTGCAAACATCTGAATTTGCAAAGCAATCAGAAGCTTCTTTGCAGGAGATTGCATCCGTAACAAGCCAAAATACGGATATGATTCATCAAATTGCAAGTGCTGCCAATGAACAAACGACCGTGTCGGAAGATATTTCGCAATCCATGAGCGATATCAATGAAGCTGTAAATAAAAATACTGAAGCTATTATTCAATCTGCCGATGCCATTCGCGAACTTGCAGAGCAAGCACAAGAGTTGCAAAGAACTATGAGTCGAACATCGTAACAGGTGATGATTTCATGGCGCAAGTAAAGGTTGGAAAAAGATATTAACGTATCATTACTTCGCGCCATGAATAGCGCATGTATTGCCCAGTGATGTGTAAAAGAAAAGATATGACTGACATACTGAAATCTGTGATGGGTAAATGTCTTTTCAGCATTACTGGTACCAATGCCTCTTGGGCATGTATATAAAACCTTACACCGCGAGTTGATAAATAGTTGACACTGAAAATTATTTAAGCGTAGGTAAAGATAAAATTTTTAGTTTGAGTAGCATAATAAGCTTTGCCAAAAATTAATGTATGGAATGCGTTTTTATGTATCGACTAAATACAGACGTGTTATTTCAAGAGAAGCTCCTTCCAAAGGAGTGTCTCTCATGTTTTTAATCTGTTTGTGCTTATGGTGATTAGGTACTTTTGCTTCTGGTTTGCTCTCTTTTCTTAATACCCGTGCGAAAGATTAAAAAGCCTCCCGCGAAACCATGTGTTCACGGGAGGCTTTTTATGGAAGGTGTTATGTTGCTAATTAAAAGGAGAAGAGTTCTCTTTTTATAAAAATCCCCCATAAGCAGAGTTCATGGGGGATATGATTTTTAGTGACCAGCGCTTTGTTCGCTTTCGTCAGCTCTGTATTGTTCTTGAGCATTGCGCACAAGAGCAAAGTAGCGATAGAGCATGTGAAGCATCTTACCGTAAGGGGCAAGAACAAAGAAAGCCAATACGAAACCAAGGTGCACGGTGAGCATAAAGCCCATGACGCCGGTGCTTCTGAAGAAAAGAAGCAATAAGCCGGAGAAAGACACCCAGAACACAAGGCTTACAAAGGAGCGATCCATGCCAGTGGTGAAAGGAGAAGTGGGCGCAGAGTCCATTTTACCTTTAAGCCACCAAAGACCCACAGCGCCTACACAGATGGAAATACCACCAAGCGTACCAAAAATAACTGGTAAGCTGAAAGCGCTAAAGGGGTGAGGCCAGTTGAAAGCATGTTCAAAGGCAAAGGCGAAAATGGTGGCTGCAAAACAAGACAAGAAGCCATAGAAAACAGCATGGTGGAAATAACGACGACCATTACTGAAAGCTTCGTCAGGGTAGTTACAACCGTGGCCGCCGCCACCAAGATAGCGCAAAGTAAAGGCGTCTTTCATGGCTTGCACGTGGGCGCGTTTGTCCCAAATATCGCTTAAAGGAGCACCAATGGATGTCCAGAAAGAGTAAACACCTTTAATCCACAAAGCCACAATCAATGCAGCGATGCCGGAGAAAGAAATCATGAGCCACTTGTAAGGAGTTACGTTGTAGAAGATTTGTTCGCCGGTATGGGTGGCAAACATGGCTTCAGCACCGGAACCAAATAAGGTCATGAAAAAGACCAACAAGAGACAGAAGGCAGTCACAATGGGAGCCTTGGTTTCTTGTGCGTCTAAGAACTTGCCCATGAAGCTAGGCCAAGTATATTCTTTGTAGGTTTGAACACGTAACTCAGCAAAAGTTTTAGGGATATTCAAATCAAATTCATGCGGAGGTGCGTATTGGCAAGCGTAGTAACAACCACGGCAGTTGTGACAAAGGTTAGCAAAATAGCGCATATCGCCTTCGGTGAAGGTACGACGTAATTCCATGGCTGGGAATACGGCACAAAATCCTTCACAATAGCGGCATGCATTACATACCGTCATGACGTGGTTTGCTTCTTTAAGCAATACTTCTTTATCTCTTGACATACTTACCTGCCTCT
>CAYJLO010000006.1:0-67198 GCA_964370835.1 uncultured Desulfovibrionaceae bacterium
GGAGAACCTTTTTTTCAAAAAAGGTTTCCCACCAGTAGACTTTGTCAGCAATCTGGAACCTTTTCTTCAGAAAAGGTTTTCCCCCAATATACTGCAAAAACTTATTTAATGATACCACCGGCAAGGCGCGCACCGCCGCCACCAAGGGCTTTGGGAGCGTCGGAGTAGTTATCGCCGTGGAAGTGAATCATGAGCGAACGATTTTTAATTTCGTCCAAGGACTTAATACGTGGCGCAAAGCCGGGCACGGGAGTTGTGCCATCATCATCCACAAAGAGCGCTGGTAAATCACCAAGGTGACCATTTTCATAGGGGCCAAGGTGCTTTCCGGTATTGGCGGGGTCATAATGCCCACCGGCGCCCAAACCGGCCACCATTTTTCCATCCTTTTCCATGGGGCTTAAAGAAGGATTAGTGTGAATATGAAAACCATGTTCCCCTGCAGGAAGCCCTTTTAATTTTGGCTCAATGATGAGCCCTTCAGGACTTTGCGTAAAGGTAATAAAACCCAGGGACTTACCAAGACCAGAGGCATTGTCTGTGGTGAGCATGAAAACTTCAACATCCATGGACTTTGCCTTTTCAGCCAAAACAGCGGAAGGCGAAGCGGCAAAAAGCCCCAAAGCAAGGAGACATGTAAATAAAGCGGAAAATCGTTTCATCAAAAACCTCCAAAGTTGAATTTCGAATACCCAAACAGTATTTCACAAAAAACACTCATTGCCTAGTAAAAAACTATGAAACTGACAAAAATAAGGCCATTACACGCTGCAATGGCCTTATTCTGCGGTATTTTACCACAGGGGTATTTTAACTATCGTTGGCTGTGTGCTCTTAAATATCTAAAATGACTTTATCCGCATCCAAAAGCTTATACACTTTATCCTCGCGCACGGCCTCCAAGAAAGCCTCTTGAGAAAGCGGCCTTTCAAAGTAATACCCCTGCGCCAAGTCACAATTTAAACTTTTAAGCCATTGGGCTTGTTCAATGGTTTCCACACCTTCACAAACAACTTTCATATCCAACTCCTTGGTGAGACGGATAACATTTTCCACCACCACGGAGCCTTTTTGCTCATTGATATTGAAGTCCAAGAAAAGCTTATCCAATTTCACAACATCCACATTGATGGAAGCCAAGCGATTCAGCGTGGATACACCGGAGCCAAAGTCATCCAGCGAAACGGTAAAGCCCTCTTTTTTCAAATTATCCACTTGTTCTTGCAAGATGTTCGCGTCATCAATGAGAGCACTTTCGGTAATTTCCAGCTCCACTTGCTCAGGGCGAAGTTGATATTGCTCAAGGCACATGCGCAAACGCCAAGGTGTGGCCGGATTGCGCAAAGTAAAGGTGGATAAGTTCACAGAAACCACAGGTATATTTACAGAAGACGAATATTTCGCCAAGAACATACACACATGCTCAAACACGTAAAAGTCCAGCGTTTCAATGAAGCCATTGGATTCAAAGACGGGAATAAATTCATCGGGATAAATGAATTTACCATCTTTCAAGGGCCAACGCACCAAAGCTTCTGCACCGTTAATTTGCAAGGTGTCAAAATTAATCTTGGGCTGATAATGTAAGACAAATTCTTTATCTTTAATGGCTTGTTCCATGCGTGCCACCACTAAGGCTTCGCGCTCGTGGCGTTTTTGCATATTTTCATCAAAATAGTACAGGGTGCTTTTGTGTAAGCTCTTGCCTTTTACCCTTGCCGCATTGGCTCTGTCCACATGGTCGTGGATGCGATCTTCGGGATTTTTAATCACATACACACCCACCGAAAGCGCAAGGCCAAATTGTTCGCCAATGATTTTTTGAATGGCGGGAATCACTTGCTCTTCGCACACGCCTTTTATTTGCGTGAGGGAGGTATATTCATGTAAAATAATAAACTGTTCTGCCACAGTACGAGCCACCAAGGTGGTGCGCCCGCTAAAAGCCGCACTCAAAGCCTCGGCCATGGCTAAAATAACTTGGTTACCGGCTTTAAAGCCATAAAACTTACTGATTAAGCTAAAATGATCCATATCAATACTAATTATTTGATACTGATTTTCCTCAGCTTTTTGTAAAAGTTTTGGGGCCTCTTGGGTGAAATTATAAAAAGAACTTAAGCCTGTGAGCTCATCATGGTTGATGGCGTCAAGCACAGCTAAACGCTTGCGACGCGCACCAAAGCCAATGAAAGTCAGCACCGTGCAGAGTAAGGATACGGCAATGAGCGTCAAGAGTAATTTATTTTCCGTGACAACTTTATACAGAGAAAATTCCGGTGTAAATGCCGTGGTTTGTTTGGAAATAATTAAATTATACTGGCTTGTATCCATATGATCAAAAAGCAAATTAAATGTTTCCACATATTCATAGGGAAGCCTTTTGGAAATATACAAACGCAAAGGCAAAGAAAGCTCCGTGGCCACCATGCGGAAATTATCCGACCCCACCAAGGACGTAATGTACTCAGCACCAGTGAGGGTAAAGATGCCTGCATCCAATTCCCCTCTAAAGTACGAAGCCGCGGCGTCTTTTATACTATTGAAGCGTAAGATTTTAGGATTATCATATTTATCGCTGAGCTGACCATAGTCAAAGCCTATGTAGTTATAAATGCCCACCGTACGTATGGCACCTTGCTCGCCAATGTCTGCCAGTTTTTCTTTGTCCACAAAGAGCACCATGGGCAGCTCCACATATACCGATGTGGGATTATATTTTTGCAATAAATCAGGGATAACATCCTGTGAAGACAAAAGAATATCATATTCTTTTCTAGAGCCCGGCACTTGAGGGTCATAACCATGAAAATCCACCATGAAGCCATACTCGTCGGCCAATAATTGCAGAATTTCCACGGCAATGCCATCGGCTTTTCCGGCGTCATTGGTAAATTGTATGGGTTGATGGTCTGTGGTATAGCCCACAGAAAAGGTGCTTTGCGCAAGCTTTTGCATTTCACTACGCGTCAAAAAACGCCTTGTGGTATTGCTTTGCAAAGGCTTCACGTACATGTCGTGTAACAAAGTACCATTTTCTGCCAAAGCTCTGGAAAAATACGCATCCATCTCGCGCACTAGGGCTTCATCTTCTTGGCGAGCGGCCAAAAAGTAGTCATCCAAAAGCAAATTATACACACTTAAATGCTCATCGAAATGCTTATTTCTGCTGGTGACAAGATAGAAATCTGCATTTAAACGATGATAATCTTCAGCGGTGCCGTAAATGAAATTGGCCGTAATATTTCGCTCTTGGAGATATTTCTCCACATAGACATTGTAGGGATTGCTCTTAAAGGTGGCTATGGTTTTTCTATCTATGCTGGGAGGGTCATCATAAAAGATGTTTCTTTTATCTTTAAACACCAAGGCCACATGGGCTTGCCCCAGCGAGGTTTGCATATAAGCAAAGCCACGGCGGGAGTGTTTTTTATGTCGCACAGGGCCAAAAAGGTCTATTTCACCTTGCTCCAAAGCTTTCCAGCCTTCTTCTATGCCATAATGATGAAAACTAAAGGTATATTCCGAAAGAACATCCACCTCTTTAATGAGGCGATAAAAACTTTGCTGTGCGGCTACCACCTCACCTGAGACGGACGGGGGTAATGCGGCGTGGAAACCTAGGCGGATATGTCTTTTTGTTGCTTGTTCTGTGCCAAAAGCGCTCTGAAGGGACAAGTTCAGAAAAAAAACAAAAAATAAAAACAATGTAAGGCGTTTAGACATTTTTTTCTCTAAAAACGGTTATATGTCAACACAATTTAGAACCAATACCAAGTACAGGCTCTTTGTCAAGCAAAAAGAGTAAAAAAAAATATTTTTCCACAAAAAATACGTTTTAGTAACTAAAGAACAATGTTAACTTTTTCCATATGTATAGTGGGAGTGCACATGCACTCACTGCTGAGGACATGAGACCTTTTTCCACAATAGTATCACGCCCACCCCCTCTAACTTCACCAAGAGTAAAAATAAAAGACAAATCAGAGCGCAAAAGCCATTTCATCGCATGAAATCTTGAGCTCTTCTTCCTAGTGACAAAGTTGTACATATTTGCTAGTATTTGTTGTTTATTTTTTTTGCAGGTTCGTATTTTCACGAACCTTCTAAGTATTTACCTAAAATTATTATATTTTAGCTTAGCATGTTTCAAAGTCGACCTTAAACCACAAGGATGGTAAGTCATGTCCGAACTCAAGTACAAACGCGTTCTACTCAAGCTGAGCGGTGAAGCTTTAGCCGGTGATCAAAAAACAGGTATCCAGCCTGAAACAGTATCAAGAATTTGCGCAGAAGTGGGCGCCGTGGTGTCCATGGGTTTGGAAGTGGCACTGGTCATTGGTGGCGGTAATATCTTCCGCGGTATTTCCTCCTCTGCCAAGGGCATGGAGCGTTCTTCTGCCGATTACATGGGCATGCTGGCCACAGTGCTCAACGCCCTTGCCGTGCAGGATGTGCTTGAAAAGCAAGGCTTCCCCACCCGTGTGCTTTCTGCCATCACCATGCAAGAAGTTTGTGAGCCCTTCATTCGCCGTCGCGCTTTGCGCCACTTAGAAAAAGGCCGCGTGGTCATTTGCGCCGCCGGCACAGGCAACCCTTACTTCACCACCGACACCGCCGCAGCCTTGCGCGGTATGGAATTACAATGCGATGCCATCATCAAAGCCACCAAGGTGGATGGGGTTTACAACAAAGACCCCATGAAATTTGCCGATGCCGTTAAATACGAAACTGTAAGCTATGATGATGCCCTTGCGCAGCATCTTGGCGTTATGGATGCCACGGCTTTGGCCTTGGCTCAAGATAACAATGTGCCTATTTTAGTGTGCAAAATGTTTGGTGGCGATATTCAGCGCATTGTATGCGGTGAAAATGTGGGCACCATCGTTAGCAACTAAGTCTAAAGATATTCGATTTTATTTGGAGGATTTATGCCAAAAGACACCATACTTATGGAAGCAGAAGAGCGCATGGAAAAAGCCATGGGCGCCATGGACAGAGATTATACCAAATTACGCACAGGGCGCGCCAGCACCTCCTTGGTGGATGACATCAAGGTGGACTATTACGGCACCCCCACCCCCATTAGCCAATTGGCTTCTGTGGCCGTGCCAGACAGCCGCACCATCACCATTCAACCTTGGGACAAAGGCGGCTTTGCCGGCGTGGAAAAAGCCATCATGAAGTCTGACCTTGGTTTAACCCCTGTGAATGATGGTAAAATCATCCGCATTGTTATTCCTGCTCTCACCGAAGAACGTCGTAAAGATTTGGTTAAAATTTCACGTAAATACAGTGAAGATGCCAAAATTGCCGTGCGTAACGTACGTCGCGATGCCAACGATCAATTGAAGAAATTGGAAAAGGACAAAACCATTTCTGAAGATGATTTGAAAAAAGCCAATGACGAAGTGCAAAAGCTTACCGATAAATATGTGGCCGAAGCAGACAAAAGATGCCAAGCCAAAGAAAAGGAAATCATGGACATCTAATGTCTTTTGAAAATCTTCCAAAGCATATAGCCATCATCATGGATGGAAATGGTCGTTGGGCGCAGGGGCGTGGGCTCGTGCGCACTGACGGGCATAAGGCAGGGGCACAGGCAGTGCGCTCAATAGTTACTGAGTGCCGCAAACTGGGCATTCCCCATTTGACCCTTTACACCTTTTCTCATGAAAATTGGCAACGCCCACAGGAAGAAGTTTCCACTCTCTTTTCCCTCTTGGTGGACTTTTTGAAAAAAGAAGTGCCTCTTATGGAAAAAGAATCCATTTCTCTTAACATCTTAGGCGACATGGATGAATTGCCCTTGGTGGCTCGCAAAGCCTTGCAACATGGCATCAAACGCACCGCAGGCTCCTTGGAAAAACCAACTCAAATGCAACTCAGCCTTGCCCTCAATTATGGCAGCAGACGCGAAATTTTACGCGCGGCTCGTCAACTGGTGGCAGATGGACTCAGCCCCGACCAAGTGACCGAAGAAGCCTTTCGGCAAAGACTGTACACCAAGGATATGCCAGACCCAGATTTAGTCATTCGTACCAGCGGTGAAGTACGCATTAGCAATTATTTGCTCTTTCAATGCGCCTATAGCGAATTTTACTTTACGGACACCAATTGGCCGGACTTCACCGTGGAAGAGTTACATAAAGCCCTAGAGAATTACGGCAAAAGACAGCGCCGTTTCGGAAAAACACAGGAGCAGCTCACATGAGTTTTTCTTCCAGATATTGCATGAAACGCGTAGTCACAGGGCTTTCCATGGCCGGTTTTGTGCTGGCGGCCCTTTATTTTCAAGGCTATCTTCTTTTGGGCACGGTGTTGCTCATTTGTGCCATTTCCCTCTGGGAATTTTATTCGCTCTTTTGGGGCCCCAATGGCAGAGTGCTCACACGTTTATGCGGCATTGCGCTGGGCTTTGGCATGCTTTTGCTCACATGGATGGACAGACCACAAGATGCGCTGGTTTTCTTGGGAGCAGGTTTTGTGCTCACGGCCTTAAGTTTTTTGTTTCGCATAGATATCATTGATGAAAATGATGACTTTGCCCCCGGCAGTATATTTTTGGTGGGACTGGCCTATATTCCGCTTTTACTCTTGCCAACCACCTATCTTACCTCCACCAAGCTTTTCTTTGTGCTCATGCTAGTATCTGCCTCAGATATTTGCGCCTATTTCATTGGTGTGCGCTATGGACGTCACAAGCTTTGGCCAAGGGTAAGCCCCAATAAAAGCTCCGAAGGCTCCATGGCTTCCCTTGTGGGATGCGTGCTCACCTCCGTCATTTTAGGCCTTCTTTTTGGTTCGGCTCCGTGGTGGTATTTTGCCCTGCTTGGCGCGCTGCTCAATGCCTTTGCACAATTGGGCGATCTCTTTGAATCTGCCCTTAAGCGCGCAGTTAATGTGAAAGACTCCAGCAATCTCTTGCCTGGTCACGGCGGTGTGCTTGACAGAATAGATAGTGTACTCTTTGCCTTGCCTGTCTTTGCTGTGGTGGACCAATGGTTTAAATTTTTCTAACAGCCGTGAAAAGTAAAGAGCACAGCACCATGCAAAATACACAACATCCATGGCCTGCCCGCGGCGGCGCCCTGCATTATATTTCTCAAGCTCCGTCACAAGAGTGGGCGCAAGGCGTGCGCCATGTGGTACTTCTTGGAAGCACAGGCTCCATTGGCGTGAGCACCCTTGACGTGGTGCGCCGTCAAAAAGAGCTTTTTCAGGTGGTGGCTTTGGCTGGAGCTTTTAATGTACAACGCTTGGCAGAACAAGCCATGGAATTTCGTCCGCCCTATTTGGCTGTGTACGACAGTGCCGGTGTGGACGTGTTGCGCAAGCTCTTACCGCAAGATTACAAACCCACCATTGTGCACGGGCAAGAGGGCTATGAATTTCTAGCCTCCTTGGACGAAGCCAATACGGTTCTTTCGGCCCAAGTAGGTGCAGCAGGACTGCGCGGCACTGTGGCCGCCGCCCTGGCTGGTAAGGTCATTGGCCTTGCCAACAAAGAATCCTTAGTGCTGGCCGGCACCTTATTACGCCATATTTGCGCCCGCACCGGCGCCGTGATTTTGCCTGTGGACTCAGAACACAATGCCCTCTTTCAAATGTTGGCCGGTCGCCAAGGGGCAGATGTGAAAAAACTGGTGCTCACAGCTTCCGGTGGCCCTTTTCGAGGGCGAACCCGTGAGCAATTGGAGCATGTGACCAAGGCAGAGGCTCTAGCCCACCCCAATTGGGAAATGGGTGCCAAAATCACCATCGACTCCGCTTCCCTCATGAATAAGGGGCTGGAAGTCATCGAGGCCTATCATTTATATGGTTTAAGCCCAGAGCAATTGGACGTGGTGGTTCACCCGCAATCCATTATCCACTCTCTGGTGGAATTTCAGGACAACTCCTTCATGGCCCATTTGGGCAGTCCCGACATGCGCATGCCCATAGGGCATTGCCTTGCCTGGCCCCATTGCCTTGATGTGGGTGTGAAGCCTTTGGATTTACTTCAATTTGGCGGCACGCAAAATCAAGGCCTCACTTTCATGGCTCCGGACATGGAAGCCTTCCCTTGCCTTGCTTTAGCCATGCAAGCCTTGCGCCATGGGCAAGATTTGTGCATCGTACTCAATGGCGCCAACGAAGTGGCCGTGGAGCTTTTCCTTGAAGGGCGCATACAATTTATGGATATTCCCCGCTTGGTTGAAAAAGCCATGCAACCCTATGTAGAAAATGCCGAACTTCATTCGGCCGCAACAAATATTTGGTGTTCGTTGGATCAAACGTCGACCATTATGCAACATATTTTTGACTTGGACACCACAACTCGCCGCTATGTACGCAACTTAGTGGGCATACAGGATGTAACATGATAGAAAGTATTTTTTACGTGCTCCTTGTATTGGGAGGACTGATTTTTATTCACGAATTGGGCCATTTTCTCATGGCGCGTGCCTTTGGCATGGGTGTTACCACCTTCTCCCTAGGCTTTGGCCCCAAGCTTTTTAGCTTTACCCGAGGCAAAACAGAATATTGCCTTTCCCTTGTGCCCCTTGGCGGCTATTGCGCCATGGTGGGCGAAGAAGATGCCTCAGATATGCCAGAAGGCTTCACGGCAGAAGAAAACATGGCCTTGCGTCCGGCATGGCAACGTCTTTTGGTGGTGGCCGCAGGCCCTGCTTCCAATATTCTCATTGCTTGGTTCATTTGCTGGGGGCTTGCCTTTGGCTACGGTCAACAGCATATAGTGCCTGTCATCGGTCAAGTGCTGGAAGATAGCCCAGCCCAAAAAGCCGGCATAGTCACCAACGATACCATCCTTTCCATCGACGGCACTCCCACCAACGACTGGACAAGCATGGCAGCCGCCATTGCCGCCAGCGAAGGTAAGGCCATGCAAGTGCTCATTAAGCGCGACGACAAAGACATTACCTTGGAAATTGTGCCCAAAAGCGTCACGCAAACCAATATTTTTGGCGAAGAAAAACCCGGCTACGTCATTGGCGTACATTCTGCCGGAGTTATGCATCATAGCCCCGTGGGTTTCATTGCCGCCGCGGGCATTGGCCTTGATCGCACCTGGGAAATGGTGGAACTCACCTGGATGGGATTTGTGAAACTCTTCCAGCGCGTGGTTCCTCTAGACCAAGTGGGCGGCCCCATCATGATTGCTCAAATGGTGGGTCAACAAGCCGAGCAAGGCTTAGCCCCAGTGCTGGCTTTGGCGGCGCTCATCAGCATTAACCTTGGCATTCTCAATTTACTGCCCATTCCCGTATTGGATGGCGGGCATATTGTCTTTTATACCATTGAAATGATAGCCAGACGCCCTGTACCCATTCGCGCCAGAGAGATGGCCTCCCGTGTGGGATTCTTCCTGCTCATAAGCCTTATGATTTTGGCAACATTCAATGATATTTGGCGCATAGCCAAGGACTTTTTCAATTAATGGACGCGCTGTACTGTGTGCTTAATGCCGCCGAAGGGCAATTGGATATACTTCTCGCTAGCGAAGAGCATATGCTCACGGCTCAGAGCTGGCATGCCCCCACACGCGGTGCGGAGATATTAACGCCGGCACTGCAAAGTACACTGCGCATACAAAAACTCACTCCGGCCCATATTACGCATTTTGCCTGCGTGCATGGGCCGGGGAGCTTCACGGGTTTACGCCTCACCATGGGCACCGTGGCCGCCATACGCCGCATTACCAAAGCGGTGAATGCCAGCATAGATTATATGCAAGCCCTTGCCCTCACGGCTTGTGATGCCCTTGGCGCGAATGCGCAACCCAATACGCAACAAGGTGCGCAACAGCAAGCGCAAGACATTACATACACCATATGTGTGCTTACCCATGCACGGCGTCAGCTGGTGCATGCCCAATGGTATACCTGCACACCCGAAAATTTGCCCAAAGCCCACGGCCCCGCAGAGCTTATCTCTCCGCAAGCCCTGCTTACGCAATGGCAAGCATACGCCAACCAAGACCAAAGACTTTACGTGCTGGGTTCCGGCCTTGAACGCAATGCCGCAACGTTTGCAGATGCCCCCCCATGCGTACAGGTATTACGCTTTGCACACCCAAGCCCCAAAGCTCTTATGACTTTGGCCAAGGAAGCAGAGTATCACAGCCAAGACCTTGAGCCGCTGTACATTCGCCCTTGCGACGCTGTGGAAAATCTTGACCACATAGCCCAAAAGCAAGGCATGGACGCAGGCAAAGCCCATGAAAAATTGGCACAGCTCTTAACCAAGCCCACCACCTCAGATATTTAATCACCCAAGTCACACCATGCCAAGGAGCACTCATTCCACGTGTTCTTTGATAATTTTGTACACACCACAAATTTTCTCTGTGCTTAAAACCTTCAACGCTGAAAAAGCCTTTTACTTTTGACTTTCTTTTTCGTAAAATACTCTTTTGAAAATCACTTTATGGAAAGAAACATGTCTGAAAATCTTTGCCCTTGTGGCTCCTCATTGGCTTATGAAAATTGTTGCAAACCCTACCATGACGGCCAAGCTGTACCTTCAGCTGAAGCCATGGTGCGCGCACGTTTTTCTGCATTCAGCAATCATCTCTACGACTTTATTGTGGAAACAACGCATCCTGCCTACAGAGATGAAGTGGAAGACAGCAATATTGCCGACAATATGCAAGGCATCATTTGGCATCAATTGCATATCCAAGACTGTGGTCAAGAGCCTGCCTCCGAAGGAGAAGGAACCTTTGACACAGTGACGTTTTCTGCCGTGTATGAAATCAACGGCAATGTGTACAGCTTATCGGAAAAAAGCTACTTTCAAGAGCAAGATGGCAAGTTGTACTATTTAGAAGGTATTTCCCATCGCCCTGAAGGCTTTCGTCGTGCAGAACCCAAGGTGGGACGCAATGACCCTTGCCCTTGTGGTAGCGGTAAAAAATACAAAAAATGCTGCGCATAAAGGTATAAAACGGCATGGCTCGTCCGGATACTATGCGTCAAATACGCCGCTTTTGCTTGGATTGTCAGGGGAACTCATCACCTGAGATACAGCGTTGCCGTGATACCGACTGCCGGCTTTGGCCATGGCGCCTAGGAAAACTTGATGCTGAAACGTCACAAAATGGTGAAGTAAACAGCAACACTGCACTTTTACAAAGAAAAGCCTTACGCGTGGTGCGCGGGCATTGCCTTACCTGCGCCGGACACCGTAAGGATGTGCGTCTATGTACCGCCAGAGAACAATGCCCCCTATGGTCATTGCGCTTTGGCGTGTATCCTAGCACCTATAAACGCGTAAAAGCACGTATTGCGCAAGGGAAACGCTTAAGCCTTTTTGAGGGATAACACATGCAAAATCATAGTTTAAACTGGTCTCATGCATATACAGGCCGCCTTTCTAAGTCCATGTTGGCTAAGTATGACTCCACTGCGGCTTTATCTGCGCGTTTAGAAAAGGAACTGAGCAAGCTCCCTTTCCTCACCATGAGCTACAGAGAACAATTGGAAGAAGACATGGCACGCATATTGCCCCATTGTTCGCAGTTTGAACACATGCTTTTGCTTGGCATTGGCGGCTCTGCCCTCGGTGCTCGAGCCTTACAAAAAGCCTTTGCCCCAGATCAAGACATTCCTTGCCACAACGGAAAATCCCTTTGGATTGCCGACAATGTCTGCCCCATCACCTTTGAAAGTTGGTTAAAAAAACTACCTGCGCAAAAAACCGTGGTGGTTTGCATCAGCAAGTCCGGCGGCACCATTGAAACCATCGCTCAATACCTGCTCACCCGCGCATGGCTCGAAAAACATTTGGGCGAGGCATGGAAAGATCATGTGGTGCTCATCACCGATAGCGAAATGGGCTTTTTACGCCAAGAGGTAAAAAAGAACCAGTTGCATTCCATGGAAGTACCCAACTTCCTGGGCGGACGCTATTCAGCCCTTTCTGCCGTGGGCCTCTTACCGGCAGCCTTTTTGGGCATTGATTGGCAAGGTCTTTTGGACGGTGCCTACGCCGTGGCAAAGCCCCTTGTGGAAAATCCCTATGCCATGAGTATACATCCTTCCTATCGCTTGGCCACATGGGCTTTGGGACTTGATGCCACGCACTATCATGAGCTTATTTTCTTTTCCTACATTCCCACATGGGCCACCTTTGGGCCGTGGTTTGTACAATTATGGGCCGAAAGCCTTGGCAAAGAAGGTAGAGGCAGTATGCCCATTGCCGCCACAGGGGTCACCGATCAGCACTCTGTACAACAAATGTTTTTGGACGGCCCTCGTAACAAGGCGTGTTTATTTTTAACATGCGAAAATTTACCTCAAGGGCGCGCCTTTGGTGATGCTTTACCTGAGCAGTGGCAATGGTTGCAGGGACAAAACTTTGGTCAACTCTTGCAAGCTGAAGCCCTTGGCACACGCATGGCATTAACCAAGCATGGCTTACCCTTGGTGCATATTGATATGCAAAACACCGACGAAGGGGCGGCAGGAGCTTTAATGATGCTTCTTGAAATCACCACCGTACTTACGGGTTGGCTCATGAATATCAATCCCTTGGATCAGCCTGCCGTGGAAATGGGAAAGCGCTATGCCAACGCTCGTCTTGGAGCCCCCAACCACGATGTCGAAAATAAGGCCTTGGATGCCTTCATGAACAGCGCAGAAGAGAGGCAAGCATTTTAATGAAGCATAAAAAAGACGCCTCCCTCAAAGAAGTTCAGGATTTATCTTTATCCTACGCCAGACCTTTGTCTTGGCTCTTTTTTATACTCATTTTAACCACGTCTATCATACTTTCGGTGTTCATTGCCAATAGCACGCGAGATACCTTGCTCACCAAGCAAGAAGAATTTGCCAAGCTTTTGGGCACCAACCTTAACCATCAAATATACCAACGTTTCACCGTTCCCACGGTGCTAGCCTATGGGCGTATTGCCTTAAAAAACCCCGTGCAATATGAGCGATTGGACACCATTGTGAACTCCACCATGCACGGCCTTAAAATAGAGCGCATTCGCATTTATGATTTTGGGCGCGTGGTGGCATACTCCACCGACAATGAAGACTTAGGACGCTCTGGCCTTGCTCCGGAATCCGTCAACTTGGTACTCAAGGGAGAAACAGCCAAGGCGGAACTTATTACGTCCATTCCCGCATGGGAAGCCCCCTTTCACTTACCATTTGAGCCTGGGTCTTTTATCTTGCGCTCAGCCTATCCCTTGACGGGGCAAATTCGTGACAATGATGGCAAAGTAACCCAACACGTCATGGGCGTTTTGGAACTTAGCCAAGATATTACCGATGACTACGCCGCTGTCATGGCTTTTCAAGGGCTCATTGTGGCCACATGCTTGTTTTCTTCTGTGGTGCTTTTTATTTTGCTCATGGCACTTATTCGCCGCACAGAAAAAGCTCTCGCCTATCGTGTGGCAGCCAATAAAGCCTTGGAAGACGAGCTGCACAGCAAGGAAAAATTGGTGAGCATGGGGCGTGTTATAGCCAGCATTGCCCATGAGATACGCAATCCTTTGGGCATTATTCGCTCCAGCGCAGAGTTTTTGCTCAAAAGACAAAAGGAAAAAGAAAGCGATGTGGCCTCTCAGCGTATCTTGGGAGCCATTTATGACGAAGCCTGCCGCTTGAGCCAAACCATCAATGATTTTTTGGACTATGCCAGACCGCGCAAATTGGCCGATACGCAAATATCCATGGCAAAGGTTTTGGATGAAGTCATGGCCTTTTTGGAAGGCGAATTTAACCGCCATCAAGTGAGTGTAGAGTTTGACTTGGAGCCAGAGTTAGATATCATAGGCGATAAAGATTTGTTATACCGTGCTTTTTACAATATACTTGTGAATGCACAGCAAGCCATGGATGGGCCAGGCATTATACAAATTAGCGGAAAAAAAGTGGAAGGCAGGGTGGAGATGACCTTCACCGACTCTGGGCCAGGCTTTCCTGCCGATAGCATAGAAAATATGTTTGACCCCTTCTTCACCACCAAGGACACGGGCACAGGACTTGGCCTTGCCATTGTCAAAAGCATTATTACCAGTCACATGGGTGAGATTACGTTGCAAAACACCCCAGAGGGACATGCCCAAATACACATAGAATTTGACGCCGCGCCCAAGGAATCCTTTTAACACTAAGGGTGATGTATGAACGACAAAGCACATATACTTATCATAGACGATGAAAAAAACTATCTGCTCATTTTAGAAACCCTGCTTTTGGATGCAGAATATAATGTCACGGCCATCAATGATCCCGAAACGGCTCTCACATTTTTGGAAGAATCTGAAGTGGATGTGGTCATCACTGACATGAAGATGCCACGCCTCACGGGGCGTGATGTGCTTGAACGCATCAAGAAAAATTGGCCGCATATTCCTGTGCTCATCATGACGGCCTTTGGCAGCATTGAAAGCGCCGTTGAAGTCATGAAGTATGGGGCTTTTGATTATATAACCAAGCCCTTTGCCAATGACGAGCTCTTGCTTTCTTTGCACAACGCCGTGGACCTTGCCACCACACATCGCCAATACCGTCTTTTGCAAGAAGCCATGGAAATCCGCTATGGAACGCATCAAATCATAGGCCGCAGTCGCGCCATTCGCGATGTGTTCACCATGATAGACAGAGCCGCCCCCAGTCGCTCCACGGTGCTCATCACCGGCGAATCCGGCACGGGTAAGGAATTGGTGGCCAGAGCCATACACGTGACATCTCCGCGCAAGGAAGGGCCGTTTATTTCCGTCAATTGCATGGCGCTCAATCCCGGCATTTTAGAAAGCGAACTCTTTGGGCATGAAAAGGGTTCCTTCACAGGGGCTGTGGCCATGCGCCGCGGTCGTTTTGAGCAAGCCAACGGCGGTACCCTCTTTTTAGACGAAATAGGTGAACTTACGCCGGACTTACAAGTGAAGCTTTTGCGCGTATTACAAGAAAAACGCTTTGAACGTGTGGGCGGTGATGAGCAAATAGAGGTGGATATCCGCGTGGTGGCCGCCACCAACAAATCTCTGCTACAATTGGTAGAGTCTGGACAATTCCGCGAAGATTTATTTTATCGCCTCAACGTGGTGGAAATTCACCTTCCGCCATTGCGCGAAAGACGTGAAGACATTCCCTTGCTTTTGGCTCATTTTGCAGCAAGTTTTGCCCAAGAAAATGAAATACAACCCAAGACATTTAATTCCGGCGCATTGAATTATCTCATGGCCTATGAATGGCCGGGAAACATTCGCCAATTGCAAAATATTGTGGAGCGTTGCACGGTTTTAGTGCAATCAGAAGTCATTGATGTGGAAAATTTACCGCCGGAAATTCGCGATGAAGAAGCTCAATACAAAAGCGCCGTGGATTTATTGCCTGTGCAATTGGATTTGGCTGACACGCTGGAGAAAATTGAAGCGGCCTTGGTGCGCAGAGCGTTGGTACGCACGGATTTTGTACAGGTAAAAGCCGCAGAAATTTTAGGTATATCAAAATCTCTTTTACAATATAAGCTAAAAAAATACAGTATTGCAGGCCATTAACAGCCCACGCTTTACAAGCTAAGAAAGCACACTCACAGCCTTGGGCATTTTTGTCTAAGGCTGTGTTTTTGCAGTGCTCTTAGGATTTTCTTCACCATTAACGCGTAGCCACAGCCCTTTGTGATTCACCATGGCAAAGGGGGTCACTTGTTTGGCATATTGGGCAGCGGGAACTAATAAATAGCCAGGCTTACTTAAATTATCCAAAACAAAAAGCCCTCTTTTGTCTTGAGCCAACAGCACAGCATGACCTGAATTACGGATATGCTCACGTAAAAAAATCACCCAAAGCTTTTGCGGATCCCAGCCCAAATACTTTAGGGCAAAATACTTTGTAATGGCATAGTCTTCGCAATCGCCACTACCATTGCTTAAAAATTCCTGTGGTGTGGCCCAGTATTCGCCAATACCATAAGAATCATCATCTTTTCGAGACATGATTCTATTGAAAAATCCATTGACATTACGCAGTGTCTTAAGAGAGTCGGAGGATTTTTTCGTAAGTGACACAAGGGCAGCCCATTGGTCTTTATGTTGCCCCTTAAGTGGAATTTTTTTGGATTGAAAAAGACCTGGGTCGTGTTGCGCCACTATTTTATCCCATCGACTATGCATAACCTGCAAATGCTCTGGCAAAGCAGCACCTTGCACCAGAATAAATTCTGACCCCATCAATTTCATACGCGGGGCGTTGGGCGGTACCTTTACGGAATACGATTTTTCCTTGTCGGTAGTTGTTTTAGTGGCTTGTGCAGAAGGAGGGAGCACGCAGAAAAAAATCCATAACAATACAAATAATGCAGGGAATAATGGTTTTTTCATGTAAAATTCTGGTAAAAGGCTCATAAAAGTACCACAGCAAACACTAAGGGTACGTACTCACCGTATAGCCACTTTACACCTTTGTCAATCGCCTTTTATCATCCACAAGGAAGATAATTACGGTGGACAAAATAAGCACAGCCCCCCCCCCCCCAAGAGCACTAAAATTCTCCCCCCAAAGAGACCAAGCCGCCACTGTGGCCACCACAGGCTCCAAAGTGGCCAACACTGCCACCTTGGTGGGATGCAAGCGTTTTATACTTTCACAATAGGCCCAATAAGCCACATAGGTGCTAATGAAACCTATCCCCATGACGGCAAGCCACCCCGTGACACTCATATCTAAATGCAATTTTGCCATGGGAAATAAACAAATAGCCGCCGCCAAAGAGCTGTACCCATACAAAGTAAAAGGGGTATAGGTGGAAAGAAATTTTTTCGTCACCACATAGTGCGTGGCATATAAAAAACCCGACAGCAATCCAAACAGAATGCCCCACACGGGCAACGAATGACCTTGCGTGGCAAGGGCTTGTTCTGCCAAGGCACTGGCCTGTACGCTCTCTTGTGCCGGCATGGGTGAAATGCTGATGAAAATACCACCAAGCAATGCAATACCAATGGCTATGCCGGTGATGAGGGTAAAGGGTAAGCCAAAGAAAATACGGGAAAAAACAGCAACCCATGCCGGAGCTGTATACAAGAGCACAGAAGCCAAAGCAGCACCGCCCTCACGCACAGCGTATTGATAAACCACAAAAAAAGTGGCTATGGAGCAAATACCAAAAAGACAAAAATAGCCGAAATCTTTAGCACTATGCACCTTAGCTTGTTTGATGAGGCAAGCGTGCAAAAAAAGAAAGAGGCCACCAATGAGAGCACGCCAAAAAGCCACATCCAGTGGAGACAGCCCAGCATCCATGGCTATGCGCCCTAAAATACCGAGAAAGCCCCAACAAATAGCTGCTATGAACACAAAAAGATAGCCTGCATACTGCCCCATATTCTTATCCTGTTTTTTGTATAATAATACGCAATAAAAGCTCTACTCCGCGCAGTAAAGCTCCTTCATCAAAATCAAAAGTCGCAGAATGATGCCCACCGCTAAGTGCCGCACCCAATTGCATATACGTCCCTTGTCCGCCTTGCTCTTGAGCATGCTCCAAGAACCATGTGAAGTCCTCTGATGCCATGAATTTTGCCGAAGGAATGATCTTTTCAAAACAAGGCATATCTTGTGCTATGGCGCACACTTCATGGGCCAAGGACTCATCTGAAAAACCATTTACACAAGAACCAATACATGTGAATTCACAACAACAACCCCACATATGAGCCGCGCCTTGGCAAATTCGTTCAGCTTCTTGCACCATCCATTTATTGATGCCCTTTTCCACGGCGCGTGTCTCGCCCACCAAATGCGCATAACAAGGAACCACATTGGGAGCTCCGTCCACATGCAATTGTCCTATGTTTACTCGCGTTTCGCCATGCCCATGTCTTGCAATGCTCAGCATGCCTTGTATGGCGGTGGTGGCTGCCAACAGTGCGTTACGCCCCTCTTGCGGAGCAATGCCGGAATGGGCCGATTGGCCGGAAAAGGACACTTCAAAAGTGGTATTGGCTAAAAAATGTGTGGTTCCGGCCATGAGGGTGTCGGGACGTTGGGCTTGAACACCCAAATGCAGACCGTACACTTCTTGTACGCCTTGCATAACTCCTGCGGCAAGCATGGCCTTGGCCCCTTGCCCCACTTCTTCCGCCGGTTGAAAAATTAAACGTATGGTTCCCCGCAAAGGGGCGTGCCCTTGCTCTTTAAGCATATGCAAAGCCAGCCCTAGCCCCACGCCCATGGCCACATGGCCATCATGCCCGCAAGCATGCATAACACCGGTATTTTGAGAGCAAAAACCTTGCGATGTGGGCACGTGGTCTACATTTTTACTTTCCTCAATGGCATTGGCGTCCATGTCAAAACGAAAAGCCAGCACAGGCCCCGGCCCAAAGGGAATATCCACCCACAAGCCGGTTAGGCCGTCTTCCATGGTGGCCACCAAAGATGGTAAAGCCCCCTGAATAATGGCTCTGGCTTTATGGCGTGCGCACAGCTCTTCTGTGGGCACTGTGAGGCGAGCTTCGCCCACTACAGCTTCTTTTCCCATGGTCACTGCGTAACCAAGGCCTAAAAAAAGTTCTGCTATTTTGCTTGTGGTGCGGTACTCAAGCCATGCCAGCTCAGGATACGCATGAATATCGCGACGAAATGCCACCGTTTGCGCGGCTATTTGCTGTATAATATCTGGCACATATTGCATGGGGTCCTCCTTAAGCAAGCATTGCATATACACACCCTTTGCTCATAGCCTATCTAGCAAAAAAAGTATATATAAACGCCATTGTGAAAACATTAATAAGCATGCACGCAGCAAAACCTTAGTAGCAAAAATATGGTTTATGTTCAAAAAGCTATGCTTATGTAAAAAGAGATACACTACTAAAACAGTTGACTTATCAAGGTTGTTTTTTTATGTTACGGGATGCTGGTATAGATAGATGGTGAAAGGTCTCATGGTTCAAAACTTACATTCTCCTGCCCAAACCTTACGATGCAAATCGTGTGAGGCAGAAATCTCTCCTGAAGCAACCTTCTGCTCGCAGTGTGGCATGGGGCAGATAAAGCATTTTGGTATCAAGCTTATATTGATATTAAGTGTTTGTTTTACTATTGTGGGATCTATTATTTTCTCCACCACGCAAGATCACCTAGCAGAGCTACTCCATACGCAACATATCTCCACCGATAGATATGTGAACTTTTCCACACCTCATTAAACGTAGCACTCGCCTTCCCCCATTACACCCTTTCGCTCTCTCATTTTAAGTTTTACACACCATTATCATTATAAATATGGCGAAAAAAGCCAAAATGCCGCATTGCGCAACCGCACGGGCAAAGATTTTTTGTTCACATCTTCCATGGTGTAGGCAGTGCTTATTTTTTGCACATAACGAAAATGCGTTTTCATTTCTCTGGAAAAACTTGAATCAAAACATTCCACATTGAGCTCAAAATTAAGACGCAAGGAGCGCGCGTCAAAATTTGCAGAACCCATTTGTACATAATAATCATCCACCAAAAAGAGCTTGGTATGCGCAAAGGGTGGCCTTTGATAAAAAATACGCACTCCCACTTCCAAAAGCGTTGGCAATAGATGGAACGTGGCCCAATGCACCATGCAAATATTATTTTTTTCCGGCAAAATGATACGCACATCCACGCCGCGCAAAGCCGCCGCTTTCAAAGCCGCCATGACCTCATGGGTGGGTAAAAAATACGGCGTCATGATGCAAATGCTTTTGCGAGCAACGCCAATGGCTCCATAAATGAGCTCGTGCAAAGGATCTTTACCGGAGCCGGGCCCATCCAATACCACTCGACATAAAATATCGCCGCACATATCTTCTTCTGCTCTGGCAGGCACAGAATAGTTATTGGTGCAAAACCCCCAATCCAACAAAAAGGCCTCGCGCAACTGACTTACCAAGGGGCCGGAGCAGGCAAAGTGCACATCTTGCACGGAAAAATCTTTGTGCGTATTCCTATGATAGTCAGCTATATTCATACCACCGGTAAAGCCCTTACTATCTGCCACCAGCACTTTGCGGTGATTACGCAAATTGATGGAAAATTTGGGCGGAAAAAAACGCAATGGCATGAATTCTACTATCTGCACGCCTCTTTCCTGTAAATGACGCCACGGGCGCGACCAAGAATAATATTGCCCCATGCCATCCACCAAAAGACGCACATCCACACCGCGCTGCGCAGCTTCCCCCAAGGCTTGCATGAACTTTGCGCCAATATCACCACCATTAAAAATGTAGGTCACAAGGTACACATAGTCTTCGGCCTCTTCAATGGCTTCGAGCATATGTGTATAGGCTGCATCTCCGTCAAAAAGCGGATGCACAGCATTGCCGCCACTGATGGATTTACCCGTAAGTTTGCGACCTACCGTATTCATGGGGATAAATTTCTTTGGAATGAAGGAGCTTTGCACGTGCCCTTCGGGTTTTTTATCGGGATGGGAACATTTGACGTATTCGGGACAGTCCAAAGCCTTCAGTTGAGCTTTGCGCATGAGAGATGCGGCGCGACTTTCTGAACGCGCAATGCCAAAAATAGTATACAAAACGACTCCCACCCAAGGGAGAAAGACTATGGCCACCGACCATGCCAGTGCCGAACGCGGATTGCTTTTATGGAGCAAAAGATGCCCCAGCGCCACCGCAGAAAAGAGATATGCCACGGAAAGTGGCTTAAGATCTAAAAATTGAAACCAATGTACTTCCATGGGCTTTCCGTTTTTAGCTATATTTTAAAAAAAAGGCTGTCTTCTAATAAGACAGCCCTAAGATATATTACGCTTGTAAGGCTGCTTTATTCCTTTGTACGCTCATGTCTAATTCTGGTAACAAATCTTCCAGCGCGCTTTGGTCACCCGCTCTGGCGGCGGCTTCCACGGTGCGTGAAAGGCGACCGAGAGTGCGTAAGCCAAAGATTTCTGCGCTGTGAGCCATGGCTCCAGCCGATTGTTCCACGCCCTTCCAATGCCCCGCACGAAGCTCGTCATGGGCCCTTGCTAAGTATGCATCAAGCTCAAAGAGCAATTGCTCAATGGGGTTAAGCCCTTGCGGAATTTCAAGGGGAATGTTTTCCTCTGACATGCCATCATGGGCATTCTCATCCGACTCCGGCTCTGATCGTACATCTTGCACATGGGCCTGCGCTGCCTCATCATCCTGCGGGACGGACTCTGCGTCCCATGCAAAAGGAGAAAAAGCTTTTGACGTAAGCTTACTCTCTTCAGAGCTTGCTTGTAAAGGCTCTTGCTGTGCAAGACTTTCTGCTGTTGGCTCATTCTGCACAGAAGAATCATGCAAGGCGGCAGACGCTTCGGCATCAGAGGGTATATCTTCAAAGAAATCTTCCACTGATTCTGTGGAATTATCCTCTGCTTTTTCGGCTTCTTCATTTTGCAATTCGCCAAGATATTGACGCAAATGATTTAACTCTGCGCGGCCACGCTCTTCGGCGTCTGTGTCACGATGAAAAGTTAATTCCGGCAAATCTTCAGCAGACTTGGCACCAAGGGGCGTCATGCTCAAAGGATCGTCCTCTTGCAAACCAAGATTTTCTTCTGACTTTTTGGACGCTTGCACAGCCACCGGCATGGGTTCGCCCACCCATTCTTGAGAAGGAGATGTCACCGGTGCAGGGGCAGGTTTAGGGCTTTTGCGTAAGCCCAGTAAAGACCCCAAAAGCGAGCGCTTTGGCTCAGGCGATTCAGTGGGCCCCATGTCCAATAACTCAGAGGCAGACGAAGACACAGGCTCTTCCACCTGCTCTCCCTCGTGCGGTATTTCCTGTTCTGGCGAGAAGGAAGGGTCTGGCATAGATTCTGGCATGGACTCGGGCACAGGTTCAAATACAGCCTCGGGCTCTTGTTGCGACTCTTGCTGTTGCGCCCCTTGTGGTGTTAACTTTTCTTTATCATCTGAAACAGTTACATCTTTATTTATGGGCATAGGTTCGCCCACCCACTGATCACCCTGCAACGAACTTTGTAGCTCTTGCGTGGCGGCGGCCAATTGTGCCACCAAGTTCACCTTGGGCTTTTCTGCCACATTTTTCTTAGTTCTAAGAATAACAGGGGCCTTTTTAGGCTTTGTCCCCACAGGTACAGGCTCACCTACCCACTCACCACCACCACTCTGCGACGAAGTTTTAGCGTGTTCAAAGGGCACTGTTCCCTTGGGGCGCAACATACTGCGAGGTTGCACACGCACCACAGGACGCGTGGCTTCATGCAAAGTCACCCCATCGGCCACTTCTTCATGGCTTAACACCGACACTTCAGAATCTTTTTCCTCAGCATCTTGGCCCTCAGAATCTTTGCCCTCGGACTCTTGACTAATGCTATCCAAAAGTTTTTGCACAGACAGCGCACCGTCACTCATGGGCATGGGTGCAGGTTCTTCTTTAACCTCGTTGCCTTGCCCTTCGTCATCATCCATACCTATAAGAGATGTTAAATAGGCAGCATTACTTTTATCTTCCGAAGGGGCAGGACGTGTAGAGCTTGTAGCGCGTTCTTGTTCAAAATCCGACTCCGATCGTTGCAGCATCTCTTCCATGAGTTCATCATCTTCTGCTTTAGGACTGTGCTTTTGAATAAAATGCCTTTCCTGATCAGACAACACGTCAGCTATAGATCCGGGCTCTTCATCCCCTTCATACGCTTTTTGCGCATTTTGAGGTTCATCATCCACACCACCCAGCAAAATGGCATCGCCTAAAGAGTTGGACGCATATTCTGCGGTGGATGCATGTTTCGCATATTCTTCTTCGGCGTCTTTATGCACTTCCTCCATGAATTCTTCACTGAGCTCTTCTATGAGAGCCTGCACTTCTGAATCCAGAGGATCTGTATCTTGCGTGGCTTGCGAGCCTTGTTCGGGCGCGATTTCATGGTCATGTGCCGTATCAGGCGTCATATGCAACGCCATTTCCACATCTTGTACTACGGCTTCTGCGGGCGCAGGAGCATCAAAAACCATGTCCATGAGCGGCTCGGGCAAAGTGCTTGACGAGGCAGACTTCGACTTAGGATGCTGGCCTGCCATCTCTAAAATGGGCAAGCCTGTATCAATGATTTCCTCTTCCTGCATTTGCGGCTCGTGCTCTTCTTGCGCATACAATTCGTCTTGCACAAGGGCCTGCTCGGGATCAGAAGATTCATCAATTTTCTTAAATACATCTTCAAATGTGTCTTCACGTAGCTCTTCTTGCGGCTCGTGCTGACTCTGCTCTTGCTCTGCCAAAATAAAATTGGTCACCTCTTCGGTGATACTGCCAATATCTTCTTGATGTTGTACTATTTTTTCAATGGCTTGTTGCGCCAAAATGGCTTCCAAATGGGAGCATAAGCTTTGCTTGGTCACAGGCAAGGGCATGCAATGGGTAAAACCAAAGGCCTCAAAATATCTTTCGGGCTCAGGTAAGGCAGGATCTGGCGCATAAATGGCCAAACACACAGGAAAGTTTTCTTGTTTTTCTTGGCTAAATTTATACAAAGTTTGCATGGTTTGCTCCAAGTTTGCACTGGGCATACGCGTATCCACAATGATGAGAGAGGAACCATGTTCTTTATAAATATCTGCCACTTGCTCACCATTGCGAGCTTCTGCCACGGGTTGTTCCACTTTTTCCAAGAAAAAACGCCACATATGTCTTTCATCGGTATTGTCAGACAAAAGAATAATGGGATTATTTTTCTCTTCTTGCGGCGTAGGAGCGGCGTCCTTTTGCGAGAAAGAGCATACCTCACAATGCACCGTGAAAGAAATGGAAGCTCCGTGCGCATTGCACTCCACACCTAAAAAGCCGTGATAGGACGCGGACAATTCCCAAGCTCTGGCCAAGGCCGTAACACTGCGATCTTGCGGAGGTTTACCCGTGCCTGTATCGGTGATGGTGAAAAGCAAATGCCCTGGGTTGACGCTTTCGGGCACACGCCGCACCGCCAATTGTACGGCCCCTCTATGGGTGGAGCGCACCGAACTTTCCAACAGTAAACGCAATACAAACAATAACTGTAAGGCGTCTCCCTTATAGCATTGCGCCAAGTGCGGTGGCATAAACCAAGACAGGGCTATGTTTTTCTTATCCGCCACGGGAGATACGGAATCATGGGCTTGGCGCAACAAGCTTTGTAAGTCGAAAATATTATCTTCTATGCCACCCATGGAAGGCACAGCCATGCGCTCTCTGGCAGGAGCGTGCAATATTTGTAAGATTTCTTTGCTCACCGTGCTTAAGGATTGAATGCTTTCCTTGGCGGCCACAGGCAAAGCACAATCTTCCAGGGCCGACACATGACGGCTCAATTGCTCCACAGGCCAGCGTAGCTGTTCCTCCAAAGGAGATATGGCGCGTTTGGGTGCGCTGTCTTCGTCTTGCTGTTCTTCCGTATCAAGGCTTTGTGCCTCTTCCACGGGAACCAAGCGCAAGTTAGGGTCACTTTCCACCAAGCTTTCCACACTGGAACCGCCCTCATGAGCGGCATCTTGCCCTTGTTCATGCCAAGCATCGGCGGTGGTGGTACCCACAAGAAAAAGCGTTCCCAGTGCCACACCCCAAAGAGGTAGTGCCGCAAGCACGCCCAAGGACAAAAGACTAAAGCCCACGGGGGGCAAAAGCCCCACCACGGCCACTGCCACAGCCAAGGGCGGCACCAAGCACGCTATGAGAAAGCGACGAGAGCCCACATAACCGCTCATGCAGGTGGCCAAAGAAGTGGGCACAAAAAGCAAGAGTAACAAAGGCCAAAGCTCTAAATAGCGCACTGTCCATGTGAAGCCCGGCACCAAAGGCAAAAGGGCCACCACAATACCCACCGCCGTGAGAAGTACATATTGTATATCTATGGCGCGAGACTGCTGTGGCGTATTCATGATATGACGTGCCACATGTGCCCATAAAATAAGGGCTACACCGGGGGCTAGCACAGCACTCAAGTCTCCCATGGGGATATGCGCTGTGGCATAGGTGGGAATGCCCACAATGGCGTGATAAAGTACCACCGCCGTATATAAACCTGCCCAATAACGCCACTGCCCCTTGCCACTAACGCCTCGCAAAAGGCAGAGCAACATAACCACAAAAAGCCCCACAATGGCGGCTGGATAAGCCAAGAGCTCAAAGGAAGTGGCGGCATTGTGCGGCGTGCGCAGTACAGGCGAAAACCATAAATTGGGCAATCCATTTAAACGAATATATGCCGTAATGGTAGTATCTTGCTGTTCCGGCATGAGAAAAATGCCCCGAGAACTGGGGGTATACTCTTGCCATTGCATGGGATTTTGCACTTCGGGCACAAAAAGCAAAGCCTTTTGAGCAAGCGCACTGCCAAGATCTAGCAAATAGGTGGGATCCTCAGCGGCATTTGCCTTGGCAGAAAGGGTGAATCGCAGCCAAAGAACGCCAAAATCTTGTTCATAGCCCGATTGTAAGGGTGAAAATTTCTTTTGGATTTGCGGATTTTGTATATCTTGCACCGAAAGAGTTCCGCTTTCATCCACAAAGGCTGACATATAAGGCGCCAGTTCAAAGCTTTCTTTTTGCGCCTCGGCCAAGGGAATATTGGGCACAGAATCAGAAGCCGCATGGGCTCCCAGTGTAAGCCAAGACCAAGCCAAGGCCGTTATGAGAAGAAAGCTCCACAAAGGAAAAAAAGACGGTGCTTGAACAGCCCCTTTATTACGCAAATCGTGCCATGTCATATATGCCTCCGACAATGTATTCTCTTGGCTGGAAAATTTTCCATATGTGTCTCGTACTACAGCAGACGCTGATTACACTGTAGTAGTATGTAAATCGAATTATACCAACGCACATGAAAGCACGTTACTCAAGCATCTCGCAAAAGTGCTTCACAAAAAGTTTCTGCAATCGTATAAAATAACTAAAGCCGCCCCAGAGTACACGACTCCATGGGGGCGACTTTAGAAAAGTTCACGTTGGGATGTGGCTCTTACATTTTTTTGAGCATATCCTCAACTCTTTGCCCATCGGGAGTTTTAGCATTGGGATTTAAGCGCACCAATCGTTGCCACATTTCTTTGGCTTCATCCTTACGGTTTAAGTCAAAGTACAACACTACGCCCGCATTGAAAAGGGAGTTTTCGTGGCGTGGGTCCACTTGACTGGCTTTGCGATAGGATTCCAACGCCAAATCAAATTTATCCAAAAGGCGGTACATGGTGCCTCTGTCGGTCAAAACATTAGCATTATTTGGTTTTATTTCCAATGCTTTTGTGTAGGCCATGACAGATTTTTCTGGCTGTTTGGCATCAAAATACAAATTACCCAAATGTATCCAGCCATCGGCGTCCTTGGGGTTTTGCGCCGCAAAGGCTTCGGCATCGGTAATATGCTCATCATTATCTTGCATTACTTCAAGATTACTGGTGCCTTGACCACCTTGAGGTGTGGTACTGCCCATGAGCGCAGGAATAAGCGTGCCCAAATACAAACCAAATAACAAGGCCGCCACCACAGAAACATAGAGCGTGCTACGGCGCACCATGACAGGAGCACTGGGGCCTGAAGCGTTTTTTCTTTTTTGTGTCATAAGCTTTATTCCCTCTTATTGAGCAGGAGCTTGCTCAAGTTTTTTCACTTCATCTTCAATGGCCAAGCGCAAAGAATCCGGCAAGTTTTTATCCTGTAACGCCGTCTTCAAATGCTCAAGGGCGCGCTCTTTATTATCCAAATAGTAAGCATAGAGCACACCAAGGCTATAACGGGCCGAAGCGTCGTTATTCATGGTCACCACTTTTTCCAAAGATGCGGCGGCTTCGGCATGCTTTTCTTTATTATGTAGCACTATGCCTAGCATATAATGCGGCTCTGACTTGGTGGCGTCAATTTTAATGGCGCGCTGTAAAAAGGACTCTGCCGCGTCCCATTGCTGGGTTTGAATGAGTAAATCAGACGTGTGCACAAGCATGTCGAAATCATCGGGTTTTTGCTTCAATTCTTCCATATGCGTGCCAATTTCCGTCATGAGGGCCGCCATGGGGTCTGCGGCTTCACTGGAGGAAGAAGGATTACCTTGCACAACCAAAGGCTCGCCCGAGATTCGTTGTTGTAACGAAATACCAAGCATCACCAACAAGCCCAAAGTAAGAAGGGCCAAAATTATTTTACGAGAAGCAGCTAACTCAAACATTGTCCATGTGCTCCTTTAACGCTATACGTTTTTTCAAGGCGCTTTGACCTTTGGCTAAAAAAGCCACATAGCCGCCAATTCCTATCCATACGGCCACATTGGCCATGAGTATCCATGTTGTACTTTCCATACATATATCCTTATCTTACGAAGAAAACTCTTCCCTTTGTGCCATGAACAATTCTTCCACTTGGGCTTCTTGCTCCAACTGCTTTTTACGGAAAAGCAATAAAGCCGCCCAAAGGATGCCAAAACTTGCAAGGCATACAAAAATGGTCACCTTCATGGCATCATCAAGCCCACCACCCTTGGAAGCGAACACCGCAGGGTGAATGGAACGCCACAAACGCGCCGACAAAAACACCAGTGGCACATCCACAAAGGCCACAATACCCACAACGGCGCGGATATTGGCATTGCGCGACTTGGGCATATCCAGCCCGCGCAAAATTAAATAGCCTGTGTATATGAACCACATGATGAGGGCCGTGGTTAAGCGTGGATCCCATGTCCACCACACGCCCCAAGAGTGCCGCGCCCAAATGGAGCCCGTCACAATGGCCAATCCAGCACAAAGTACGCCCACCTCGGCACCGGCCTTTGCCAGTTCATCCCACCTGGGGGAGCGCGTTTTCAAATAAGCAATGGAGGCCACAAAAACCACAAAAAAACTCACAAAAGACCACCAAGACAAGGGCAAATGGATATAAAATATCTTTTGCACCAAGCCCATATGAGCCTCTATGGGAGCGTATACAAAAATAAACCATTGGCTCACCACCATGGCCACGGTGCCCAAGAGGGCTAAAATAGCTACAAGGGGCATTTAATCCTCCCCGGCATAAATATAATCAAAAAGGAGCAGGCCGGCCCCCAAAAAAAGGGCATCAAAGGCCAAAGCCACACCAAACCAATTTTCTAAACCTTCGGGCGTTGCTTGCGAAAAGCCCGCCGCCCCCACGCGTATGCCTGCCAAAAGCAAGGGCACCAAGAGGGGGAATACAATGATGCTCAACAAAGACTCGCGCGCCGCTTGCCCTTGGGATAAGGCCCCAAGAAGCGAACCGCAAGCCGCCATGCCCACATCCACCAATAAGATGATGGCTAGGCCTTCCAACCACAATGGCGAAATGCTTTGCCCCAAAAAAATGATGGAAGCCGGCAAAAACACCGCTTGAGCCAATAAAATTAAGAGGAAACCGCTTATGCCCTTGGCCAGCCACACCACATATAAAGGTTGCGGCATGAGCAAAAGACCTTGGCGGGCATTGTTCACTTCTTCTATGCCATACAACATATTGAAAACCAACACTTGGCAAAAGGCCGAAGCCAACCAAAAGATGGCCGCCGCCCCTTGGGGCGACATGACAGAGCCCACCTCAAGGGATAGACTAAAGACAAAGAGTAAGAGCAAGCCCAGCAAAAGAGCTTGGATGAGCCCTTGCCCGCGGGCCAAGCGTATATCTTTACGGATAAGCGCCAATAGTGCTTTTAGCATGATAATTCTGCCTTATCTTTGAGCTGTACGCGTGCTTTTTCAATATATAAACAAGCGTCGGCCATGGCACCATCGCTGTGCAAATCATGACTTATCCACACAATGGCGGCACCTTCTTGCTTGGCACTGAGCACTTCTTCACGCAACATCTGAGCAGAGCGCACATCAAGGCCGGTGCTGGGCTCGTCAAAAAGCCACAGCTTGGGCTTAAGCAAAAGCACCCTTGCCAAGTTCAAGCGTTGCGCCATGCCGCGCGAAAAAACACCGGCTTTTTCCTCAGCAAAAGGCTGTAAATCTACCCTTTGCAAGACGGCATCAATGGCATCTTGCAAAGGGCCTTGTGTTTGTAAACCGTACATTTGTGCCCAAAAGGCCAAATTTTCGCTGGCAGTCAACGCCGGATACACAAAAGTGGCGTGGCCCAAATAGCCAAGCTCTTGCTCGCGCACATGCATAAGCACCTGCCCCATGCTAGGCTGTGCCAAGCCTGCCATGAGGCGCATGAGGGTGGACTTGCCCGCCCCATTGGCACCCATGAGCAAGGTCACCGTGCCCGCTTGCACAGAGAGGTTCACATCCTTAAGGATGCAACGCTGCCCAAAGAACTTGGTAACCTTTTGTAATTCCAGCACGGCTGTCATACGAAGCCTTTATGCCTGTTGCGGGCTGGTGTCTTCGTCCTCATCGGGCACCACGCTACGCTTGCGTCTGCGTAAGCCCAAAATGGGGAAAAGACACATGAGCGTGCCGCCCACCCAGAGCCAGTTGACCAAGGGATTGGAGCTTACTCGCAAGGACGCGCGTCCCGAGGCATCTATACCCAAGAGCGATGCATAAAATTCATTACCAAGACTGAAAATGGTGCTAGCTTCGGAGAATTTCATGCCGTCAAAATTATGATAGATACGCATTTGCGGTGCCAAAAGACCTTGTGTTTCTTGGTCTTCATTCAAGATCTGAATGCGAGCCTCGAGGTATTCAAAGGTCTTCTCGCGCCCTTCGGCCATGTCCACCAAGACCACGGTATAATCGCCCACTTTACCCTGCTGACCTTTGCCAAGCACGAGGGTGGCTTCATCTTTATACGGGCCGGAGAAAGCCACACCAATGACGATGAGCAAAAGACCCAAGTGCACGCCATGTGCCGCCACTGCATTCATTTGCTTGCGCACAGACTTTTCCATCATGAGCAGACCCAAGGAAACCAGTGCCGCCACGGAAGCCGCCGTGGCCACAAAGGCCGTGGCTTGTCTGTAGCCTGTCATCCATAAAGCCATGGCTGTGAGGGCAAAGGTGGCCAATACTATGAGCAATTTCTTCATGTCGCGCACGCCGCCATTCCAGCCAAGCCATGGGCAGAAGGAGAAGATGGCCGCAATGAGGGCAAAGAGTGGCAAGCACACTTTATTATAGAAATTAGCGTCTAAGCCTTGCGATTGCGCCGACCAGAGCTTGGAAATGATGGGCCATAAGGTACCTAAACAGATGATGATGGAAAGCAAAATAAGCACCCATGCCGTCACCACCAACATGCCTTCGCGGCTGTCAATGCCCACCAAGGATTTGCGGCTGTTATAGCCCACCATGGCCACCACGGCACTGAGCAAGGTGCTGGCAATGATGAATACCAAGAGAGGCGTTCCCACGCCGCCATCACCAAAGGCGTGCACAGATTGCACCACGCCGCTACGCACCAAATAGGTGGCAAAGAAGGCAGAAACGGTGGTGAGCGCCATGAGGAAGACGTTGGCACGGCCCAGTTTGCCACGGCGCACTTGTATGATGGTGGTGTGCAAAGCCGCTGTACCTATGAGCCAAGGAATGATGGAAGCATTTTCCACCGGATCCCATGCCCAGTAGCCGCCCCAGCCCAGTTCCATATAGGCCCACCAAGCACCTAAAATGATGCCTGCCGTGAGGAAAAGCCATGCCCACAATGTGAAGGGGCGAGCCACAGTGACCCAAGAGCCTTCAATTTCTTCATTGTCCGAAAGACATTGCGCCAGTGCCAAACAGCCGGGAATAACAAAACCGCCATAGCCCCAAAAGAGTAAGGGCGGATGGAAAATCATGCCGGGGTTTTGTAAGAGGGGGTTAAGGCCTCTACCGTCGGCAGGTGCAGGCGTTTGAACTATAAAGGGGTTGCTCCAGCCCGTGAGCAAGAGTGCAAAAAAGGCCATGATGAGCAAGAAGAAAATCCAGAACCAAAGGCGGGTTTCTTCGGTGAGCTTTTTATACGATGGGGTGAAGGAAAAACACGTTCCTGCCACAGCCACCGACAAGGCCCAAAAGAGCAAGGACCCAGGTTGACCGGCCCAGAAAGCCGTTAAGCGGTAGAATGTGGGTAACAATTTATCTGTGTAACTGGCCACATACACCACGGAAAAATCATTCCAGTACAGGGCATGTAAGAGCAAGGCAGAAGCCAGAACCAAGGCAAAGGTCATGATGGCTTGGGCTTTTTCCACCAGCCACAAGGCTTGGGCGCGCCCTTGATAGAGCTGCATCACCGCAAGACCTGCGCCACCAAGGCTGGTTAATAATGCCAAGATAAGCATGGCATAGGCAAATATATACATAAAGACTCCCAATTGGCTAA
Source organism: uncultured Desulfovibrionaceae bacterium (assembly GCA_964370835.1). Taxonomy (GTDB): domain Bacteria; phylum Desulfobacterota; class Desulfovibrionia; order Desulfovibrionales; family Desulfovibrionaceae; genus CAYJAD01. Next base: position 31,239 of record CAYJLO010000006.1, read on the forward strand.
ATTTATGAGCACGCCAAAAAAGATTCATGAATAATTCATAAATCTTTAAGGCAAAATAAAGGCTAACAGCTAGGCTGTGCGCTTAGGTTTAGGTACGATTTTCTTTTTCGTATTTGGACGGACATTTGGTCATGAGGCTCTTGGCGCTGAAAACACCGTCCTGCCCAAGACCACCTTCAATTATTACCTCTGCGCCGGCTTTAAAGGTGTCGGGTACAGCACCGCTGTAGCGCACCAAAAGCGTCTGGTCGGCATGTTCTGCGTCCACCAAGCGAAAGGATACACCGGGAGCCTCGGTGGAGGGGTGTAAGTCTTTTTCGCTGACGGTACCGAACAATCTGGCAGCTTGTAATTTTGAAGAGTCGGCGGCCAAGGCTTCAGACACATTCAAAAAATAAATACTATTTTCTGAAAGCCCCGAATACACCAAGTAGCCGGCACCACTCAAAAACAAGAGAAGGGCCACTATATACACATGGGTTGATTTCTTTTTTGCCATAGAATTTCCTATGAGTTGCGAGTTGCGTTAACTAAGAATTACTCTTAATAAGCCCGCAAGGTCAAGCTTTTCATACTTTTTGCGTTGCTGCCTTGCGCCTTGCTCTGGCAAGTTCTTGTAAATCTGCCACAGCATCGCTTTCGTCCACAATTTCGCGTCCTAAAATTTCCTCTAAGACATCCTCTAAAGAGACCACGCCAGCCAGTCCGCCGTACTCATCCAATACGACACAAAGGTGCATGCGTGAATTCAAAAAGTTTTGCAAAAGCTTATCCAAGGTGAGGCTTTCTTGTACAAATTGCACAGGAATCATAATGTCACCAAGGGTACAATCCTTGCCCTTGCATTCTTGGCCTTGCGCCAAATACTTGGCCAAGGTGCGCCGTTCTACAAGACCCACTATGTCTTCATTATCATCGGCAAAAATGGGTATACGGCTAAAGTGCCAAATGTCCGGTTGGGAGCAAGCTTCCTTGAGTTCAAGGTCTGCCTCCAAAGAAAAAACCACCGTTCTTGGCGTCATGATGTCCCACACGCGTTTTCTCTCAAGAGAGAGTACATTGCGTATGGTGCTTTCGGCATAAGGCTGAATCATGCCGGCCTTGCGAGAAAGCGATGTTACTGCGCGAATGTCATCTTCCGACATTTGCGGGCCATCAGTGGCTGGAGAAAAAAGTCTTGTAATACAAGAAGAAAGCCAAATGATGGGGGTGAGCAATTTGGTAATGCCAAAAAGCGGTCTTGCCAGCACCGTGGATACGGGATTGGCGTAAAGCACACCCAAGGTTTTGGGAATAATTTCGCCAAAAATAAGTATAAGACAGGTGAAAATGGCGGCAAAAACACCCATATATACAGAGTCAAAAACAGTAGAAAAAGCCGCACCGGCCACAGCAGAACCGGCCGTATTGGCCACGGTATTCAATGTGAGCACGGCGGCAATGGGTTTTTCCACTTGCGAGCGCATTTGAAAAAGTAATTCTCCGGAAAGCTTGCCTTTTTTGCGAAGCTCCTCAATGTGGGCCCACGATACAGAGTACAACATGGTTTCCGTAAGGGAGCAAATGGCAGAAATGATAAGCGCAGCCGCCACAGCTAGCACCAATGTAAGCATATAATTTTCCTAGTATTGATTATAGGCATGCGCACAAAGCGCAAAACCCTTATATTTTCATTGTACATACAATGCTTTGCTAAAGAAAGCAAATATCTTTTATATACTCTTTTTATGCAAGAATGCTCCATGAAAATACCTATTACATGAAAATACTTTCTGCCAAAACTCATCTTTTTATTATAAATCATGTTATTATACATAATTTATATTCTGACGCACGCCATTCTTTTAATCTTACCCTGCCACCTCAGCAGGGGGAAATTTTTCCATAAAAAAGGGCGCACAAGGCGCCCCATTCATTTCTAACCTAAAACCTTATTTCCACTCGGGCTTGCCAGCTGCTTTCAAGAAAGCATTGATGGCATCTTTTCCGCCCACAAATTCAGCCATTTCGGGCCAAACGATGTCCATGGCGGCTTTTTTCCACTTTTCTTCGTCTTCAAGTTGGTCAATTTGCACGCCCATCTTGATGAGTTCTGCTTTAACCTTGGAACCTTCGTCCACTTGGTATTGATATACAGCATCTTGAGCGGCCTTACCGCCGGCAACGATGAGAGCTTGATCTTCTTTGCTCATTTTTCTGAACACGCGCTCAGAAGCGATGAGTGGTTGTAATTGATAGGTGTAGTGTACTTCGGTGATGTACTTTTGATTTGCTTCATGGAACTTCATGGCTTTGAAACCGATGTAACCATAGCATTGGCCGTCCACAACGCCTTGTTGTAAGGATGTGAAGGTTTCAGACCATGCGATGGGCACAGGGCTACCGCCAAAGGCTTTGTAGGCAGCCAAAAGCACGGCGCTTTGTGGCACGCGGAACTTTAAGCCCTTGATATCTTCCATTTTCTTAATGGGACGCACGGAGTTGGAAATATAACGGAAGTCGGTATATGTCCACGTTAAAATACGGAAGCCCGCCTTGGTGGCATAGCTATTCATGAGGTCGGATGCAGGGCCACTGGTGGCGGTGCGCACTTGCTCTAAATTATCGAAAAGGTAGGGCAAGGTGAGCACACCCATTTGCTTGGAAAAAGGCACCAAGTTGGCAATACCTACCACACAAAAGTCCAACGTACCGGCGCGAACATTGTGAATGGTTTCGGTTTCATCACCAAGGGCAGATGAGAAGAACAATTGCACTTCATATTTACCCTTACCATTTTCTTCCACATACTTTTTAAAGGCCTTGGCGGCAAAACCTTGCTCGGAGTCTTCTGGGTCGCCCACAGCCACTTTTAACACTTTAGCTGCATACGCTTCGGAAAAAGAACCAAAGCAAAACAAAGATAAAGCCAAAACTAATAAAGATAAACGCTTCATTTTCTCTCCTTTTCAAGATGAACTTATATTTAACCCTAACAACTAGGGGTAAATGCATATAAAGTTTTACATGGCACCAAGTTTCACCATATTAGGCAACCACAGCACCAATTGCGGGAAAACCACCAGTAAAATAATGACCAGCACGTTCACAGCCATCATGGGCAAGGCCTTCACGGCCAGTTCTTCCAAACTGACCTTGGAAATACCCGAGGCAATGAAGAGATTTTCTCCCAGCGGCGGCGATGAGAAGCCCACACCGCAACAACACACCAAGATGACACCAAAGTGAATGGGATCCACCCCATAGGCCACCATGACGGGCAAAAGCACCGGTGTCACCAAGAGGATAAGAGCCAAGGTTTCCATGAACATGCCAAGGAATAAGAGCAAGATAACCACAAAGGCCCACACCACAGCCACATTATCTGTATAGGCTAAAATCCATGCGGCAATTTCCGCGGGGATGCGATATTCGGTTAAAATACGTCCAAAGGCATAGGCCGTGAACACCAGCACCAGCACACGACCCGTGAGCCAAGAGGTGGTTTTGAGGCAATTCATGAAACTATGGAAAGTCAATTCCTTATGGACGAAAACACCTATAAATATGGTGTACATAATGGCCACAACGGCGGCTTCTGTGGGGGTAAACCAACCGGCATAAATACCACCCAAGATGATGACCGGAGCCATGACAGACCAAAAGCCATCCTTCACAGAATGCTTAAGGCTTGAGGCAGACCATTGCACAGTGCCTGTAGTTTGTAAATTACGACAAAGATAGACATGCAAGAGACTTAAACCCAGGGCAATGAGTATACCGGGGATGATGCCGCCCATGAACATCTTGGTGATGGATTGCTGACCGGACACACCATAGATAACCATGGGGATACTGGGCGGAATAACAATGCCCACACCGCCTGCCGTGGCCGTGGTGGCTGCGGCATAACCGGGGTCATACCCGCGCTTGGTCATGGCCGGAATCATGAGCATGCCCACCGCCGCCGTGGTGGCAGGGCCGGAGCCGGAAATGGCACCAAAAAATACGCATGATAATGCCGTGGACACTGCCAAGCCGCCGGGAATGGGACCCACAATGTTTTCAGCAATATGTACCAACCGCCGCGACATGCCGGCGCATTCCATGAGGGCTCCTGCCAGCACAAAACACGGCAATGCCATGAGCGGAAAGGACGTCATGGATGAAAAGGCCATTTGAATCATATTACTAAGGTCGGTACCCACCACCACAAAACTGAGCATGGCAGAAATACCAAGGGCCACCATGATGGGCGTGCCAAGGAGCAAGAGCACCGAAAAAGACACAAAGAGGATTTGCGCTATTTGGGCCGAAGTTATATCGGGTATCATACGTCTTCTCCTTTATCGGCCAAAATATGTCTACTTTCTTCAATGGCGGCTTGATCCGGATCTTCTATTTCTTGGTGAAGGACAAATTTAATGAAATTCACCTGAATAATGCGTATGGCCATGAGACAAAAAGCTATGGGGAACACCATATATACATAGGCTAGATTCCAGTCCAATGCCGCTGTATAATAAGGGAATTCAGCCAAGTCGAGCACACTCAAATAGCCATAATAGGCCATGGCAAGACTAAAGCCAATCCACAGCACATCACCGATGAAAATACATACTGTGGAGATGATGGGCGGGAATTTATTAAATTGCATGGTGACGCGATTTAATGCGGCAAGACGAGTGGCGTAGGAGGCACCAAACAGGATGAACCAAATAAAAGCAAAGCGGGCGATCTCTTCGGTCCAATACAAGGACTGGTCTATGGCACGCAAAATTATTTGCATAAAAATGGTGACCACAAAAAAGACCAATAAAAACTGACAAATGTAACTTTCGAAGTGATCCAAAAAGGCAAGTAAAGCTTTTTTAAACATAGCACCTCACAAAGAGCGCCGGTACAGCGTGCGTTACAGGTTGAGTTAAACGCATGATGGCACGAGAACCCTACCTTGTCAATAAGCATTCATTTTGACATGGACTTCTTTATCAGAAAAGCAATTTTTCCAGCATATTGTGATAATTCATAGTTAATTACTATTTTTCCCAAGAGACATTTTTCCACTGTGTCGTAATTTCCATATTTAAGAAAAAAGGCTTTCTACCTTACGGTATCGCCCTTTTTTAGACCATTTTACGCACAAAAAAAGCTTTTTCAGCCCTGTTCATTTTTTTCACATATACATTTTGGTAGAAAACAAAAAAATATTTTTTTGTCAAAAAAACCTAAAAAAATTCATTGAGCCACTGTTGCCTTAAGATGTCTCCAGTGCACAATATCCAATGAGTGCTCAAACAGTACTTTTTCAGAAAAATTTAACCAATTATGCCTTCTAGGAAAGCTTTTTTAAGGAAATAGTATTGCAAAAGACAGAAAAGTCATATATTGCTTCACAGAAGTACAACTTTTCATCCACTCATGGGGGAGACACAGAAAATCACTTTTATTACAAACTGTTATAAATAGCTATGTGTATATCTGAGGCCCAAGGTACAAAGAGTGAAAAAACTCTGTATCAGAAACACCGCAGTAAACATCTAACAGACAGGTGATCTAAAAGGAGACAGCCATGTCGAAAAATTACAATCCTTATGAAAATATGCTCTCAGTACTCCATACAGCGGCTGAAAAGCTTGGCATGCAACGTGACGAATACGTTGGTTTGTGCTATCCTGAGCGTGAATTGATTGTGTCTGTTCCAGTGACCATGGACGACGGGCACGTAGAAATTTTTCAAGGCTATCGTGTACAACATTGTAGCTCTCGCGGCCCTTGCAAAGGCGGCATTCGCTTCCACCCCGACGCAGATCTTGACGAAGTAAAAGCGCTTGCGGCGTGGATGACGTTTAAGTGCGCCATTGTTAACATTCCTTATGGTGGCGCCAAAGGCGGTGTAAAAGTAGACCCATCTAAACTTTCACGCCAAGAGCTCACTCGCCTCTCAAAGCGCTACATGGCGCAAATTTTGCCCATTGTAGGGCCTGAGCGTGACATCCCAGCACCTGATGTGAACACCGATGCGCAAGTGATGGCATGGATGATGGACGCTTACAGCGTATTCCATGGCTATGCTGTGCCCGCCGTTGTGACTGGTAAACCCTTAGAAATTGGTGGTTCGCTGGGTCGTGTAGAAGCCACGGGCAGAGGCGTTATGCTAACGCTAGAAAACTACCTACGCAAGACCAACCGCTCTTTTGAGGGCCTGCGCATTGCTGTGCAAGGCTTTGGTAATGTTGGCGGTATTGCCAGCCGCTTGTTGGTAGAGAAAGGGTGCCGCATTGTTGCCATAAGTGACGTGGGCGCAACTTTCTACAATCCTGACGGTATTAACGTGGAAAAAGCCATAGCCTACTCCCAAGAGTACGGTAAATCTCTTAAAGGCTACAACGAGCCAGGCCTTAAAAACATCACCACAAAAGAGTTCTGGGCATTGCCTGTGGACGTATTTTGCCCGGCCGCACTGGAAAACCAGATAAACGAATCAAATGTGCATGATATTAAGGCAAGCATCATCATTGAAGGTGCCAACGGCCCCACTTCTGTTGAAGCCGATAAAATTCTACATGAAAAAGGTGTTGCGGTATTACCGGACGTACTCGCCAATGCCGGCGGCGTTGTGGTTTCCTATTTTGAATGGGTACAAAACTTGGAAGCCTTCATGTGGGAAGAAGACTATATCAACACCCATTTGGCAAAAATCATGAGCAGAGCTTTTGACGAAATATGGGCAATCTCACAAGAAAAGCAGGTCCCCTTACGTATGGCAGGATACATGCTTGCTTTGCAACGTGTTGTAAAAGCAAAGCAATTGCGTGGCATGTTCCCATAAGCCATATGGATAATGCCAAATTCTGCTAAGATTCTGGCACAATTTGACAATGCTAAAATAAAACAAAGCCTCCTAGCTGTGAACAGCGGGAGGCTTTATAATATATATGGACATACATGACCGGGGACCAAACCAACGGGCGCACAAAGTGCGTTTATGTTAGGTGACACTTTAAGTAATTTTTCAGTGTCGACTATCTAAAACAGGCTGTTCAAAAAGGGTGAAATGCAAGGAAAAATGAAAAAGCAGGACACGCCGTGTATATAGACATACACAAGTGGTCTGCTTTTTTATTTTGACGCAGTAGTTTGCCCTTTTTCAACAGCCTGCTACACGACGGAAATGATGGGCACCACTATGGGATCCCTATCCACCACGCGTCTAAAGAAACGACGTAACGAGGCACGAATACCATCATGCAAGCGGCTCACATTGTTAGCGCCAACTTCTTCAAGCTGGTCCAGCACAAGACATTGCGCATCTTCAAGTAGGTGGCGTAATTGCATTTCGAACACAAATCCCTTGGAATGTATCTCGGGCCCGTGTAGAACCTTGCCCGTTTCATCATCCACCACCAAGACCACAAAGACTATGCCTTCGCCGCCCAAAATTTGGCGCTCACGTAGCACGGCATGCCCCACATCGCCCACGCCTTTACCGTCCACCAAGGTACGATCGGCGGCAATTTTAGGTTCACGGCGAATGCTATCCGCAAGCAATGTGATGGGGTCGCCATCTTCCAATAAATATGTACAGCTTTCGGGCACGCCACATTCTTGAGCCAGACGACAGTGCTTCACAAGATGCCTGTATTCTCCGTGAATGGGCACAAAGTTTTGCGGACGTGTGGCATAAAAGATATCTTTGAGCTCTTCTTTATGGGCATGACCCGAAGCGTGAATGGCGCGCACATTTTCATAATACACCTCAGCACCCTGCCTATACATGCCATTAATCATGGCAGAAATGGTGCGCGCATTGCCAGGAATCATGCGTGAAGACATGATAATGGTATCCCCTTCCTGCACAGAAAGCTGTCTGTGACCGCCCATGACCATGCGCGATAAAGCCGACAAGGGCTCGCCCTGCGCACCGGTGACCAAAAGAATAATTCTTTCGGGCGACACATCGGGCACGCCATTGTGCGCATTATAAAAAGAGGGAGGCATGCGGATAAAACCAAGATCTTTGGCTTTTTCAATATTATTGGCCAAAGACTTACCGCTGATGACCACCGTACGATCGGTGGCGCGCGCAATATCAAAGACCTCTTGTATGCGGTGGATATGGCTGGAAAACAGCGTAATAATCACGCGCTTTTGCGCCTTTTCCACAATGGCCTGCAAAGAGTCCTTCACCTCGCGCTCAGAAAGGGTACGCCCTTCACGCTCCACGTTGGTGGAGTCTGAAAGCAATAAACGTAAACCCTGCTCTCCGGCAAATTCTTCAAAAAGACGCACGTCGGTGCCACTGCCTTCCAAGGGATGTGGGTCTATCTTAAAGTCACCTGTGTGCAACACATTGCCCACGGGCGTGGTCACCGCCAGAGCAAATCCATCGGGAATGGAGTGACACACGGGGAAAAAGCGAAAGAGAAAATCCCCCACAGCCAGAGGCTTTTGGCGTGGTTCTTCAAAGATTTCTCCCTTCATGACCACGAGCTCCACTCTATCCAAAAGACCGCGTTCACGCAGTTTATGCTCCACTAAAGCCAGCGTAAAGGCCGAGCCATAAATTTTGATGCCGCGCACCAAGGGCACCAGCCACGGCAAAGCGCCAATGTGGTCTTCGTGGCCGTGGGTGAGCACTATACCAAGCAATCGATCGCGAATGGAAAGAATATGTTCAAAAGAGGGGATGATAACATCAATGCCTAAATGTGAATCGTCCGGAAACATGAGCCCGCAATCCACCATGACAATGCCCTGAGGGCCTTCCCATAGTTGACAGTTAAGGCCAATTTCACCCATCCCACCAAGGGGAGTAATGGTAACAAAAGTATCTTGCATATATTTTTTTCGGCGCTACCCGTGCTTGAAATTGGAGAATAAAGCCGCTCACAGCGCTGAAAATCATAAGGACTGTGTGAAAAAGAAAAAAATGAACTTTTTTGGGCTAAGGTAACGCTTTTCCTTGGGCATGTATATACACACATTGCAGAGCACTGGCAATACGCTTATATAACATCTGCGTAACAGGCCCATGGCACCTGAACTATGCCCCCCTAAACACACGCGCACGTGGCGAACATTACAAGCTATATTTAAACAGCTTATCAGTTTTTTTCACTTGCCACAGGCTAAAAAAAGTCTAAAAAATCTCTTGAAAAAAAGTCCAAAGCAATGCATTGTGCCCTATACATTTATGCTATTTTGCCAAAAAAGCCCCTTGAGTACGGTGTATTAGACCACAACAAGCAAGGTTTTTTTGGGACTTTCATATCAAAAAAACTTTGCAAGGCTTTCAATGCCCCGAGGGAGAATCATGGAATTTAGTTTTTTTCAAATGGTAAAAGAAGCCAGCCTCATTGCGCAAATGGTGTTGGCATTATTGGTACTTATGTCCATCGTAAGCTGGGCACTTATGTTTCAAAAATGGTTCATGCTGGGCGCTGCCAAAAAAAAGGCCACTCAAGGTATGGCTCGCTTTGAACAAGCCAAAGATTTGCGCGAAGCCGTACAGTCTTTAGGATCCGATCCGGCATCTCCATTGTATTTTGTGGCCCACCAAGGGGTTATGGAATTTAATAAGTCTAAAGAGTTGGGCAATTCTTCCGAAATCGTGGTGGACAACGTGAACCGCTCCTTACAATTGGGCGTGGGCACAGAAATCACCCGCATGCATCGCAAATTGGCTCTTTTGGCAACCACCGCCAACACGGCGCCCTTCATTGGTCTTTTTGGTACCGTTTGGGGCATCATGCACTCCTTCCACTCCATAGGCATGCTCAAATCTGCTTCCCTTGCCACGGTGGCCCCCGGTATTTCCGAAGCCCTTGTGGCCACGGCCATTGGCCTTGGTGTGGCTGTACCTGCCACGGTGGGGTATAATATTTTTCTCGGCAAACTTAGCCAAATCGAAAATATGCTCACCACCTTTGCCGGTGTATTTTTGAACCGCGTACAACGCGAAATCAACGCGCAAAGACCAAGCACAAAGGCATAAACCATGGGCGCAAATGTAGGAAAAAGCAATGGCTTTGTGGCCGATATTAACGTGACGCCCTTTGTGGACGTCATGCTGGTGGTGCTCATTATTTTCATGGTGGCAACGCCCATGATGAGTGAAGGATTGGAAGTGGACTTACCCCAAACCAAGCATGTGGACGTACTGCCCACCGAGCATGAAAACCTCACCCTCACCGTGCAAAGAGACGGCACCATATATTTAGACGAGTACACCGTGTCTTTGGAAGACCTTGGGTCTAAACTTGTCACGCTGGTGAAGGAACAAAACAAAGGGTTGTTCTTGCAAGCCGACAAAGAAGTGCCCTACGGCGTGGTGGTGGACGTCATGGCCCATATTAAAGCCGCCGGCATTGAAAAACTGGGTGTCATAGCCATGCGCACCGAAGCCGCGGCTCCAGCCTCAGCCCCAGAAAAGGGCGGTAAGTAAATTCCCATGCAATTTCTTGCTTTAGTTCTTTCCATTACCTTACATGTGGGCCTTGTGGCCGGCATGTTTTTATGGCCCAGCGGTTCTAACCTTGAGGTGAAAGACGCGCCCGTCTTCATTTCCTTGGTGGAAGGCGACCTTGGCGGAAACAATGCGCCCTCGCCCATCTTGGGCGCGGCGGGTAAACCTGCAGAAAAAATTGCACCCTCTTTACCCTCCAAGGAGATTGCTCCCCCTTCTCTACCCAAAGCAGAAGAAGTTCCCGTGGTGCCCGAAGAAATAAAAAAGGCTGAGCCTGTGGAAGAAGTGAAACAAGCCAAGCCGGAGCCTAAGCCTTTACCCAAACCCGAGCCAAAACCGGAACCCAAGGTTGAAATTCCCAAGCCGGAGCCCAAGCCAGAGCCTAAAAAGCCGGAACCTAAACCGGAACCTAAGCCGGAGCCTAAGCCGGAGCCTAAACCAGAAGTCAAAAAGCCGGAACCCAAAAAAGAAGTTAAGGAAAAGCCCAAGGAAGCCACAGCTCCTGCCAAAAAACCTGCGCCCAAGCCAGCCAAAAAGCCGGCTCCGGCCAAGCCCAAGGACGATCCCATTGCGCGCGCTTTGGCAGAAGCCAAGAAAAATGCCGGTGGTTTTGAAGGCGGCGGCGGCGGTCAAGGCGAAGGTGCTGGCGGCGGAAATCTTAACGATGTGTATATTGGTCAAGTGATGATGGCGGTGCGTCCCAATTGGGATTTTGAATCTGCCACACGTGTGAACTTTGTTTCCGAAGTGGACGTGAAACTTAATTCCCGCGGGCAAGTGCTTTCTGCCAAATTATACAAAAGCTCTGGCAATGCGCAATACGATGCCAGCACGGTAAATGCCGTCTTGCGCACGGGTGAAGCCAATATGTTTCCGGGGCCACCCACATCGCACTACCATAATTTACGTTTGGTCTTTACCCGAGATATGATGCAATAACCATTGAGGAAAAATCCATGTGGAAAAAAATATCCGTTCTGAGCTGTTTACCTCTATGCCTCTGTATAAACGTAGCCCATGGGGCCAGTGTGGTTTCCGCCGACCATAAGGGCGGCTATTCTGCCTTGGTCATGGATGAAGTTTTACAATACTGGACAGCCCAAGGTCAGCAAGACAAGCCCACACGTATTCTTTTGGAAATAGCCGGTGACGGCTCTTTGGAAAATTGTAGAATGCTCAGCTCTTCCGGCTCTGAAAAGGCCGATGAAATGGCTTGCGAAAGTGCTCAGAAGGCATCCCCCTTTGTGGCGCACCCGCATAATATACCCAGTGATGTGTATATATCCTTTTGGACAGGTGAGGCCAAAGCTCCCGAGAAAAAAGAGGAAAGCACATCTGCACAGGATGAAAAAGTCTTAGAGGGAAAACCTTCACAAGCCAGTGTAGCAGAAAAACCTCTTGCGGATGAGCAAGAACAAGCCCCCAAAGCCACTTCAGAAAAAGCCGACACACAAGCCACAGCCGCAAGTGAAGAAAAAGCTGTGGAAAGCCCAGAAGAAAAAGAGAGCAAAGCCACACCGATTTCAGAAATGGATGCCCCGGCTGCAGAAAATACCATGGTGCATGCTGGCATTGATTATTCTCGTCCAAGGCCCATCCCTGCAAGCCTTCTCCCCTTGGGAAAACTGTCCGGTGCAAAATTACCGCCCAGCAAGGAGCCCCTACCCGCCGAGTTGAAAAAGAATTCTAAACCTGACGCAGACATGCCCAAAAAAGAAAAAGAGGTAAGCGTCAAGGAAAGTCCCTCGAAAAAGGCCCCTGCTGAGCAGGCTCATAAGGAAGATGCGTCCCCAGAAACTTCCACAGGAAAAGCCACAGGAAAAGCCACAGGAAAGTCCAGCGAGGACTCCAAGGAAAAGCCCCTCAGCGCAGAACAGGCTCATGATGAAAAAGCCAGCAAGGATAAAGCCGCCCCCTATGCCAAGGGCAAAGAGCCTTTTATCCAAGAAAATCGCCGTGGCCAAGTCATGGATGAAGTGGACTATTATGTGGAAAAAGTCATCCGCAAGGTACGCCCCGTGGTGGAATTTCCCTTGGGCTTACGCCCTGGCATCGTGTCTGCTTCAGTGGTCATGGAGATACAAGCCAATGGCACCATCACCGATGTGTATTTATCCAGTTCCAGCCGAAATAAAGCCTTGGATGAAGCCTTGGTGGCGGCCACGAAAAAAGTTTCCGGCTTGGCGGCGCACCCCACGGGTAAACCCCAAGAGTTGTATCTCATATACATGGTAGAAACTCCCAAACCTTAACTATATTTGGGCGTCATCGCTTAATATAAAAATTATTCTTCTCCAGGAGGATGTTATGAAAAAACGTTTTTATGCGGCCCTGTTTGGCATGATGTGCCTATTATGCGCCGGATTTGGCCCTGCACAAGCGGCAGTGAAGGTGGACATTTATGGCCCCGGTCAAAACCTCATCAATCTGGCCCTCACACAGCCCATCAAAGGCCCCAATATGCCTGCCACGGGCCTTGCCACCCAATTGCAAGAACTTGTGCAGCAAAACATGTCCATTTTGCCCTTCTTGTCCTTAACTGCCGACTCCAAAGTGCTTGGCGGTACCACCTTGGCAGGGTATGAACCACCCAGCCTTGATTTTAAACGCTTCCAATTGGCTGGTTCTGACATTGTGGTCACCTCCTACTGGCCCAATGATAATACCGTGCAAATGCGTGCCTTTGAAACCCTCAGTGGTAAGCGTCTTTTTGGTAAAGAATATCCCAATCTCAACGCCAACGATTTAACCACCGTGGCCGATCGCTTCAGCGCAGACCTGCTGGAAGTTATCATTGGTAATGGCGATTTATTCCGCTCCACCTTGGCTTTTGTGCGCAAAGAAGGCAAACTCAATGCTCACGTGTGGACCGTGCGCCCCACGGGCCGAGATCTTAAGCAAGTCACCCGCTTAAAGGGTGAGTCCATGTCTCCTTCTTGGTCTCCCGACGGGCGTTTTGTGGTCTTTACCCACATTGACGATCGCTCCCATGGCCTTGGTATTTGGGATAGAAATGCCGGCTCTGTGCGCCGTATTCGCTTCCCCGGAAACATTGTCATCGGCCCTGCCTATATGCCCAACAATCAAGTGGCTGTGAGCCTTTCCAATGGCCGCAACCCTGATATTTTCACCTTGAACAGTGCATTTCAGCGTGCCGGTGCTTTGGAGCAAAATGACTCCATCAACGTATCGCCCTCCTTTGACCGTAGCGGTACCAAGATGGCCTTTACCTCCAACCGCCTCGGCGGCCCGCAAATCTTCTTGAAAGATTTAAGCACAGGCTCTGTGCGCCGCGTGAGCCTCAATGGTGGGTATAACACCGAAGCCTCTTTGTCCCCCGACGGAAGCCTTGTGGTGTATAGCCGCATGACCGATTTTGGGCATCGCATCTTTGTGCAGGACTTGGTTTCCGGCTCTGAAAGACAAATCACCTTTGGCCCTGGCAGTGACGAACAACCAGCCTTTTGTGGCGATAGTTACTCCATTGCCTTCACCTCCAGCCGCGGCGGCACCCGTGGTATTTACTTAACCACACGCAATGGCGCAGCCCCCAAGAAAATCAATACAGGTGTGGGCGATGCTTCCTTCCCCCGTTGGGGCATGACCAATAAATAAAACCTCACATCTCATAAATCATATGGGGATAGTTTTCATGAAGAAGGCTATCCCTTTTTTAGGCTTTGAGTATATTTTCCTTAACTAACCGATGCTTAACAACGTATTTTCATACGCTTTTAAGAAAAGTACGCTCACTCCAAATACCCCTTTTCGGGGATACCAGAAGTAAATTCTAGCTTATTTTACGTGGTGGCAATCCATACCTTTGCGTCACGCCCAGCAGAAAGCCTTTCATGTAAAAACAAAAAAACCGCCCCTCAAATATGAGAAGCGGCTCTTGAAAAATATATGCTAGCTTATTAGATAGTTTCGTCAAATTGCGAATTTTTGAGTTTTATCAAGGAAGATAAACGAGCTTTGAGGGAGTGTATAGAGGCATACATGACCGAAAAAGCTCGTAAAATTTGACGCAGAGAAAACCAAAAAGGCGCATTTGACGACATTATCTAACTGCCCACGGCTTGTGCAGGCCCATCATAGGGAGAGGACACAGATCCCGCAGGACGGCTTATGCCCTCGGGGCCGTAATCTTCCAGCATGGTGGGACTGGCGGTCCTTGGTATGGCTCGCGCAGGTGCTGCGCTTTCCGCGGGGCTTGCAGGCGCAGGAGCTTTAGCAGTGGGTGCAGGTTCCGTTTTAGGCGCAACTTTAGGAGCCACCACCTCAGCCTTGGGCTTGGTAAGCAAAGGCGATGCAGGCTTGGCAGGCGTCAACATGGGTTTGGCCACGGGCTTGGGTGAAGCATTGTTTTTAACCACAGCAGGAGCCGGCGTCACTTTTTTGGTGGCGGTGACTTTGGGCTTGGGCTGTACCGCACGAGGGCGCACCACGCGAGGCTTGGGGTATAAAGGCGGTGCATGCACAAGGGCAGGATCTTTCAAAGGTCTGCCATTGGTATTCATTTGTATGGGGCCACGCAAAGCATCGTATTGCAAACGAGCACCACCATGGCGCATCCACACTTCTCCAAGACTGGGGTTGGGGCCTGCCGGCATGGGTTGATTGGAAACATAGCCACCCACGGCATAGGTGCCCGGCGCTTGTTGCGGCTGTGCATATTGCATGGGTTGAGCCGGAGTATGTTGCATGGGTTGAGCCGATGCAGAGCCAGAGGGTAAATAGGTGGGTGCGTAGTTGGCCGTGGGAGAAGCCCCCTGCAATTGCGGCGCGGCCACCTTGGGGCCATGGGGATTTACACGGTACATATTGCAAAATTCGCACGGAGGGCATTCCACCAAAATGGCAGGGTTTGTGGGAGAGGGCACCATGGGCACTGGAGGTGAAGGTTTAGGCGCAGGAGGCGCCCCTGCCAAGGCAGGTAGAGCCATAAGCACCATAAGAACCATGGCGACGAGCAATACACGCAAACAATAGGATATATGAAACATGGCTTTTCTCCCGATGTAAAATCACCTGTGTCTTAAGCATAGTATGCGGACTTCATTTTTGCCGTGCATGTCCGCAAACACGCTCATAAAAACTTGTTAGGCCTAAAAAACATAACACAGCGCATGCTTATGCCTGTATATACTTACTGTACTACTTTGAAAACTTTTTCAAGGCAACTAAAACATATATCGGCACATATGAGTAAAAGCTTAGGGCACGTAGCAATATCAGAGGGCTGAAAGCGTTTACTGGCTTTGTCAGCAATCTGAGAGCGCACAACGCCCTTACCCCTTGACCTTGCAAGGGACTATGGGGCATGATATTGCCTAATATTGCCCACACAGATAGAAAAGGATACCCCATGACATTTACCCCTGCAGAACCCAAAAGTCATAAGACGCCGTGCATTACCCTCATTGGTATGCCCGGCATTGGTAAATCCACCGTGGGCCTTGCTCTGGCAAAAGATTTAGACTGGGCCTTTGTGGACACCGATTATATCATTGAATCCCTCTACGGCGTACCTTTACAAAAGGTCACCGACGCCATGAGTAAAGAAGAATTTTTAGATGTGGAAGGGCAAGTCATTCAATCCTTACGCCTTTTTCGCACCATTATAGCCACCGGTGGCAGTGTTATTTATCGAGAAGAAGCCATGGCTCATTTACGCAGTTTGGGGCCTGTGGTGTATTTGCATGCGCCTTTGGACCTTATCCTTGAACGCATTGCCCGCAATCCGCAACGCGGCATTGCCATTGCGCCGGGGCAAACCATTGAAGATCTTTTTGAAGAGCGCGCCGCCCTCTATACCAAGTATGCACAATGCTCTTTGGATGTGACAAGCTTCAGCCCAGAAGAATGCGTAAAAACACTTCTACATCTTTTACGCACCGAAAGGCTTATGCCTTAAGTGTTACGTAAATTTTTTAAGAGTATTTTCCCATATAAAAAGGCGTACCCGAGAGTACGCCTTACTTTTTTACTTTTGGTGATACAACCACTTGCCCTTAGTGTAGGCAAGAATTTCTGTCATTTTTCGTGTGCGCTCTCGCGAGCATGGTGCTTGCAAAGCTTCTGCCTTGCTGGCCCCCTTACAGATGAAATGCAGTTCGTTATATTTTACCATGCCCACATAGTCCTGCCCCTGCCCCTTGTGCAATTGGGTGCTCACATTGTTGGTATCTACGGCAATATAACGTGCCACATAGGCTCCGCCTTCTTGGCTCACGGCCTTTTGGCTTGGCCTTGGCAAAACATTTTGTGCCGCGTGGTTCACCAATCGCGCCGCCACTGCGTCCAATTGCGCTTTGACACGGGCCTCAGAAGCATGAGCAAGGTCTTGCCCCATGAAGATCACTGCGCAAGTCAATGCCATACCCACACAAAGCTTTGGCAAAAAATGTTTCATATTTTATCCTGCATCCAAGAATTATTCTTGGAAAAGTAATTCCACACGACGGTTTAAATAACGGCCTTCGGAAGTTTGGTTATCATATTTATAAGACTTACCGCGGCCCATGGCACCAAGACGTCCTGCGGGCACACCTTGTTGCATGAGGAATGTTTGCACCGCTTGTGCGCGTCTTTCAGAAAGGCCAACATTATAGGCATCATCGCCAATAAAGTCGGTCCAACCTTCAATGAATACGCGCTTATTGGGATAGTTCTTAATGATGATGGCAGCAGCCATGAGAGTATTTTGTGCGGCGGCATCCAGTACAGCGGAATCAAAAGCAAAGTTTACACCGCGTAGTACAACCACCTCTTCTGTTTCATCACACCAAATATCCAAAACAAATTTCTTCAAAGCGCCGTCATCGGAAGCGAGCACCACACCCTCTGCCACCTTGGCGGCAGGGTTCAATGCGGCCACGGCGGCAATCATTTCTTTTTCCTTTTCGGTTTCGGCAAAGGAAATTATATGCACCACCATGCCACGCTGTGTGGCATAAATATTTCTTACCACGTCCACCAAGTTCACGCCGCGGTTATTACCACCGTCGGTGACCAAAATAATGGCGGCATTGCGTTGCATGCCGGCAATCCATGGCTCATAGGTTTGCAAACCTGTACCCAAGGGGGTGAGACGACCATAAATGGGAAAATCACTGTGTAAATTATTCAACGCACCTTGCATGCCTGCACGATCCCAAGGACCTTGATTGACAATGCTTGTGGCAGGAGCCAAAGTATGCAAGCCTCCGGCGTAATCCAATTGCGGAATAACGGCATTGATGCGCTGTAAAACAACCTTAGCAATATCCACTTTGGGCTCATCAATTCGCGAGTGCGAAAGCATCATGGAGCCGGAATAGTCTACCAAAAAATCAAAACTGGCAATTTTTTTGCCACAAATAAGCTCGGCTTTTGCAAATGAAGGCACCAAAGCCATTACCATCAATAGAAATATAAGTTTGCGTAAAAAAAGCACAATTCCTCCTAGACACATTCTCAAACGTGGCAATTTACAGATATTTTACGAAACACTTTACGCTTCGCACATAATTCTATATAAGATTTTTATACACTTAGCAATATATTATCCTATGGATACCATATCTTAACACCCATGGGTATCAGACTACTAGACAATTTCTCGCAACGCACGGTCTTTAGAGTTTAGCTAAGCCTTCGCACATACTCTGTAGCTAACCTCTTAGTTATGCCATGCCTAACGCCGTAAGCTTATGGAGCCTGCCCATGCCTACACTACCTTTTTATAAAGTGAGCCCCAGCGGCAATACCACTATTTTATTGGAAGGCCTACATTTAAGCACAGAACAAATGCTTGATATTTCATCCAAAGCCCTCTGTCCAACACATCTTGGCGGTGAGCAAGTGGGTTTTGTGGATGTGCAAAAGGGCATCTTACGCATGGCCGGCGGTGAATTTTGCGGCAACGCCACCAGAGCCTTGGGCTTGCTCATGGCCACGCAAGGCGGTTGCCTGGAACCTGGTTGTTCATGGCAAGGTTGCATAAGTACGTCGGGCTTTGATCAGCCTTTGCACGTGACGGTGAAGATGCCCGAAGTGGATAATATACGGCATGGGCACGATGTATCCTTGCACATTCCCGTTGCCACGCCACCCCTCATGCGAGAGCTGGCCAAAGGCATTGTGCTGGTGAGTTTGCCGGGCATTAGCCACCTACTTATCGATGCAGAGATCTATCCTTTTTCGGAAAAACATTGGCAAGAAAATGCCCATGATTTACGCAAAAAATTTGCTCTGGAGCATTTTCCCGCCGTGGGATGCCTTTGGTGGCAAGCCATTAAAGGGCCGCACTCTCAGCATTTATTGTGTGCTTTAGACATGCACCCTGTGGTACTGGTGAAAAATCCCTACACCTTATATTATGAAAATGCTTGCGGCTCCGGAACCTTGGCCTTGGGCCTTTGGCTACAAAGGCATAGCGGCAAAGAAGAATTTTATGTGCGCCAACCGGGCGGCTATTTAAGCCTTTCTCTGCATAAAGCCTCCGTTCCTCAGGAGGGACTTACGGCCATCTTGGGCGGCCCTGTGCATCTTGTGGCCCAAGGGCAAACCTATTTTAGCAATGTATAAGACTCGTCCATTATAAAGGAAATGCCATGCTCGGAAGAAGTTTCTTTTTTGACAAGCAAGACCATGAACTGCTTACCTTTGTTAATAAAGTTCTTATTATGCAAAGGGAAGACAGAGTCAGCGAAGACATGCTACATGTCAATTTGCATCCCCATGGCATAAAAACCTTAGCCCTTTCGCGAGATATGCGTGTGGCCAATGCCATGATTCGTCTGCTTGGCAGCACCAAGAATGATGACTCAGCCTATCGCTTACAAGCCCTACGCACCCTTTTTGATGAGATGCTCAATAGCGCCTTGACGGAATTTCGTCGTAATACGGCGCGCGTTTTGGTGGAAATCATGAAAGCCCTCATTCGCGCCCAAGGAAATACGGAAAAGCAACTCTATCTTGCCAGTGATTTTCGACGTGTGGCTCAGGGCAAACCGCATATTGTGCGTAAATATTTAAAAGAATACGGCCTCTTGGAGATGCCTGAAAATTGGTCACAGCTCACCTTTGACCATCACGTGCACGACGCCAACTCCAAGGGGCGCAAAAGCCCCACGCACCTCATTATGGATAGCGCCCTTAAGGGTATTCGCTACCTCACGGTTATTTATTATAATTTCATTGATGAAGAAGCCGCTTCTGAGCTTTTACATGCGGCGCAAATCATTGGTTTGCATTTACGCATTGGCATTGAATTTTCGTTGCCCTTTGATGAAAAACATGTGCAATTTGTGTGGGCGCCAAGGTACACGTCCAATCCTGTAAAATTCATGGAATTTTTAGCAGAAAAGCCCGTGCAAGTGCTCATGCAAAGCGGTCGCGAAGCTTCAGCATGGCGCGCTCTAGGCGTATATGACCTTTTGCAAGCATGGAACACCACCCACAGCCAGCATTTGGCACAAGCCATCGGTGTGGATGCTCAAGAACTTGGCCCCATTAGCCAGGAAAATTTCAAAACTTGCGTTGGCGCAGGGCAAGCTTCTTTAAATCACTTGGCAGAATGTATTTATAGCCACATGGCGCCTGCCCTTAAAGCCCGCCGCCAAGAAATTATTAAACAAGCCAAAGAGCTGAATCCTCAAAATCAGCAGCAGCAATTGGATATTTTACAAGAGCAAAAGGCCTTACTCAATGACCTGTCCATAGACTACATCTATGACACCTATGTGAATCCGGCCTTGGAAAAAAATGTTAACCTTTGCACCATCTGCAAAAATGACCCTAACCGCCCTGAGCTTCTACGCTTAACGCCGCTTTCTTTGTTGGATTGGATCACCTCCATTCAATCGGGGGGCTTTCTTACCTTGCAAGTGGGTCGCTTAACCTGTGAAGATGTGCTGGTGCTTTTATGGCAGTGTCAGGGGCTCATCTCCCATTTGGAGGTTTTCAATGTGCAACAATGGCAAGACGGCCGTTTGGAGCATATTGAAGCCATCAACGCCCTACAACAAGCGCTGAACTTAGGCTCTGCACCACGCTTGAAAAATATTGTCTTGCTCCTACTACAAAAAAGAGAAGCGCAAGATGCGCAGTTTTTTGACTGTCCACAGCATAAAAGACGTAAAGAAGTGCTACGCGAAATCTTGGGTAATATCATGTCATTGAAGAATTTATATTCTTCGCCCAAGTTGCGCTCACGAATGGGCACCAATACCACCGACCGCACCAATAGCCATAGGCATATGGGATTGGTTTTTCCCGAAACCTTACCACACAGTGCGGCGAAAATTTTGGCCAAGGAAGGCAAAGTTGACGAAGTGCCCTTCACCATAGACATACACTATCTCGTGCGCCACACGCCCAGTAAGGTACTGGCGCAAAAAAGCCTCTTTACGCGCATTATTCGAGCATTACCGGGAGGTGCGCAATACGGCTATGTGAAGAAAAAGGAATGGCGCAGCCATTCTGCTTCAGCCGCCTATGGCAAAGAAAGCAATATTTGCTTGCTGGAAAGCCTACAAAAGAAAGAAAAAGTGGTGGCCAAAGAAGGAAAACTCCCCCCCAAGGAGCACCTTAACACCAATCTTTCCAATGTATTGAAAGTTGTCTTGGGCTTTATTCCAGCCAGTTTCGCCTTTTATTATACGCAAACATGGTGGGTGCTAGCCTGGTTTGGCCCCGTCATTTGGTTTGGCATCACCGGTGTGCGCAATATTGTGCAATTTGTGGTGGCAGGCAGGGGTTTACACCGCTACAGCCTCATGCGTTGGAATGAGCATGTGAGCTGGTCGCGCCTGTGTGACTCTCTGCTTTATACGGGCTTTTCGGTGCCACTCTTGGAATTGGGCGTTCGTACCTTATTGTTGCAAGACTTGCTCAACATGAACACCACCACCCACACGGTGTTGGTATACACCATCATGTCTGTGGTCAACGGTCTGTATATCTCTTGGCATAATATCATTCGAGGACTCCCCAAAGAGGCCGTCATAGGCAATCTTTTCCGCTCTGCCCTGGCCATCCCCATGGCTTTGCTCTTCAACACTCTGGTGCTGGATTTTCTTATCTATGTGGCTCAAGTGGATAACGCGCAAGCGTTGGTGGCCACATCGTCTGCCATCATATCAAAGATGGCCTCAGACACGGTGGCGGCCCTCATTGAAGGCTATGCAGACAAGAAAAACCTTGTTCGCATGCGCACTTGGGACTATAAGAGTAAGCTTAGGGATCTTTTCCAAACCTATGTGCGTTTGGACTTGGCCTTTCCCCATGAAGATATCAATGACATGTTACGCTCGCCGCGCGTACTTTTACAAAGGGTGGCGGACAAAGATAAACAGCTCTATGCGGAAATAATCATTAATGCCCTTGATTTACAATACTTTTGGTACTATCGACCGCGTTCCAAAGAGGTCTGTAAAAAGTATGTTCAGCGTATGACACAAGAAGAACGCACAGCCTTTGCCTTTTTACAATTGGTGCTCATGCAAGAAAGGCATGTAAGCCAGCTCTTTGTGGATGGTCTGGTGGGGCGTAATTTTAGCTCTTCTTTGGCCTTTTACCTTAAAACCCATCGCGAATATGTGAAGACACAATTACAAATGTGCGCCGTAAAGTATGAGGAAGAAGATCAAGACGCGGCCTAGCATACTTGTATGATAGAATATTTTTCCTATTCTTATGGGTGGTTTCTTTTCTGAAAAAATACACACAAAGGGCATAAGCACTTTATGTGGCGCGCAAGGTAAACAAAAAATCAACACGGTCGATAAGAGTTTAGGGGACTTGAGATCGTTTTCCCACGTAAAGCTAAGTCCCTATCTAGCAGTGGGCCCAGTAAAGAGTATGTAGCCACACAGGGTGGCACGGTCATGGCACAGCATTTGCTTAAAATGTACCGATGGACGGAGTATTGACGTTGAACACTCAACGCCGAGGATGCGCTATGCACAAAAAAACGCCTTTATGGAATTTTTTACATAAACTGGTACAGGCCGCCACGGTGACGGGCTATACCAGCGCTGGTGTTGTGCTCTCTTTATTTTTGGTGGGCTTCGTGCCACCCATGGAGGGACATTCTGTGCGCCGTCCGGCAGAGAAAAAGGTAGCGCAATTACGCCCTCAAGACTATCCTCTACCCATAGTACACAATACCAACGGAACTTCCTTTCGCGCCGCCGTAAGCAAAGAAAAAATTTACGCCAATGCTTCCACCAATGCGCCATCTCATACGCAAAAAAATTGGGTGGACTTTTCATCGCAGCATATTGTGCTCCATACACAGTTAGGCTCAAAAAAGCTGGATAACGGCGCACTAGCCTTCACCGTTATCATGGCAGAAGAAGCCGCTTTGTTTGAAAAAGACAGCGCCTTGCTCAGTACGCAGCCGGCTCAACTTGGAGAAGCTCTAGGCCATAGCGGTAAGCCCTTACGCTGGCAACAAAGCACTTTCCCCCAAGATCCACACGAACCGGCTTCCTTCGATCCCATGTGTGATTTAGAACGCCCCAGCATGGAAGCTCTGCAAGCAAAAGTTCTGGCCAGAGCCTATGCGCCCGCATCCGGTGAAAGCTATGTGAGCGCTGCGCGCCGCTATCAGCCCATTGTGAACAAATTGGCCAAGCGCTTTAAACTACGCCCATCCTTACTTTTTGCCATCATTCATACGGAAAGTAATTTTCGCCCTCGCCTCATGAGCCCTGCCAAAGCCATGGGACTTATGCAAATTTTGCCTTCCACCGCCGGCGGAGAGGTTTATAGATATTTATACGGGCGCAATGCCATTGTGAGCTATGAAGAGCTGGCACGCGCGGAAACCAATATCACCTATGGGGCCACCTATTTTCATTTGCTCATGACGCAACACCTCAATGGCGTGGTGCAGCATCGCTCCCGCGAAATATGTGCCATTGCAGCCTATAATATGGGTATAGGGCGTCTTATGCGCTATTTTGGATCCACGGCAGAGGAGGCTTTTGCTCACATTAATCGCCTCACACCCCACCAAGTGTATACGCACCTCACGCAAACCCTACCCATATCTGAAACCCGCACGTATGTTTCACGTGTAAACCACCGAGAGTCCCTTTATAAAAACATGTAAACGCACCCTCAGGATGCTCTACATAAAACTTGTATTTTTCATAAAAAAAACATACATTGAGCGTTGGCTTTTTTTCAAAAGCTAACGCTTTGTTTTTATTCAAAAACCTAAGAGAGCACCACGAAACTTACATCGCTGTGCCTTTTTCAAAAATACTAAGGAGTTTTTATGTTACGCATTCTTCCTCTCATGCTGTTGACCTTAGGGCTTTTAACAGCTTGCAATAGCCCCTCTGAGGCTCCCAAAGCAACCACCACTGCCGCTGTGCAAACCATTGCCATCGTGGACACAGCTAAAATCTTTCGTGAAAGCGCACCCGGTAAAGCCGGCGTAGACTTTTTGAAGAGCATTCAAGCTGATATGCAAATTGCTTTGGCCACTTTACAAGCTAAAGTGCAAGCTGACCCCGAAAATATGGAATTACAACAAGAAGCCCAAGCTACTTTTGGCCAATTGCAACAACGCATGAGCGCAGAAGAGCAAAATGTGGTAAATATCCTCAATGAATTAGTACAGAAAAGCTTGGACGAGTATCGCACAACCAAGAACATTTCCGTCATTGTGGGCACAGAGGCTGCTCTTTCCTTTGACAAAACTGTGGACGTGACCGGCGATATTATTGTTGCCATGGACAAGCATAAGGTTGAGTACAAATCCATCATGCCTGAAGAAGAAAAAGCCGCTCCTGCAGCTCCAGAAGCCGCCCCCAAGGCAGACGCTGAGCAAGAAGCTGCTCCTGCCACCGAAGGCGAAAAAAGCAACTAAGCTTCCCTAGTTAACTCTATTTAAGCGCTGTTCTTTCCAAGAAGGGACAGCGCTTTTTTTGCGTGCACAGCGTCGCACCCCTCTCATGAGGACATCATATATTTGTGCAAAAAATGTCTCCTGCACGGGAGTATTGTTTTACAGCCACTGCCTAATAATCATACAACGCGAACACCTTGTGTATATTTTTTATACACATACAAAAAAACAGTAAAATCATTTTAGTTGTCATAACAACGAATTAGACTATTTTCACATTTTGGCACGGTCATTGCTGAGTGATATGTGATGCCAGCTTACACTGTGTATCATTAACATGAGGAGAAAATGATGAAATTTATTATGAGTTTTGCAATATTATTGTCCATGGCCATGGCTGTTCCCGCTGAGGCCGGTATTTTAGGCGTCATTGATAGAATATTAGATCCTAGACACCATGCCCCCAAGCATGTGGTTGTGCATAAGGCACAAAAACCTACTGTTGTACATCATGTGGTACAAAAGGCACCCATCACCCATGTGGTGCACAAGGCTCCCCGTGCCCATGCAGCCAATAAGCCCTCTGCTGTGCACGTAATACAAAAAGACCATCGCCAGCATCGTTAAAAGCTTCACGCAAACATAGGGATAATAGTACAGCAGATACTAAATAATTACAAAAAAAGGCTTGCAAGGTAATATCTTGTAAGCCTTTTTATTTTCCAAGAGTGCCTTGCCCTCTATCTTTGCTGATGGAACTCATCTAAATCCCCTCCTTCGGCAAGAAATCGCCTTATTGCGAATTTTTTGGTGAAGCTCCGCCGCATTGCCCTTTTCTTGGCGAAAAACCGTTTGCTTAACCTTTCCGTGATGAAGAAACGAAAAATCTGTTTGGGGATTGAAAGCAAAGATGAAAAGAAAATTTCCCACGAAAAAAGGCTTTAGATTTTACATCTAAAGCCTTGACCATTTTCGGTGGTGCCGCGGGACAGAATTGAACTGCCGACACGGGGATTTTCAGTCCCCTGCTCTACCAACTGAGCTACCGCGGCGACAAGAGAAGTTCTACGCAAAGAGATGTGTTTTGGCAAGCTTTTTTTTCAAAAAATTGTAACTTTTTTGCAATAAAATATTTTTACCAATTAATACACAACACTATACGACATAACTTCCGGCCTATGGAAGAAAAGCTCCACACGCCTATTAAGCATTTGCGCTGTTTCGTCGTTACCGGCTTGATACGGTCTGGTGTCACCGTAGGCAATGCTACGCAAACGAGAGGGTTTTACGCCTTGCTCTATGAGATAACGTATGACCGCCGCAGAGCGCGAGGCTGACAATTCCCACGGGGATGGATAGGGCCCCAAGTCTTCTGTATTATCGGCATGGCCGCGCACCACCAAGTACATATTATATTCGCTGAGCAAGAACACCACATCTTCCAGCACCTGAAAGCCTTTTTCACTCAGCTCAGCAGAGCCCTCATTGAACATGAGCCCCGAGTGCACACGCAATTGCACGCCCACATCGTCGGCGGTGATGCCCGAAGCATTTTGCGGCACGGCATCGGCCAGCAGCATCTTCTTAATCTTTTCTGCCAGTGCGTAGTGGGTTTTTTCCGCTTCACTCTTGCTATTACGCATGTCAATCTTATCGGTATTTTGAATGAAGGGATTGTTGGATACGGGCGATGTGGACGAAGTGTCCATGGCGCCTTCACCGGAAAAATACGCCGCAAGCCCCGCCTTGGTCTCCGGCGGTGCCATATTCAATATCCATAAGAGCAGAAAGAAAGCCATCATGGCTGTCACAAAGTCGGCATACGCCACTTTCCATGCACCACCCATAGTTATCTCCGTAGGTAATAAGGCCCGCTATGAGCTCTTAAGTTTTTCTTCCATCTCAGCAAATGTGGGACGGAAGGCCTGTGGTATGGCGCGACGACCGTATTCCACAGAAATGAGCGGCGTGGAGCCACGAATGGCAGCTGCCACGGCTTCTTTAATGGAATTATAATAAAAATGCTCTTCGTGGGCATGGTTTTCCAGCTTGGCACCCATGGGCCCAAAGAAACCATAACAAAACAAAATACCCACAAAGGTTCCCACCAAGGCGGCGGCGATATAGTGGCCAAGCACTTCTGGCGGCTCGTTAATCTTACTCATGGACAAAATAACACCGAGTACACAGGCCACAATACCCATGCCGGGCATGGACTCAGCCATATGCGTCACAGCGTGGGCAGGGAGCAGTTCTTCTTCGTGCATGGTGTGCATGTCAATTTTCATGAGGCTGTCAATGTCGGCAGGATCGCCGGTGGTGAGATACACACGCAAAGTATCGCCAATGAAGCTCACAGTTTTTTTGGAGCTAGAAATGGAGGGGAATTTATTGAAGATGGCACTGCCTTCGGGATTTTCCACATCGCTTTCGATACTAATGACCCCTTCACGGTGCATTTTAGAAAAGAGCGCATACATGAGGGCCAAGGTATCGGCATATTTTTCTTTACTGGAGCCTGGGTCGCCAAAAATATGCTTGAAAGAGCCCGTGATGAGCTTCCAAGTATATTTGGTTTGCGACGCAAAAAAAGCTCCCCAGCAAGCACCCAAAATAATAACATATTCTGCCGGCTGCACCAGAATAAGGAAATCGCCTTTGGCCATGGTGTAGCCTGCCACAACACTACCCATAACAATAACTAAGCCAATAATTATATACATAGAACATCCGTAGAAGAGCTTGGGGGTTTGAAAATACAGTATCTTTTTATATAATCGGGTAAAAATATAAAAACTTTAGATAGAATTAATAATAGTCATTGCCATGCTTTTTGTAAAGGAGAATGAACTGCGAACGGCATCATACATAAAATAATTATCTAATATTAGAGCATCTACTCTTGACAAGAGTCCTTTTACTAAGGTAAAGAACCGCTTCCCTTGCTCACACATGGGGTGTGGGCCAATTAGTCCGTAAGGAGTTTATAATGAGAAAGTTTGAAACTTTGCTCTTGCTCTCTCCAGAGCTTGCAGCAGAAAACCGTGAGGTTATCATCTCCGGTTTGACCGCCATCATTGAGCGCGAACAAGGCAAAATGCTTGTAGTAGACGCTTGGGGCATGCGCGATTTAGCTTACCCTGTACAAAAACACATGCGCGGTCACTACGTGCGTTTAGAGTTTGCAGCACCTGCACCTGCCATTGCTGAACTTGAGCGCAACATCCGTATCACCGAAGGCATCTTTAAATTTATTACTGTTAAGTTGGCCGATGAAGTGGCTGAGGAGGTAGCATAATGGCTTTTAAGAAGAAATTTGCTCCACGCCGCAAATTCTGTCGTTTTTGCGCTGATAAAGACCTGCCTTTAAACTATAAGCGTGCCGACATTTTGCGCGATTTCATCACCGAACGTGGTAAAATCATCGCTCGTCGCATCACTGGCACTTGTGCTCACCATCAACGTTTGCTCACCACTGAGATCAAGCGCGCTCGTCAGATGGCATTGCTCATCTACACCGCCACTCATGATAGCAACGTTAAGAAAAAAAGCATGATATAAGGGGAGTGTACGCATATGAAAATCATTCTCCGCGCTGACGTTGAAAATTTAGGCAAAGTGGGCGACGTAGTAACCGTTAAGGCTGGCTACGGTCGTAACTTCCTTTTGCCCCAAGGCATGGCCATGGTTGCCAGCCCAGGCAACTTGAAGTCTTTTGAACTTGAGCGTAAAAAGCTTGAAGAAAAAATGAGCACCCTTCGTAACGACGCTCAAAGCGTTTGCGAAAAGCTCGAAAAGCTCGACGTGATTATCAAAATGCGCGTGGGCGAAAACGACAAGCTTTACGGTTCTGTAACTTCCAACCTCATTCAAGAAACATTGCTTGCTTTGGGTGTGGACGTTGACCGTCGTCGTATCTTGCTTGACGCTCCCATCCGTGTTCTTGGCGAGCATGAAGTTCGTGTACGTCTTTTCGCTGGCGTTATTGCTAACGTTACAGTGAAAGTAGAAAGCGAACAACGCGCTTACGCTGAAGACACTCCAGCTGAAGTTGTAGAAGAAGTGGCTGAAGAAGCCGCAGAAGCTACCGAAGCTGCTGAATAGTTCTTTTTTAATCCCCTTATATTTTGTTTTTGCAAAGTATAAGGGGATTTTTGTATGCTTTGTCCTGCATCGCTTTAAGCCTCTTGGTATTTCTTACCAAAATTATGCCTTCCTTAGTCTTTTTTCACCTCGCAATTGGGCGGAAGATTAGCTGTAAAAGCCCAAAAGTCTTCTTTAGAGAGCTTATGCGCGCTGGAATCTGTCGAGACAAATACCGTTTTTACTCTGCGCAAATAACGACCAAGGGACACATCGGTAATGGGTACATTTCTGATGCTTAACACTTGAAGATGTCTGAAAGCTCGTAATTGCAACATATCTTCAAGGGGGTTCCCATCCAAAGAAAGGGCCATGAGAGAATCCTTGGAGGCATGCAAGGGGCTCACATCCGTAATCTTATTGCCCGCAAGCCCCACCATGGAAAGGGATGTCAGCTCTGCAAGGGGGCTTATGTCCGTGATGTTATTATCATCAAGATTCAATATGGTGATACCTTTCATGTGGCGTAGCAAATCTATATTAGTGATATTCATGCCCGCAAGGTCAAGTTGCCCGCTATAGCTTGCCAAATCCTCCGACCGTAGCTCGCCATGGGGCTTTTGCAGCACTTCTCGCAGGGCTTTTTCCAATGCTGTGTCGCTGACCTGAATGGTGTTGCCACTTTCGCCGCCAGAGTGTTGCATCCACAAATAGCTTCCACATGCACCTGCCACAACACACAAAATGAGAAGCAAGGCCACAAGGAGTTTTCTGTTGGACGTATTGGGAGCATGGGAGGGCGCAGGCTTTGGCTTCGCATTTTTTCGAGATGCAAAGGCTGTGGAAGAGATGGGGGCGGCGTGCTGTACGGCCTGTTGCGTGGTAACAGCGGCGTATTCCTCTCCTTCGGCGCGCATGGTTTGTTCAGGAAGTATGCCTTCATGCAGGCGGCGATAAAATTTTTCCTTATCATGAAAGCGCGATTCCAAGAGAGCTTGAATATTACCCAACTGCATTTTGAGGCCAAGGGGAAGCTCCACTTCTTCAATATGCACACAAAGCATATGTTTGCGCTGATCTATGGCAAAGATGATTTCTTTGCGCACATTATGCGAGGCCAAGGACGCTTCGGAAATGAATACCAGAAAAACAGCGCATCCATGCAAAGCCGCGGCTATTTCATCGGACCAATCTGCGCCGGGATCTATGCCTTCATCATACCAAATGCGAAAGCCGGCTTCATGTAGTTTACTGATATGCGCATAGACAATATCTGAATTTTTATGGGCATAGCTGACGAAAACATAGGGTTTATCACCTTCATAGGCATCAAAGGGCGGAATAAGGCTTTGCATGGGCTTTCCTTGGGTATGATATTGTATGACTACATATTTTTATACAAAAGAGTTCTTTTTTATGTATGATTTTTAGTCTTCCATGGCAAGTTTTTCTTCTTTTGCGCTGAGTACAAAAAATAATGCCACCGTAAAAAAAGCTTTGCCCTTTCACACAGGGTGGAAAACTAGGGAAGCTTTCCTTGCCATGCGGGCCTTTTCTCGCTATTTTACGGCTTCACTGTACATTTCTTTTTCACAGATAGCCCCATAGGACTTTTATGAGCAATACCTTTAGTGGACAAGGACGCAAATCCTACACCAAAAATCCCGATGCCAACCAACAAAGCCCCGAGCAAATGCTGCTTAAGCATGTGCCGCCCCATAGTGTGGAAGCGGAGCAAGCTGTGCTGGCAGGTATTTTGGCATCACAAGGTATCTTCAACGTCATTGTGGATATTTTAGAAAAAGAAGACTTTTATATGCCGGCTCACCAGCATATTTATGATAGTTTTGTGCAATTATACCATAAATCTCAGCCCATAGATTATGTCACCGTGGGCACCTACCTAAAAGATCAAAACTTGCTGGAAGAGGTGGGCGGGGCGGTGTATTTGGGCGAAATGGCCAGAGCCGTGGTGGCCGGAGCCAATGCCCCACACTATGCCAATATTGTACGCGATAAAGCCCTGCAACGACGCCTCATAGAAACTTGTACGGGCATCATTGGCAATTGCTACGACAGCACGCAAGATGTGAAGGACCTACTGGACTCATCACAGCAATCGGTGTTTTCCATTGCGCAACGTTCCGCCGGCAAAGAATTCAGCTCCACCAAGGAACTCATCGACAAGGTCTTTGAAAACCTAGCTAAGCTGGCAGGCTCCAAGGAGCAAATCACCGGTGTCACCACAGGTTTCACACGTCTGGACATGATGACGGCCGGTCTGCAACCTTCTGACCTTATCATTGTGGCGGCGCGTCCTTCCATGGGTAAGACGGCCTTTGCCATGTGTTTGGCGCTAAACGCCGCCGTCATGCAAGGAACACCCGTGGCCGTATATTCGCTGGAAATGTCCAAAGAACAGCTCTTGCAGCGTATTCTCGCCGTATATGCGCGGGTGGACGTATCCCTTTTACGCCGTCCTTCCATGCTCACCGACGAAGACTGGGCCAATCTTTTTGCCGCCGCCGACGTCATTGGTCAAGCGCCCATTTACATCGATGATACGCCCTCCATCAGCACCTTGGAATTGCGCGCCAGAACGCGTCGCCTCATGTCTGAAAAAGGTGTGGGCATGGTCATTGTGGACTATTTACAGCTCATGCGTGCAGGCAGGCGCATTGATTCGCGCGAATTGGAAATTTCTGAAATTTCTCGCTCGCTCAAAGGCCTTGCTAAAGAGCTCAACGTGCCCGTGGTGGCTTTGTCTCAGCTCAACCGTAAGGTGGAAGAACGCGCCGACAAACGCCCCATGCTTTCGGACTTACGCGAATCTGGCGCCATTGAGCAAGATGCCGACGTGATCATGTTTGTGTATCGCGATGACGTGTACAAATTTACCAAGCCTTCTGAGCGTCCGCCGCAGGGCATTGCCGAAATCATCATTGGTAAGCAACGTAACGGTGCTGTGGGTGCTGTGGAGCTCATGTATGTGTCGCGCTATACTTCGTTTGAAAACCTAGATGCGTCGTATGTGCCGCCGCCGTCAGAAATGAGCTAAACAGGTTGTTGAAAAAGGGCTGTCTGCTTTGTTAAGCTTGCTTTTTGCTCAAGTCGAGTATTATTTATACACTCCTTTCGCAAAAAACAGCGCTTTCCTTGTATCCACTACTTTTTGAACAACCTGTAAGAAGATGCTGGACATGACCTTTTTCAGTTTTTGTTGCGGCAATATGTATCTTTCAAGAACAAGTTATTGTCGCCATAAAAGTTTTTTGGAAAGGGGGTTTGGGGGAAAACCTTTTCTTCAGAAAAGGTTTTTCCCCAGCAAATTGTACCAAATAGAAAAGGAAGAGCTTTCGCCCTTCCTTTTCTAATTACATCACTGCCAACATCGATTTTAAACATGCTGTTCAAAAATAGTAAGATGCAAGGAAGTGAAAAAAGTCAAGATGCGCCATGTATTAGACATACATAAGCAGTTTGACTTTTTTACACTGACGACGCAGATTGCTATTTTTCAACAGCCTGTTAGCGTTTGATTAAATCAAAGAGTATATTACTGAGCCCTTGTAGGTCAGGCTTGGAGTATTGCGCATCGGCGCCCACGGACTCGCATTTCTTCACAAGGCTATCACTCACCATGGACGAGAACACCGCCACGGGCACTTCCTTAAGGATGGGATGTTCTTTTATGCGCTTACATAGAGCCAGACCGTCAATGGCGGGCATTTCAATGTCTGTGATGACGCCTTCCACATAATCGGTGATGGGCTTGCCGGTTTCTTTGCATTGCTCGGCGTATTGCAGCATGATATTCCAAGCGATTTCGCCATTTTCCGCTTGCGTCACTTCGAAGCGGCCTTCTTGCGAGAGCAGGTCTAGAACCAAACGGCGAATGGAACTGGAATCATCGGCATGCAAGATGCGATATTTGCGTTCATCGCCCGCCATATCCGGCATTTTTGCCTGATCCATACGCATGGCGATGGCAGGGTGAATTTCCGCCACAATGGCTTCCAAATCCAAAAGCAAGATAATACGATCATCCATGCGCACCACGCCTGTGACGGCATTGCGACTCACTTGTTGTAAGAGGTTGCCGGGGGCTTCCACATTGGCCCAGCTTAGGCGATAGATACGATTGACGCCGGACACCATGAAAGCCGTGGTGAGCGTATTAAACTTGGTGATGATTATTTTATAATCTTTTTCAGGATTGGTATTGAAATTGAGGTATTTGGCCACATCAATGAGGGGAATAATCTCGCCATTTCTGTGGGCAAAGGCGCCCAGCACGCAAGGATGCGGCATTTCAGGCATGGCAGTGACTTTTTGCGGGCGAATGATTTCCACCACTTTGGCAACATTGATACCGTAATGGCCGCAGTATCCTTCTTCTTCAATGTAAAATTCCATGACCTCAAGCTCATTGGTGCCAGCTTCGAGAAGAATATTCGTTTGCGACATGCTGCAGCCTCCTGCCTTATATTGTATCTATGAAATAATGTGACCTTGCCTTGATGTGGCGCGGCTTGTACCAGAGCTGGCAAAGCCTCTATAGAGATTCTACGGCTAAAAAGCAAAAAACTTTAGCCCTCTAGCCGTAGATATGATTCAGTTTGAAATTGTCAACTATTTGCCCATGGCGAAAAGTGGGAATTGACGAGCAAATTTCTCCACATCTTCTTGAATGGCAGCAAGTTTTTGAGTGTTTTCGGTGTTTTGTAAAGCATCAACAATCCAGCCTGCCACGTGTTGCATGTCATCTTCTTTCATGCCGCGAGTGGTGAGGGCCGCTGTGCCAAGACGTACGCCGGAGGTAACAAAGGGCGAACGGGTTTCAAAAGGCACAGTATTTTTGTTCACGGTGATGCCGGCATGGTCTAAAGCATGCTCTGCATCCTTACCGGTAATGCTTTTATTGGTCAAATCCATGAGGATAAGATGGTTATCGGTACCGCCGGAAACCAGATCATAACCGGCATCCATGAGGCATTTGGCCAAAGCGGCGGCGTTTTTCACCACTTGCTTTTGATAGGCGGCAAAGGCAGGAGTTAAAGCTTCACCAAAGGCCACGGCCTTGGCAGCAATAACATGCATGAGCGGACCGCCCTGAATGCCTGGGAAAATTTGACTATTTAAAGTTTTACCCATGTCTTCGGTGGATAAAATCATGCCGCCACGGGGGCCACGCAAGGTTTTATGTGTGGTGGTGGTGGTGATGTGTGCATGTTCAATGGGGGAAGGATGCACACCAGCGGCCACAAGGCCAGCGATGTGTGCCATGTCCACCATGAGCTTGGCGCCCACTTCATCGGCAATGGCGCGAAAACGAGCAAAGTCGATGGTACGAGCATAGGCAGAGCCACCGGCAACGATGAGTTCTGGCTTATGTTCTTTGGCAATTTTTTCCAATGCATCATAATCGATGCGGCCTGTTTCTTTTTCCACACCGTAGGAAACGATGTTGAAAAGACGACCGGAAAAGTTCACAGGACTACCGTGGGTCAAGTGACCACCGTGGGATAAATCCATACCAAGTACTGTGGCACCGGGCTTGATGCAACCAAAGTACGCAGCCATGTTGGCTTGAGAGCCGGAGTGAGGCTGTACGTTGATGTATTCAGCACCAAAAAGCTTTTGAGCACGTTCAATGGCTAGGGTTTCTACGATGTCCACATACTCGCAACCACCATAATAACGCTTGCCGGGATAGCCTTCGGCGTATTTGTTGGTGAGGACGGAGCCTTGTGCTTCGCGCACGGCGGCAGAAACAAAATTTTCAGAAGCGATGAGCTCTAATTTACCCGTTTGACGGCCTGTTTCCAAACCGATGGCATGAGCCACTTCTTGATCTTGGAGCATAAGTTCTTGCATGATTTAGCCCTTCCAATGTTTGAAAATAAGACTGGCGTTGGTGCCACCAAAGCCAAAGGAGTTACACATGGCATACTCGCATTGCACTTTTTCACTGCCTTCGGTCATGTAATTCAAATCGCACTCAGGGTCCGGCGTGTCACGGTTAATGGTGCCGGGAACAACACCGTTGTGCAAAGCAAGGATGGAAAATACGCTTTCAATGCCGCCGGCAGCACCGAGCAAGTGACCGGTCATGGACTTGGTGGCGGAGATGCGGATATTTTGTGCATGATCGCCAAAGACCAATTTGATGGCTTTGCTTTCGCAAGAGTCATTCAAGTAGGTGGAAGTGCCGTGAGCATTGATGTGATCAATATCTTCGGGGGTGAGGTTGGCATCGCGAAGCGCGTTTTTCATGGCTCTGGCCATGCCTTCACCGGATTCGTGAGGAGCTGTCATATGATAGGCATCGCAAGAAGAACCATAGCCGATGAGCTCAGCATAAATGGTGGCGCCGCGCTCAATGGCTGCATCCATATCTTCCAACAAAATAAGACCTGCGCCTTCACCGATGACGAAGCCGTCTCTTTCTTTGTCGAAAGGACGGGAAGCCTTGGTGGGGTTGTCGTTATTTTGTGTGGAAAGGGCTTTTAAGGCCGTGAAGCCGGCCACGCCAAGGGGCGTTACGGTGGCTTCTACGCCGCCGGTGATGACAGCGTCGCTGCGTCCCAGTAACATTTCGCTAAAGGCGGTGCCAATGGCGTGCAAAGCAGAAGCACAAGCGGTGGTTACGGTGACGTTATTTCCTTTTGCTCCTTCAAAAATAGCCACTTGACCAGGAGCCATATTGGAAATGAGCATGGGAATCATGAAGGGGGAAATTTTATTGGGGCCGGACTTTAAGAGCTTTTCGTGGTAGGTTTCAAGGGTTTGTAAACCACCAAGACCTACGCCCAAAATAACGTCGGTGCGTTCGGCATTGCTCTCGTCAATGGTAAGCTTGGCATCTTGCACAAGAGCCTTACCGGCGGTGACAGCAAATTGTGTAAAACGATCCATGCGCTTTACTTGTTTGAAAGGGATATGATCCTCAGGCTTAAAGTCTTTAACTTCGCCAGCAATGCGTGAGTCATACGCACTGGCGTCAAAAAGAGTGATGGGGCCAATGCCGGACTCGCCAGCAATTAAGGCTTTCCACGTGCTTTGCACATCGTTGCCAAGAGGTGTGATGGCCGAAACTCCAGTTACCACAATACGCCTGCGGTTCATGAGAACTCCTTCAATGTAAGTACTTATAAAATGCAATACGGCACAACTTAAAAAGCTTGCCGTTTCAATAATAGTATCAACTATTTACCCTCGCACATTGCGAGCAAGAGGGAGGCAAAAACCTCCCCCTAAAACGCTTATTTGCCTTCGATGTAGGAAATGGCGTCTTGAACTTTTAAGATTTTTTGAGCGTCGTCATCGGCGATTTCGATGTCGAATTCTTCTTCCATGGCCATGATGAGCTCGGTGAGGTCAAGGGAATCTGCACCAAGGTCTTCCACAAAGGAAGCGCCTGGCTTTACTTCTTCAGCGGAAACGCCGAGTTGTTCTACAATGATGTTAGTTACTTTTTGTGCTACATCAGACATAATAGCCTCCATACGCATTTTGTCGTTTTTTTATTTTTAAATCCCTCTGCACCAAGTGTAGGGGTTTTTAACAATACATACCGCC
>CAYJLO010000007.1:0-18705 GCA_964370835.1 uncultured Desulfovibrionaceae bacterium
ACCTTTTGTGAACAAAAGGTTATTCCCCCAAACCCCCCTTTCCAAAAAACTTTAATTGCGTAGGGGTGTTATCTTTGTTGGGGGGGCTTGGCGCAACGCAAACTTAAGCATAATGCTATATTTGCGGCTTTTTTAAAAATTTAAATTTTACCCTAGACTTTGTCAGCAATCTGAAACGAATGGGATTCGTTTTTTGGTAATATTTAGGCATGTGAAATACCATTTTTCAGTGATGACTACACAATCGAGACCTCTGTACAATTGTTTTTAAATCTCAATTGCACCGATATCTTCGTTGCAAAGATAAAGCACTGCCGCAGTTAAAGTTTTTTGGAAAGGGGGTCTGGGGGAAGAACTTTTTTTCAAAAAAGGTTTTCCACCCAGAGTATTGACAGAGTCAATACGACCTAAAATGAGGAGTAGGCGGAGCTTTGCTTCGCCGTTAAACGACTTATTTTAGTAGAATCAAATTAAGGAGAGAACCTTTTTTCAAAAAGGTCCCTCCCCCCAGTTCACAAAAAAATCTAACGTGTTCTCACCTTCTTATACATCTCATACAGCGGCGGAAGCATAAGCAGTAAAATGAGGGCCCATAGTACCATGGCGTGCGGGCTTTCAAAGAATATGGTGGCACTGCCCTTGGATATGATAAGTGCTTGAGCAAAGCCCGTTTCTGCAATGGGCCCCAGAATAAGGCCTAAAATGAGTGCCCCCAGCGAGAATCCCGCCTTTTGCAAGATGACAGCAGATACACCAAAACCGAGGCAGAGGAATATGTCCACCACGCTATTGTTGATGGCATAGGAGCCCAATACGGAAAAGAGGCATACGGTGGGTATGAGCAAAGCAATGGGGGTCAACGATATGCGTGCAAAATACGGTGCCATGTAGAGGCCTAGTATTAAGAAAATTACGTTGGCAATGAAGAGTGAAAAAATAAAAGCATAGGTCATGGTGCCGTACTTGGTGAAAAGCTCTGGCCCGGGAATAAGCCCGTGCACGAGCAGTCCGCCCATGAGCGCTGCAGCCACACTATTACCCGGAATACCCAAGGTAAGCGTGGGTACGAGAGAGCCACCTACACAGCCATTATTTCCGGCTTCTGCGGCGGCTATACCTTCGGGATTACCCTTACCAAAGAGCTCTTTAAATTTAGAACGACGCTTGGCTATATTATAGGATAAAAAGGCCGCAATGGTGGCCCCTTCGCCGGGAAGAATGCCCACCAAGGTTCCTACGCCGGACCCAAGTCCAATATAGCGACCAAGACCCTTGGGCATGGGTTCGCGCTTTACTTTGGTAACCAAGGTGGCATCATCCACCACACCCTTGCTTTGCGTGAGGCTAAGCATTTGCGAAATGGAAAACATGCCAATGAGTACGGGCATAAAGGCCACACCATCGTATAAATCGGTGACGCCCATGGTATAACGAAGCATTCCTGAGATGGGATCCGTCCCCACCACGGCAATGATAAGCCCCAAAAAGCCGGAAATGAGGGCTTTCATGAGATTAGTTTCCTCATCGGCCATGGAAACAATACCGGCAAGGCCCAGTAATGCCAAAAGGAAGTATTCCGGTGGCCCGAAAGACAAAGCAAAAATGGCGAGAATGGGGGCCAAGATGAGTAAGATGAAGGTGGAGAATATGCCTCCACAAAAAGACGCCACCACCGACACTTTGAGTGCTAAGCCTGCACGCCCTTGTTGGGTGAGCGGATAGCCTTCAAGAGCTGTGGCCACGGCGGCAGGAGTGCCCGGAGTGCGAAGCAAAATGGCAGGGATGGAACCACCGTACATGGCACCAGAATACACCCCCCCCATGAGCACAAGACCAATAAGCGGATCAAGGGTAAAGGTCACCGGAATAAGTAAAGCCACCGCCATGGTGGCTGTGAGCCCCGGCATGCCACCAATGATAACTCCTGACACAGTGCCTATGGTTACTGCCAGCAAAGTGGGCCAAGATAGTACCAATAAAATAGATTCTAAAATCACGTCAGCTCCTCATGCAGTCAGTACGTTTACTCGAAAAATGTCCCCACAGGCATATACACTTCTAAAATGCGCTCAAAGACCACATACACAAAGCCTAATACCCCCAATGTGGAAAGGGAAATGGTTACAAGTTTGCGAGCTCCCAAAGCAAACATGGTCACCGGCAAAAAGATTGCCGATGCTATATAAAAGCCAAAGTACGGAAAGAGACCTGCGTACACGAGTAGCAGTAGAAAGAGCATCCAAAAACTTTTTGGGTGCTTACCCACACTAAAAGATGTGCTGGGAGTTTCTTGCCCATCTTGGGCAGTGATATTTTTACGACGTAAACAAAAAACAACCTCAAAAGCGCATAAAATGCCTATACTTATGGCAAGAAAACGTACATAGGCCGCTGTGGACCCTTGTACGTTTTGCGGATAGTCGGCGGTGCTGCCATACAGCAACACCGCGAGCACTAAAAAGGCACTTAATAAAATAAGTTCCACTATTTTTTTAGACATACAACCTACCAAGGATTGGCATCATAAAACACTTTGGTTTGCTTTTGTAAGTCTTGCAAATACGTTAAATAATCAGGCCCTGTCATGGGCAAGCGGCTGAAGTTATTTTTATTGCAATCGGCAATATAGTCAGGATCGGCATTTACTTTGGCAAGCAAATCATCAAACTGAGCGCGAATGGCAGGGTCTACCTTCACAGGCATGGCAAAGCCACGAGTGGCGGTCAACTCCACAGCAAAGCCTTGTTCGGTGGCTGTGGGCACATCTTCAAGAAGTGCCACACGATCCTTGGTGAGCATGGCAAGAACGCGTGCCTTACCGTTTTTATGAGAAGCATACATTTGTGATAAATTCATGAACGCAGCATCACCATGATTGCCAAGAATGAGAGCCTTTTGCTCTGTGGAGCCTTTGGTGGGCAAAAGGTTAAAGCTTACGCCAGCATTTTTTTCAAAAGACTTGGCGGCGATGAAGTCATCAGAGCCAATGCCGTTCACAGCCACGGTAAGTTGCTTAGCTTTGGCAGCTTCCACAAAACCCTTAAGGTCTTTAATGGGGCTTTCCACAGGTACTACGATGAGGACGGGGTCATCCACGGTATTTCCCATGAAGTGAAAACTATCTAAAGTATAACGAGCGCGCTTGGCCACCACGTGCGCCACCAATTGTGTGGTAAATACCATGCCAATGGTGTGCCCATCGGGTTTGGCACGAGCAATTTCTTCAAAGCCCTTTTGACCGCCGGAACCAGGCACTGTTTTCACCACAAAGTTGGCATCAGGCCAATGCTTTTGCGCCGCATTAATGAAAATGCGTGCTGTGGTGTCGGTGGAACCACCGGCCTTGGAAGGCACAACTATGGTGATGGGTTTTTGAGGAAATTGTGCTTGAGCATAGCTAGGCACAACTAGTACAGCAGCCAACAATAAACCGAATAATTTTTTCACATTACACTCCATACAAAAATAAGATGCATCAACATACAATGCCATAAAATACCGCAACACATGGTAGTAAAGCATTTATCAAATCCTTCACTATCTTTCATAACCATACAGTAAAGCTTACATTTTGTCCATGCTTTATCCCCTTCGTCACCAAAACGGCATACAGTGCGTTTACTTATTTTCATGGTAAAACAGCCATCTCACCTCAAAACACCCCGCTTCTCTTTCAGCATAATGCGACGTAAAACCATTTTTCTTCTCCACAGTACGCACTCAGTTATCCACAAATACACAAAAAACTCCCCGCTACATGACAATAATTCACGCAGACAAATAAATTTACCTCCTCGAGTATAAAAAATATGAAAAAGCTTACCCCGCGAACCTTTTTTCTACACACATAACACATCCAGATATAAAGAATTTTACATCTGGATTATTTTTTTTGAAAAAAATTAATTTTTCTTGTTGACAGAAGGGGCTGTTTAGTACATATTCCCTTCACAGCACATGGGGTTGTAGCTCAGTTGGGAGAGCGCTTGAATGGCATTCAAGAGGTCGTGGGTTCGATTCCCTCCAGCTCCACCATGTAAATTCAAGGACTTAGGTTGAAAAATTTAAGTCCTTTTTTTGTGGGTAAAAATGCGTTCCAACCCCGGTTCTTCACCAAAGATAGGGGCAGTAAGACGGTTCTTCACCAAAGAAAGGGGCAACAAGACCCGGTATGTGTTTTCTAACGGTTAAAAGTTTTCATTTCAGGGAGTAGTAAACCTTGGAGCACCCCAAAAAAACACTGAGCTCTTTCATACGCTTTTTAGTAGATGTGAAGCTTAGGTATTGCAGTAACGAAACGCCCTCCCCACTGCTTTACATAACTCAAAGAAAGCATGATCTCTTCCTTAATATTCCAAGGAAGAAGTAATATATAATCCGGTTGTTCCTCAGCTATTTTATGCGGTGCATATACAGGTATATGTGAACCTGGCATAAATTTGTTTTGTTTACTGTGGGCTTTATCCACACAAAACTGAATAAGGTCCGGCTTTACGCCACAAAGATTCAAAAAAGTATTCCCTTTAGCCGCAGCACCATAAGCCACAACTTTTTTACCTTGCTGTTTTTGCGTCAATAAAAATTGCAATAAGGCATTTTTAGTATGCTCTATTTTTTCTTGAAAACTTGTGTAGCAAGCCATGGTTAAAAGGCCAAACTGCACTTCTTTTTCAAGAATTTTTTGAACATTTTGTGTGGTAACATGATTTTTATTTGCCACATGTGTTGCAAAAACGCGTAAGGAGCCCCCGTGAGTGGTAAGTTCTTCCACATCAAAAATACGTAACTGCGCTTGAGCAAATATCTTTTGTAATGCATGTAAGGAAAGATAGGAATAATGCTCTTGATAAATGGTATCAAACTGGTTTTCTTCAATAAGCTTTAACACATGTGGAAATTCAAAAGTGGCTACTCCATTTTCCTTCAGCAAATGAGCAACGCCTTTGGTAAAACCATTAATATCCGGCACATGGGCAATCACATTATTCCCTAAAATAACATCGGCTTTTTTGTTTTGCTCCGCCAGCTTTTGCGCCAAGGCTAGGCCAAAGAAATCTTGTATGCTCTCAATCCCCTTTTGCCTTGCCACATCGGCTGTATTCTTACTGGGCTCTATACCAAAGCAAGGAATATGAGCCTCTTTAAAATATTGTAATAGGTAACCATCATTGGATGCAATTTCAATAACTTGAGCATTATGATCAAGAGAAAAACGCTCACACATCATGCTCACATACGCCTTGGCATGGGCAAGCCACGATACGGACATGGAAGAAAAATACACATATTCCTGATTAAATATTTCTTCACAATTTTTGTGTTCGTCCACTTGAACTAAAAAACAATTCTCACACGCATACAAAAGTAAAGGGAAAGTATTTTCAGGCTCTTTGAGCTGTTCTTTGGTCAAAAAAGAATTAGACGCTGGCTGATGCCACAAATTGGCAAAAACATGCTTCAATTCTTGTTGGCAATGACGGCATTTCATAAAACAATTCCTGTAAATTCTTTTGTTAAAAAGGGGTGCATGGCATCGCGCTCTGAAAGGTCGTGTACTGGCAAAGGCCATGTAATATTAAGCGCAGGGTCCGCATGATGCACAGCGGCCTCAGCCTCTTTAGTGTAGTAGGCTGAATGCAGATATAATAATTGCGTTTTTTCTTCTAAAGCCTGAAATCCGTGAGCACAACCTTCCGGAATATAAAATGCTTTCCCGTTTTCTGGTGAAAGCTCCACCGCAAAGTGTTGCAAAAACGTTGGCGAGCCTGCACGCAAATCCACTGCCACGTCATAACACGCCCCCTGTAAACAACGAACCAACTTAATTTCTGCATGTGGCGGATTTTGATAATGCATTCCACGCAATGCCCCCTTTTGCAAAGTGATGGATGTATTCATTTGCGCAAGAGGAAGCTCAAGTCCCACCTCTTCAAATTCCTTAGCACAAAAAAGCCGTGCAAAAGAGCCTCGTTTATCTTGCATGGGGGTGGTTTCAACAACAAATAAACCAGCAATGGGCGTGGGGTAAAAATTCATCTATTTATGTAAGAATTGAGTTATGTGTTGCGAGCACAGCATGCGCTCATGGCCTGCACCTTCAGTCCAAGCCTTATACCATGAAGCCGTCCAAGCAATACTTTCTTGAAAACTCAGCCGCGGTGACCAATTGAGCTTGCCATGCGCTTTCTGACAGTCAAGACCTAAAAATGCCGCCTCATGGGGATGTTTTTCTTGTGATAAACTAAAACGTGGCGTGGCTGAACCATGGTTATCCCATGCGGCCGAAAAAAGACGTACCACATCTTCCACCGCATGCGCCTCACCATGCAAAGGGCCAAAATTCCATCCTTCACTATGGTCTTGCGGCGCAAGATACAATTTCTTGGCCAAAAGCAAATATCCATAGAGGGGGTCCAGCACATGCTGCCAAGGGCGTGTTGCCTGAGGATAACGGATTTCTACCAATTCGTTCTTGCTAAAAGATCTGGCCATATCTGGTATGAGCCTATCTTTAGCAAAATCTCCTCCGCCAATGACGTTACCGGCGCGCACCGAAGCAAGCCCTTGTGTCGCTGTGTCAAAAAAACTTTTTCTATACGCTTGCACCACCAATTCTGCTGCGCCCTTACTGGCGGAGTAAGGATCATCCCCTCCCATTCTATCTTCTTCCGCATAGGGGTGAGGCTTACCGTTATTTTCATAAGCTTTATCACTGGTAACAATCAGTGTGGCCTTAATAGATGGGCATGCGCGCACAGCCTCAAGCACAGAGGCCGTGCCCATAATATTTGTTTCCAACGTGGCATAAGGAGCATCATACGAAGGGCGCACAAGGGATTGCGCCGCCAAATGCATCACTATTTCGGGCTGTACAGCCAACATTTGCCTTTGTAATTTGGCCTTATCTAAAATGTTCGCTTGAGTATGTGTACAAATGGCTTCTATTTTCCCAAGATTCCATAAAGAGGGCTCACTGGGGGGGGCCAGTGAATAATCAAAAATTTCTGCACCAAGTTCTTTTAGCAATAAGCACAGCCATGCCCCTTTAAAGCCTGTTCCCCCTGTGAGGAAAACTCGCTTACCTTCATAAAAGTGCTTAAGTCTTTCCATGACAGTCTACCACACTTTCCACTCTGCCCTGCCGGAATCCCACAAGGCATTAAGACGCTCTGTATCACGAATGGTATCCATGCAAGCCCAGAATTTTTTGTGTCTATAGACCATGAGCTGACCTTCATGCGCCAACTGCTCAATGGCGCCGTACTCTAAATCACAGTGTTCATCTGCAGATAGATACTCAAAAATTTTACGCTGAAAAACAAAATATCCCCCACTCACAAAACCAGAACGTGCATCCTTGGGTTTTTCTTGAAAGGAAGTTACCTTGTCTCCTTCAATTTTTAGCTCACCAAATTGTGAAATGGGGCTTATGCCCGTCACTGTGGCTATTTTTCCATGGGCATGATGAAAATCAATGAGGGCATTAATATCAATGTCGGCAACACCATCCCCGTAGGTCATCATAAAAGTATCGCCGGTTATATACTTTTCCACCTGCTTTAAGCGACTGCCTTTAAGGGCATTGGCTCCCGTATTGGCAAGGGTCACTTTATACCCGGCCTCAGGGTGAGAATTGTGCACAATGAGACTTTCTGGCTTACCAAGCTCAAGGCTGATATCATTATTCATCCACTCATAGTTGACGAAATAATCTTTAATCATATGCCCTTTATAGCCCAAGGCCAACACAAAATCCGTATGCCCATAGTGAGCATATGTTTTCATAATATGCCACAAAATGGGATACCCCCCTATGGGCACCATGGGTTTTGGGCGAAATTCCGTTTCTTCACGCAAGCGCGTCCCTAAGCCGCCACAAAGGATAACTGTTTGCATACTAATCCTTAATACACTTTAAATAGCCATCGGGGGCGACGGTTATTTGTAATTTGTGCTGTATGGAGGTAGTTATTTCAAAGCGGTCATTTTTTTGCAAAAATTCCCACACAGCCGTTTTGGGATTATTACCCACATCCCAGGGCCTATGGACATAATGTCCTTGAGGCATATCCTCAATAACCGTATCAAAAACCACGCAGTAAGAACCTTTTTTTACCAATGGTGTGTACAACTCAAGCTCGCGTAATACATGCTCATGGGTATGCATGGAGTCCAGCACCAGCAATATTCTTTGTGAACCTTGAGCAAGAGATTTCACTTGCGCCACTGTGGTTTCATCTATGGAGGAACCTTGCACCAAATCAATATATTTTGCCAGAGGATGCTTTTCTACACTCTCACGATTATGCGGCCGTATAT
Organism: uncultured Desulfovibrionaceae bacterium; assembly: GCA_964370835.1. Taxonomy (GTDB): domain Bacteria; phylum Desulfobacterota; class Desulfovibrionia; order Desulfovibrionales; family Desulfovibrionaceae; genus CAYJAD01. The sequence goes on from CAYJLO010000007.1 coordinate 8,320, forward strand.
CAATGTCCACCCCAATAACTTTGCCTGTAATATCCATCATCTTGAGCATACCGGCATAAAATATAAGCGACCCCCCACGAGCCACACCTGTTTCTATGATGCAATCAGGTTTAACTTCCCAAATGAGTTCTTGCATGGCCACCATATCTTGGGGAAATTGAATAATAGGCAAACCCATCCAAGAAAAATGGTACGAATAATTGGCAGCTGTGGCCACTTCAAACCATTCTTTCGTTGCCGCTTGCAGCTGGGTATTTTTCTCCATATGCTGTACTTCTTGGCCAACTTCTTCTTGAAATTTTTTTCTATCGTCCATGGAGTTCTCACATAATAAGTGTTAAGTATAATTAAAACCATAACAGTACATTTTCTGGATATGGCGCTACTTATAAAACAAAGAAAGTTTTTCTATATTCGCCCAAAAAGAAAACGGTTCATAGGTGGGATAAGGATAAAACCCTCGATTTAGAACAAATGACGCTTGACGCTCTTCCATAAATTTCTGGACAATTTCTATCACTTGCGTCTTTTTTCCACTACCAACATTAATAAGCCCGTGAGTCATGTTTTGCATACTTGCACAAACAATCATATCAGCCACAGCATCAGCATGTAAATAGTCACGCACTTGATCGCCTTGAGACATGTTAAACTCTGTCAATCCGGCCTCATGCGCTTTACGTAACTGCCCCCACAAAGTTTTTTCCGGCTGATCATCAGCATACATATAAAAAAGACGAAGCCATTTGATCTTCACTGATGCATTGGAGCAAAATTCAGAAAATTTTTCATATAAATCCAATTTGCCTTTTCCGTATGCCGTCACAGGTTGGCAAAGTGCATCTTCCTTCAACTCTCCTTCCTTAAGACCATATTCAAGAGATGTTCCGGTGATGGTAAAGTTCTTCACACCCAACGAAGCAATATGCTGTAAAAAAAGGAGATGCTTTGGAAAATATTCTAAGATATGACGCTCGTCATTATAGTGTCCCAGACTTGCCCATGCCAAATGTATCACAGCATCTATTTTTTGTTCGCAAGCAAAATTTTCCAAAGAATCATGCAGTATATCAAAACCCGTATGGGGAATGGAAAAACTCTGTGCGAGACCTTCAAGGGCATTACTTTGCCTAGCAAGCGCCGTTACCTCATGCCCACGAGCCAATAAAAGCTGAATACAACGCCTACCCAAAAAGCCTGTGGCACCAGTTACGAGAACATGCATACAACACTCTCAGCAATACATTAAAAAATATTACATATCAAACAGATATACCCGCACCATCTTTAGCAAGGCATATTACTCTCAATGGACTCCATAATCTTATGAATATTTTTAAATTCAGCAAAATCCTCTGTCGAAAAGCCACCTTTGACATGCTCAAAAGTACTCTTGCAGTCATAATCCAAAGCCATGAAAGCACGTAGAAATTTTCGAATAAGCTTTTCTTGTGAAGCATCTGCACTATTCAGTAATTCGTACATGTCTTCCATATAACCGAAAGACTGCACTTTTTCTTGCGAATATCCATACAGATTAATACGATAAATAACAAAACGCAAAGCAACTGCTGCAAGATACACCTGAAGGGCAACATGAACATTCTCATGCGAATACGCATGTTTTTTCAAAACATTTTTCAACACAATGGCCACAAACTCTGTATCCTCTGCGCTATTAAAAATATCCATGGCTTTGAACCAATCCATGGCATATTCCGCAGGCTTTCGCTTATTTTGTATCACGCCAGCCAGTGAAGGAAATTGTTTTGTTTTTCCTGTGAAAAAGCATAAAAAAGCATGTATATGTTCATGATAAAATATATTAGGAATTCTAGTATCAATACGTTTTAATGTATCGAAATACACGCGAATTAAGCTTGTTTTTTGTACATTGTAATACGGAGGTTGATAGGAAAGCCCTTGCCCTTCTAAACGAGCAAGCACATCATCCAATTCTCCATTACTACTAATAAGCTCAGAGCAATGATACAGAGTTAAATTTTGATTTAACCATATGCCTGAAGCTGAAGAATACCCCTCATTCTCACGCAAAAAATGCAAGGCATTTTGTAAAGATGCAGTGGATTGATGCCTTCTATCTGCACGGAATACACAATATTCCGTATCAATGTGTTCAAGGGCAAACGAAACTCTCTCGTTATACGAAACATTGGGCATGCGAAAATAATGTATATTACCAAGAACATTTAACTGCTTTGGAACTGTGTACTCTTGCTTTGAATCGTGTACAATGTAAATTTTTATACCTGTAGGTGCATGATACTGTAATAAAGTATCAATCATATAATTATTTTCCTTCATGGGAATAATCATTGATAAGTCACGAAACATGGGCAATCCTTCTATGCAAATAAAAAACTTTAAACCAATATTTGCATCGGTATAAAACATGTATAATAAACAAAAAACTCAGCAAACTTCACAGTACTACCACAATCAGAAAATCTCAATTGTAACAAGGACGAAATGACGCCTCGTACATACTTAGCATGCATTTTTTCGTCATATGTTTTCTTTGGTAAAGTATTGCTCATTATAAATAAAACTTCACCACGGTGTAAGTTAGAGGATAACATCTTGCTTGTCCATAGCTAATGCCCAATAATTTTACCCAGCAGTACTTTCACTGAGCATAGGGGCAAAAAAGGAGCCTGCATCTCTGGATTTGTTAAAGATTCGTTGAATTTTCTAAAAAGTGCCTACGCATACCATGCCCCTTAACCATCACAGTTCAGCGTACTGAAACCCTACCATGTTTTAAGCCAGAGCAACAGCTCCTAAAGCATTACCTCTGCCTCCATTTAGAGTATGCTTCTTTGGATTTTTTTTAAGCTTGAAATGTTTATTTTTTTATCGTAAAGTTTATTTGTTGTATATTAGGCAGAATGTTCTTATTTTTCATGATGCAAAGCAGACAAAATAAGACACTGACTGTTTTATGATTTGCACCAGCAATGCAACCCTACAACTCTCGCATATAAGGAACAGGCATGTAACTACATATGAGTTTTCCCATGCCCCCTTGGCTACAAGAACCAAAACAAAGGGGGAAATTATGCTTTGCTTGCGGCTAACCTTCCTCGCGCTAAACTAAAAAATAAGGTTTCTGCCAGCTAAGATTTGACTCGTCCCAGTCCCCGTTTCTTGCACATAATAGTGGCTGTATATTCTTTCCATGACGCTGATATTGCTTAACTATGTGCTGTGTTTTTAAAAAAGTATGAGTATGCTGCTCGATCCTAGTTTTGCATCACATGCGCTCATGTTGTATTCATTAAAAACGCTTCTTACATGTAAATAAGTATGTACATGTAAGTATTTTTGCAGAGAGAATATTATGAATCAAATTTTTCCCCAAGACTTGCACGGATTAAGCGAATCTTTGGCCCGCATTACCAACTCCCCAGCCTTAACAACGGGAGATTTTAACGAAGCCTCTCTCATCATAGCCAAAGAAGCTGCTTATGCTTTGGATGCTTCGCGTGTATCCATATGGCATGTGAATCTTACAACAAAAATTTTGGAAAATATTTTATGCTTCTCCAAAGACGATGGCACCACAAAAAAAATTAATGATTTTGATTTAAAATCAAGCGATGTTTATGTGGACGCTCTTTATTCCAACCGAATTATTTCCACGGATATAAATACCCCCGAAGCCATGGCCCTTTTTGCCGACGTTTACAACGAATCTGTAACGGCCATGCTGGATGCCCCTGTGCGTTTACGTGGAGAACTCATAGGGGTTGTATGTATAGAGCAGCTGGAGCATAATAGAATTTGGACAGAAGAGGAAAAGAATTATGTTTCCTCCTTGGCAGATCTCTTGGCCCTTGCCAAATCGTCTTCTTTGCACGTGCAAGCCTTAGAAGCTGTGCATGTCACCAAAAAGAGCGCCGATCGTCTCATGTCAAATTTACCAGGTGCCATTTATCAATGCCTCAATGAGCCCCCCATATACCGTTTCACCTATGTTAGTGAAGGTTGCATTCCCCTCTATGGCTATACTCCCGAAGAGCTCACCCGCGAAGGAGGTGTCCGCTTTTTTGACCTTGTGCACCCCGATGATGTTCAAGCCCTTGCCGACATTAATATGGCAACGCTGGACATAGGCTTACCCCTTGATACCACCTTTAGAATCATTGATAAGTTTGGCAATGTGAAGTGGATTTGGGAACGTAGCCGTGTGGCAGAATTTACCCCAGACGGTAAGCCTTATGTGCTTGAAGGGTTTTTGTCTGATATCACTGAGCAAAGACGCTTGGAAACGGCAGAGCTTGCCAATCAGGCCAAAAATACCTTCTTGGCCAATATGAGTCATGAAATCCGCACCCCCATGAACGCCATTTTGGGTATGTCGGACATTGCCTTAAGGCACAACCCCCCTGCGCAAGTGAACGAATGTCTACAAAACATTAAAGGTGCGGCAAGCTCCTTATTGACCATCATCAATGATATTTTGGACTTTTCTAAAATCGAAGCTGGAGCCTTGGAGCTCATCCCCGAACCTTATCATGTGAAGTCTTTCATCAACGATATTGTGACCCTTGTTAACGTGCGCATAGGTCAAAAGGATATCGAACTCTTTGTGGACGACTGCGCCACCATGCCCAGCCATTTGCATGGCGATAGTGTTCGTATTAAGCAAATTCTCATAAACTTGTTGTCCAACGCTTTAAAATTCACCAATGAAGGCCACGTTCGATTTAGCATCAACGCCGAGCCTGCTAAAAAAGGCGAAACAACTTGGTTAAAGGTTTCCATCGAAGATACGGGCATTGGCATTAAACGTGAAGACTTACCCATGCTTTTCAGCAATTTTTCCCAATTGGACACCAAGAAAAATAGAAATATCGAAGGCACAGGCCTAGGCCTTGCCATTACCAAAAGCCTCATAGAAACCATGGGAGGCTCCATTTCTGTGGAAAGTGAATATGGGAAAGGCTCTATCTTTTCCTTTACTATTCCTCAAGTTGTGGAAAATGAAAAAGCCCTTTTGGCAAACAAGAATTTTGAAACTACCCGTGTGGCCATGTGGTTGGAAAACCCCCTCAAGGCAGACTTTTTATGTACAAAACTTCAAAGCTTAGGCATAGAGGCACAAAATATTGAAGACGCATCTTCCATAAAAGACTATACACATGTCTTTTTGGAATTTACAAAATTGGCTTCCTTTGATGCCAACACTGTGCCCCATGTGCAACTTGTGGCCCTAACGCGCAATATGTTTGAAGCTACAGATGTGGCCCCCAATGTGAACGTGACGCATACACCGCTCACCATGGCAACCTTGGCACGTTTATTGGGAGACTCCATAAATCATGAGCATGCCGCCTCAGCCCCTCAAAATGCATTTTCCATTAAAGCCACAGGTGCTCGCGCTTTAGTGGTAGACGACAATAATATTAATTTAATTATCTCCCAAAGCGTTCTAGAGGAATTTGGCATAACGGTGGACACAGTTCTTTCCGGAGAAGAAGCCATAGAAAATGTGCAAAAAGTGCAGTATGATGTGGTTTTTATGGACCATATGATGCCTAAGATGGATGGCGTAGAAACCACCACACACATTCGCAAACTCTCTGACCCTTGTTATCAAACTCTTCCCATCATAGCCCTCACGGCCAATGCTGTGGGTGATGTGCGTTCAGATTTTTTACGCGCAGGCATGAACGACTACTTGGCTAAGCCGCTGGTCATCAAAGAGCTTGAAAATGTCTTACGTCATTGGCTACCCGCCAATAAATGGCATGAGATTTAGCAAGCCTATAGCACCGCCCTTGCGGGTAATAGACATTCGGCAGTCCGCAATTACGACTTGCATTGCTTCATAAAGATAAATAAGCCCCTCCATTTGCCCATGGCATTTTGAGGGGCTTTTCTAGACAAAATTTAATCACCAAAAAAATCTAACTTTATGATTTTGAGCACTTTCATGCAATGGATTTCAGTTCAAGCTAAAAGTGAGCACTTTCTAAGCCACTTCTTCACAATTTTCGTTTTTCGCATGTTATCCATCGTACGCACCCAATACTAAAAAAGCCCTAGCCTCATTTGACAGTTTCTATTTTTGCATGCTATGGCCTAAGAAGATAAAATGGGTAGTATCTAGCACAATTACCTACCTTTTTTGTAGTTATTACCTACCCCAACAAGGATTCATTATGAAAATTTCACACGCTGTCCTAGGGAACACGTTGTTTTGGCCATCTTTCTTTCTCCTTATCATCACATGCATGAGCACCCCCCTTACGGCACATGGCACGGAGCAGGAAGAAAATAAGTACGTGGGAGTAGATGCTTGTGTAGATTGCCATGAAGACATTGTTGCCATTTATCGCAAAACGTCCGGCAAAGCCAACAGTGACCAATCCGTTTTAAAAATGCGTGAAAAACTTACCGAAAGTGAATTTCAAGAGTGTCTTTCTTGCCACACCACAGGCTATGGCGAACCCACAGGCTTTAAAAGTTTTGAAACCACACCGCATTTAGCCGTTGTGGGTTGTGAATCGTGCCATGGCATGGGCTATTTGCACACCTTAGATCAAAGTGCTGACAGCATAAGCCTTAAACCTGATCTGGAACTTTGCAATCGTTGTCATGATGATACCAAAGTACCACGTATTCATTACGACGGCAGAGTACATGCCGGTGGTCATTAACAGGTCACTCTCTTAAGATACGAGGTAAAATATGTTAGCCAATAGTAAATATATCGGTCGTAGATTTTCTTTATTGCTTGTTCTTATGATGACAGTGGTGAGTAGCATCACCGTGGCATGGATAACCTATGCCAATAGGGAAAGGTCCTTATTGCAAATGGAACATGCCACAGATTTATCAGAAAAACTCATGCAAACCACCATCTACCGCCCCATGGTGGCAGGAGATGATGCTGGCACGCGTGATGAATTTGCCTACCTTGGCGAAAATCATCCTGATATACAAATGTATATGTCCAGCTTTTTAAATAAAATAACCTACTCCACTGAATTGCATACGGTGGAAAAATCCATCAAGAATGTAGACATACCACCTGTGGTTGCCGAAGAAGCCAGCCGTGCCTTAAAAAATACTGTACACTTTTCAAATTTATCGGAGCATAAGGGAAAATGGTATTACAGCAAGGTAAGTACCATTGCCAATGAGAGAAATTGCTATCACTGCCACGGTTCTTCCCAGCCCATATTGGGGCAATTTACCATCATTAGAGATGTGACACCCATCATGCAAGAGCTTAGCGCAGCCACCTACACCACCGTGGCTTTGGGTGCCTTTTCCCTCATTGTCATGGTAATTTTACTACAAATTTTCATAAAAAAAGTCATCGTGGCTCGCCTTGATGTTCTACGTGATGCCAGCACAAGCATTACACAGGGTAACCTTGATATAGCGTTTAGCGTGAAAGGCCAAGACGAATTGGCCACCCTTGCGCAAAACCTCGAAATCATGGTGCGAAATATTAAAAGAGAGACGGGATTTTCTCAAAGTATTTTGGCTGGTGTGCCCATTCCTTATTTGGTGGTGGACACAGAAGCCAAAGTAACAGCCTGCAATAAAATCATTTTGGAAAGCTTTGGTGCAAGCAATCTTAGCCCAGAAGACTGCAAAGGCGTCCCCTTAACGGATTTCACTAAAAAAGTGGGACTTGGAGATAGTATTTTAACGCGCGTCATGTCTTCAGAAAAAGATCTTGTGAACCACCCTCTTTCCTTTGTGAACTTACGCGGTGAACAAAAGCACTTCCTCATCACCTCCAAAACTCTCTATGATTTGGATGGCGAACTCATTGGCGCCTTTGCCGTGGGTGTAGACATTACAACCATACATGAACAGCAAGCTCAAGTGGAAAAGCAAAACGCACGCACTGCCCAAAGTGCTGAAGCCGCCGGTGAAATTTCCCATCTTGTGGCAAACAACTCCACCCTTTTGGCCACTCAGGTAACCACAGCCAAAACAGCAGCCTTGAATATTTTAGAGCAAACCCAAAGCTCCGTCAGCGCCTGCATGCAAATGGAAGGCAGCTCCACCTCTGTTACTACTAAAGCCGCCCATGCCTCTGAATTGGCCGCTTTAGCCTGCCAAGAAGCCAGCACCGGCCTTGAGGTGGTGCGTAAAGTGGTTCGCTATATTGGCGATGTTATGGATCAAGTGAATACATTGACACATGACATGACAATACTGGGCTCACAAGCAGCAGAAATAACACGCATCACCCTTGTTATTAACGACATTGCCGACCAAACCAACTTGCTTGCCCTTAATGCCGCCATTGAAGCTGCCAGAGCAGGAGAAGCAGGTCGCGGCTTTGCCGTGGTGGCCGACGAAGTGCGTAAATTGGCTGAAAAAACTCAAGAAGCAACCAAGCAGGTAAGCAGCAGCATTACCACCATTGTGGATGGCATTTCTGGTGCCAGTCAAGGTGCACACAAAACATTGAGTTTAATGAATGCCGCCACAGACTTTTCTCAGCAATCCGGAAAAGCCCTTGAAACCATTCACACCATGATTCAAAATACAGCGGATAATATTGGCATCATGGCCAATGCCGCCCAAGAGCAAAAATTAACCGTGACGCATATGGGCGAGGGTATTGATATTATTAACACCATCACCTCATCCACAGTGGAAGCCATGAACGTGGCAGAAAGTGCCGTTAAAGAGCTGGAATCCACCGTGCAAAAACTCAATGATGTCATAGCAAATATGAACGAAAAACGCTAACATTGACACCGTGACCACACTTTCCAAAGCGCCTCAACATGAGGCGCTTTTTTTTGAGCTTTTAATTTGACAGAGGCAAAAGCCAATTATACACTGCCCTCTAAAAATAGGCCTTGTACATGATCTCTTTTGTGACAAGACCTTGAATTATGTTTATAGGAGCCTTTATGCGAACAGAGCGTATCACTCTTGGAAAAACCATTACCCTAGATTTACCTGTGGTCCCCTTACCTACCCTTCCTTTGAGTATCATTGTTTTTGATAGTCTTGGGAAAATGCAAATGATCAAAGACATTGCAAAGCTAGCCACAGAAAGCTTCACCAAGCCGGACTATATTGTCACCCCAGAAGCAAAATCCATACCCCTTGCCCAAGAAATGGCTCGCCTGTGGGACATAGAATATTTCGTGCTACGCAAAGCACAAAAATTATATATGAAAACAGCCAAAAGCCTCACCGTGCAATCCATCACCACTGCGGCAGAACAAAAGCTTTGGTATGACGCCGAAGACCTTGGCCCCTTAAAGCATAAGAAGGTCATGCTCTTTGATGATGTCATCTCCACTGGTGGCACCTTGGGCGCCATGCTGGACTTTGCTGAGGAAAACAAATTGCAAATATCAAGCATAGCAGCCATTTTCCGCGAAGGGGACAGTCTTAATATTGACGAACTCAAAGAAAAGTATGGCAGAGTAGAGTTTTTAGGCTACCTCCCCTTACTTCCTTCCTAAAATTCCTGTAAAAAAGAGAATGCTTTGCTTAAGCATTCTCTTTTTATGCATCAAAGATACTTACCCACAACAATATTACCATAATTTTTTCTCTCGGCAGGCATGTAAAATATTTTAAAAAAAGTTGCTTTGCCCCCAGCTGTTCATCAAAAAGATAATCCTTCAAAATAATAGCCTTTTTTACATACACCCCAATAGACACCCCATTGTCGCTAAAAAGCACAATGACTTCATCCCACAAAAAGCACCCCTCCATAGCTTCTCTTGTCAAAATTTTCCAAAATGCTAAAAAGACTCTTGTTTTCAATCTGTTATCAGTTTTCTGTTCATGTTTTTTTTATCACACGCTGAAACAACAAAAACTAATTCCCTCCCCTGCCCTACAATTTCTTCTATGAAAAATCCTCAACAAAGCAGTATGTGATAAAAAAATCTCATCAGCTAAATTAATTTTATTTTTCTTTTTAACAAGTTACAAACATGACTTCGTACATATAAACAAATCTCATTGCATGTGTTTCATATACATATGAAACACATGCGTCGCAATAATGCCATAACCATCACAAAACACACACAATACCTTTACTTATTCACTTTTCACGACACATTACAGCACAAACAAAAATATTGAAGTTGTGAAAAAACACACATAACTACCTATGATAATAATACATTATCAAAACAATAATTTTAAACCATTTGTCATCTTTTTCTGCACACCATATACAATAAAACTACGGATTGTGTCTAAAAAGCACTTCCCATGAACCTAGTTTCATGAACGTACCAACATCTTACCGTAATAAGGAGTACCCCATGGATTTACAAACAACTGTTATGCTCTTAACCGGCTTCTTTTCTTTCACCACCATCGCTTCTGCCCTTTACGGTGTACGCACCTACG
>CAYJLO010000007.1:18805-61443 GCA_964370835.1 uncultured Desulfovibrionaceae bacterium
GAATAAATAAGCTGCCCAAGTAAAATTTCACTGACGAGGTGGGCCTTAAGTGCCTGCACCACATTATTTAAAAGGAGTTACCCATGGATTTACAAACAACTGTTATGCTCTTAACTGGCTTCTTTTCTTTCACCACCATCGCTTCTGCCCTTTACGGTGTACGCACCTACGGGAATAAATAAGCTGCCCAAGTAAAATTTCACTGACGAGGTGGGCCTTAAGTGCCTACACCGCATTATTTAAAAGGAGTTACCCATGGATTTACAAACAACTGTTATGCTCTTAACCGGCTTCTTTTCTTTTACCACCATCGCTTCTGCCCTTTACGGTGTACGCACCTACGGGAATAAGTAAGCTACCCAAGTAAATTTTCACTGACGAGGTGGGCCTTAAGTGCCTACACCGCATTATTTAAGGGGTTTACCATGCATAGTAAGACACATTTTACATATTTTCTTTTGCTCACTTCCATGTTATTTTTACTTACAATGTATTCATTGCCTACAGATAATACCCCCACTTGGCATAGCCAATTTTTAGAACCTCAAAACATGCACAGCATGCTGTAAAGCCGAGTCAATGACATTACGCTACATGGAAGTCTTTTTGGCGCTTGCCCACACGCCCAACATGCGTGATGTGGCTCAGCGTATGTTTCTCTCACAAGCAGCCATATCCAACGCCCTTCGCGACTTTGAAGCCGAAATAGGTGTAGAACTTTTTGATCGCGTGGGGCGTGGTATTCGTATCAACGAAAAAGGCCGCCTTCTAGAAAAGCGCCTCGCCCCCATCTATCATCAGCTCAACAATGTTCTTGCCCTTCTCTCCAGCGAAGACCTCTTTGGAAAAATACATGTGGGAGCTTCCCTCACTTTAGCCAATTGGGTTATCCCCCAAGTGCTTTACGATATGAAAATGCACTATCCCCATGTGGAGTTGGACTGTACTTCTGGAAATACGGGAGAAATAGTTCAACAAGTGACCCATGGTGAATTGGACATGGGCTTTGTAGAAGGCGATGTACAAAGCGTAAGCTTGCAAATCACCCCCATAGGACACGAAGAGCTCGTCATTGTGACCGCTGATAAAGAATTGGCCAGCCAGCCACGAGATCTCGAAGAACTCATGCAGCATTTTTGGCTTTTACGTGAAGCAGGATCCGGCACACGTGAAACTCTGTTTCGCTACCTTACCCCTTTGGGCTTGCGCCCTCGACAGTTTTTAGAATTGGCGCACACCGATGCCATCAAGCGTCTTTTGCGCAATGCCGGCACCCTGTCCTGTGTCTCCCCTCTCATCATGAAGCAGGAAATACAGGACGGTAGCCTCTTTGTCATTCCCATTAAAGATATTGTCTTTAAGAGAATGTTTTACTGTATTCAGCGCCGTGAAACCAGAGAAACACCTTTACGCACGGCTCTTTTCTCCGAGTTAAAAAATCGTCTCAACGCTTCCTTCCCCATGGTATAAAGCACAATATTTTTTAAAATGAACAAGTTTCCATGGTCGAACCATCGTTAAAACGCATTTTTCATACATCTGCCCGCAGAGGCAAGCTGCAGAATGACACCAAAAAAGCCCTCTCGCGAGGGCTTTTTCTATACCTAATCTTCTGCCTCTAAATATTGCTTTAAAAAGGTGAAGGTTTCTTCGTACACGGCAAGTATTTTCTCATAGCGCACATCTTCATCACGTAAGAGCTTTCTTTCTATTCTGTAAGCTTCTTCCCACAGCATGGGTAAGCACACTGTTCCGGCGGAATTTTTGATGGAGCGCATGATGCGCACTAAGTTTTCTTGATTGCCATCTCGTATAAATTCACGCAAGCGCTGTACTTGCGCAGGGTAGAAGCGCACCCACATGGCACACATGGATTTAATGAGTTTTTCATCCTTATTGGAGGTTTCCAAAGCAAGCTTATTATCGAAAAGTTTGGTTACATCCCCTTCAAATTTTGTTTTACTTAATATTTTACCACCTTGGAAAATAGAATCTTTTTGCGTGCGTAGGGCCATGCGCGCCACCTTAGCTGCCACATATGCATCACGTGGGAATTTATCCACCGTGGAGATATTAAAGAAACGCAATACATCCATGTCAGCTTCAATAATATCTTCGGCTATGAGCACTATGGCCACAGGTTTAGCCCCCAAGCGCTCCAAATAACGAATACGCGTGGCTGTGTAGATGACATCTAAATCATTTAATTCACGCAAAAATACCACGGAAACATTGTGCTTGGAATTATCTATTTCATGGAAAATGGCATCGGCACTGGAAACAAGCTTGGCGTCAATATTTTCCGCAGCAAAAACTTTCCTATGCTCTTCGCTAAAATCTTTAATGCCACAATCCCCAATGAGTACAGATATGGGGCTTTCTGACGCTTTTTCATTTTCCAAGGCTTCCTCGTACAAACTTTTTTGCTCTTGTAAGGCCTCTTCATCCATAGTATCTGGTTTTTCATGGGCTTGCATGATTTCATTGGCCCAAGAGGGAATGGGCCCCTCTTTGACTTTGGGCTTAGAAGATGAGGACTGGGATTCGGCCAAAAGCGCGGCTCTTGTGCCCACTTGTATCCCCTTACTGGCTTGAGCTACGCCTTGGTTAGCTTGCTTTACCCCTTGGGCAGTTTCTTTAAGACCAGCACTGACTTGCTGCAGCTCCTTGGATACTTCCTTCGCCTTGGGATCTTGCAAAGCTGCCACACCATTTCGCATTTGCTCCATTCCATCATTGGCTTTGGCTAATCCCTTATGAGCCTGCTGTAAACCACTGTGCGCTTGTTGCAAAGCTATGGCTTCTTGAGATTGCCCCAAAACCCCACCTTGAGCAGGAACAGCATTGGTAGTTCCAAAAGAAGTGCCCGCGCCATTTATGGATGTCTCACTACGATGTGAACCACCTTCGCGTACTTTATCCTCAGATACCAACTTCACTTGAGCCACCATCTCAAAACAGGCACCGGTGCTTTTATTCTGCTTAAGCTTCACCGAGCCATTAAGTTTAGAGGCAACTTCCGCAATGGGTTTCAGTGAAATGATGGGACGCGATGCGTAATGCTTATCACCTTTGGACGTGTATTTTTGCAAAAGCTCTTCACTTACCACAAAACCCTTGCCCGTATCTTCCACTTCTATAATCAAATGTATGGGCATATGTTCAACATCGCTGGAGCTAAATCTGCTTGCCATTTGCATGGCTGAGCGCACCCGCACTTGCACACCGCCTTCCTCAGTATGCACCACGCACTCCTTCACAATACGCATAACCATCTGACGCAAGTGAAAAGCGTCTCCAAGCACATATTCTGGAACTTGAGTATCGATCTCCAATTTGAGTGTCGTATTTCTTTCTTGGCATGAGCCATGAAACATTTGCAAGCATTGCTGAAAAAATGTATCCACATGAAATATTTCTTCGTAGCTTTGCCCACTGGCAGCTTTATCCACGCCTTGAAATTTCATGGTGGAGTTGGCCAACTGTGTATTCATGGATTGCAAAGCCAGTAAAAATTCTGCCCTTTGAGGGTTATTTCCATCTTGCTGTAAACCATGAATAATGCGTGAAACATTGCCCAGTATCATTTCCATCTCATGGCCCATATTGTCCACCATGGATTTGGCATACTCTAAATTGGTGCCTTGAGAAATATTCTTTTTCCACAAACGCACAATGGAAAAATATAAAAAGAGGATGACAAAAGAACTCACAATGACACCATATACCACAAGAGAAGATTGCTCCATTCTTTGCGAAAGCACGTACAATTCCGGATTTGTTTCCACCACCACAGCTCCAAGCAAATCACCGCTTTGCACTGTTAAATGGCAAGAAATACATGATTGAGAAGCAAATACTGGTCGGATATAATGATATATGCCGTAATCATCTAAATAGGTAAACCCATCCTGACGTCCGTCGCTGGCCATGGCCATGATGGCCGTATTATCTTCTGCAGTGGGAAAACTTTTTTCGTTGATGGGAGAATTACTCACAAAACGCAAGGTCACACCATTTTGAAACTCATTTTCCAATTTGCGTATAATTTCAATGGGAACAGCCTTAGTCAAATTTTTCCCATTGATGGTGGCTGTGGCTCCGGGCAAATAAAACTCGGTGCTTTGCGGGCCCGTGATAAAGATTTCTTTCTTTTCCTCAAACCATAAAAACATTTCATGCACTTGCTGGCCCACATGGCGTGAATTTGCACGTACTTCTTGGGAAACCACATCACTTTGCGCCGTAAAATGCACATACAAATAGGCCATACTGGCCATCCAGATGAGCACCAATGTCGATGCCAGTACAAAATATTTTTTCAATGAACTTTTCATAATTTCTCGCTTTTATTAATAAAATCCTAATCTTTCATAAACCAAGTACATGCGAGGTATTGTATGCGAGGAAAAAGTTACATCTATATTTGTATGCTGACAGCCTCATTTACATGTGGAATTTGTATGTTTTTCACGGGCAATTTACTTACGAAAATATCTTGCGCCAAGGGTTTTGAAAAATAATAACCTTGAGCAATATCACATTGTAATTTTTTAAGTATATGCACATGCCTCTGGCTCTCCACACCTTCTGCCACCACTTGAATACCTAAGCGATGTAGCATGGTTATAATACTTGCCACCAGCATGATACCTTTTTTATGTACAAGCTTATCATCAAGAAAAGCCTTATCCAGTTTTACCACATCCACACGCAAAGTACTCAATCTATGCAGTGAAGATACACCGGTACCAAAATCATCAATGGCAATCTTAAACCCTAAGGAGTCCAAGGTTTCTATGGCTTTGATAAACGTTTCTGATTCTGCCACCACGGCACTTTCTGTTATTTCTATTTCTATTTCAGAGGCTTTTATACCATAGCGCTGCATATAATGCTCCATAAGCGTGTATGTCTCATCGTGCAAAATACTTATGCCTGAGAGATTTACAGCCAAGGGGGGCAATTGATGCACATCCCTATGATCATGTATAAACTTACATGTTTTTTCAAACACATACATATCAAGCTTACCTATAAAGGCGTTGGATTCAAATACAGATATAAAATCGTCGGGATAAATGGTGGGACCTTGGCTTGGGTGCCAGCGAACTAAAACTTCAGCACCGCAAACACGATTACTGTGCAAAGACACCTTGGGTTGAAAATTTAAAACAAACTCACTATTGGCAATGCCGTGTTCCATGCGATAAATGACTTGCTTTTGCGAGTCTATTTCCCTTTTCATGGCCTCAGTGAAGATTATTCTGGAAATACCATGCTCTTTTTTACCTTTAAGACGCGCTGTATTACAATAATCAACCATGGTATCC
Source organism: uncultured Desulfovibrionaceae bacterium (assembly GCA_964370835.1). Taxonomy (GTDB): domain Bacteria; phylum Desulfobacterota; class Desulfovibrionia; order Desulfovibrionales; family Desulfovibrionaceae; genus CAYJAD01. Next base: position 24,139 of record CAYJLO010000007.1, read on the forward strand.
ACACGCAAATGCACATCATCCACCACATAACAGCCACATGAAAGACTAATGGTATAATTACTTTGCAATAACTCTTTCACCCCATCTGCCACGTCTAGTATAAATTCAGGCGTACCAGATTCCTCATTTAAAGATCTAGTTTTCATGAAAATAAGAGCAATATCATCTCTTAATCGTGCAATACAAAGTGCTTTTTCTTGATCCATATATTTCTTTTTCAACATCCCCACCAAGAAAAGCAGAACTTCATCGGCTTTTTCCTTACCATATACCTGATTAAGCAAGCTAAACCTGTCCACATCAACACACAGCAGCATATACTCGTTGGGCTTGGCGCGCTTTAATGTGTGGGATATGAGCTCAAAAGCATGTTGCTTGGTACTTAAACCTGTCATGGGATCTGTATTAATGATGGCATACAGCCTTCGCTTTTCTGCTCGTGAACGCCACACATATACACCAAATAGCAATGACACCAATAGGGAGGTTATACCCACCATGGAGAATTGATATTCGCGTAAAATACCTTGAACGGTGCTGGGTGGTCGCATGGCATTTTCTGCTGCCATGATAACAGCCTGCACAGCCGCAGGATTCAACTTATCAATATAAGCATTCAGCACATTCAAGGCTTCGAGAGGGTATTTTTTGGATAAGTAAAACCGTAATGGCAATACCAGGGACGTGGGCATGATTTTATTTTCATACATGCCAAGCACGGAAATGGCATTTTCGGCGCCTGGCTCCGTAAGCAATATGCCATCCACCTCGCCAGATTTATACGCCTGGGTTACTTCTTCAATGGTATTATAAATGTTGATTTTCCATTGGGGAAAATAATTTTGCACTGTTGCGTGGTCAAGCACGGAGTAATCAAGCATACCCAACACATTTTCATGGGCAGGATTAAGCTCCTCACCATGCATAAAGAGCACCATGGGTATGGTGGCATAGGTTTTTGAGGCATAAAAATGCTCTTGCTTTACTTCCTTATGACCCAAGATGGCAAAGGTCATATCAAACTGTGTTATGTCTACACTTGCATCTAGTGCATAAGGAATAAGCTCTGTGGGATTGTTATGCATTTGGCGAAATAGCTCCAAAACGCCAATACTTATGCCTGCAGGCTTTCCTTGTTCGTCCACATACTGAATGGGAAAATGCTGATCCAAAAATCCCACTTGCGCCACTTTACGCGGATTTTCCATCACTTGAACTTCCTGATTGTCAAGGGCATGGCGAACAAAAAATATATCCTTATTTACATATTTGAGATAGAGTTCATGCAAAGTCGCAGAATTATATGTTTGTGCTTGCCCCATGGTGGCATCCAATGCATCAAGCAGATAGGCATTACGTGGCAAAGCCGCAAAGTATAAATCTTGTCGTCCCACCTTGGTAGCTATCTGTTTTCCCTTAATAAAGTAAAAAGAATTCACCAGATGGTAATCGGCATCACTTAAAAGATACTCTTGATAATTATCGTAAAGCAAATACTTCATGACAATATTATTTTTTATGATGAATTTATCTAAGATATTTTTCGCTTCGCTATTGTCTGAGTAAATGGACACCGTCTTACCATTTAATGACGCTATATCGTTAAAATATATATTCTTGCTAGTATTTGTAACGAGATAGATATCTGTACTTGTAATGGGTTTTTGTGAAAATTTATAACGAAACATCCTTTCAGGAGACTTAGCCACAAAGGCTATTACATTATCCCCTTTGACCCCAAGAGCCACATTCTTGGCATGATCAGCCGTAGAAAAAGGCAATACAGTTATGTTAAAGCTCCCATAATTAGAAAGAACGCCTAATAAGTCGCTAAGATACCCCTCAGCATCATAGGAAGCATCATAGGCACCGCCATTGACCATATACGACACGCGCAAATCCAAAGGTTGCTGTAACTCCTTAGTGGCACAGAGAAGAAAAGATGGGAAAGAAAGATGAAAAACGAAGAAAAAGAAGAAAGCAGTAATGGCTTTTCTCTGATACAATGAACCCGATACACACTTACCGAAAGAAAACATAAAATCCTCACAAGACCACCATGAAATAGCATTTTCCATGGCATACTTAGCCTAGAGCGAGGAACTAAACCAAAAATCAAATAAAATAGCGAGATTCATTAACCTGTAGAAAGCATAAACATGGGGAAAGACACTGTCAACGATGTGCGATTTTTAAAGCGATTGCTTATATTTATATCTACTTTCATATTATTTTTTATTCTTATATTTCACTAGGTAACATAGTGTCTTTTTTGGCCATGCCTCTATAGTTGCATAATTTTGCTGGCTTGATGACATTCCTTTGCAAAGCAGAACAAATAACATACTAAAAACACAGACTTTCCTTCAAACAGGATATCATACTAAATTACTTATTCATAAATATTTTTTATTTTTTTATTTCTATGACTTTTCACCATTTTTAAGATCTCTTTTTTATCCAGTAATGGACAAAAAAAAGCCCCCCACACAAATCGTGAAGAGGGCTCATGCTTAAAAACAACAAGAATGCAATTACATTATTATCCCATTATATCCATTTGCTTTTGCACCAAGATGACAGTCTCTTGCCCTTCATCCATTTTGGAAAATTCTCTAAAGGCTACATTGCCAACCGTTGTATCGGGAGCTTTAACAGTCCAGCCTTGATCCGTAAGAGATTCTTCATTCAAGTTACCATCGGCATCGGTAAGAATACTTTGTTGCAATTCTCTGGCAGCGTCGGCATCATTCCCCAGCATAATAACTTCCATGGAGGAAAGACTTGAACCCGTTTGACTAAAGATATTTTCAAGCTGATCTCGCGTATTAACGCCGGCCAACAAAACATCCATACCAGCACCGCCGTCCAACTCAAACACGTCGCCTAAATCTATGGTTCCTAAGTCATCAAGGAAGATTATATCATCTCCTGCACCGCCAAATACGTCATCGCCTTTACCGGCAAAAAAGATATCACTCCCCTCGCCACCGTCCAGCAAATCAGATCCAAAGCCGCCGTATAAAACATCATCACCAAGGCCACCAAACAACATATCGTCGCCGTCTTCACCATGCAGTACATCGTTGCCGCCTTGCCCTTGCAAGGTATCGTCACCAGCATCGCCATACAAAGCATCGCGCGCATCACTACCGGTTAAAATATCAGCAGCGGTGGTGCCTTCTTCCATATTTTGCATAATGGTACCCACCTCAACAGTGTGGGGCTGGGTAACACCATTGGTATCTTCAGCTTGCAGGGTAAAAGAAACATCTTCAGCAAAGCTTTTAAACTGGTGCAAGTCCCATTGACCCGTGGCGTCCAAGCTTAAAGAAAAATAAGCTTCGTCAAAAGAATCTTTCACCCAATATACGCCATCGGCTTCCGTTAACCTCAACTCTTGCCCATCTATAATAAGAGTGCTTTCAGGATTAGCGCTGGTAGGCATTTCAAAATCTTGACCGGCAATGGTAAGCAACGTTAAAGATGCGTTAGTCGCGCCCAAAAGCTCCACCTCTCCCGAGAATTCAGCAGGGGCACCGGAAAAGCTTATGGATGAAAGCGTAAAGCCTGGATTGCCCGCAAGAGGATTGGAGTTTTTACTATCCACAGGTAAGAAGGCCACAGCATCAAAGCCAACATCACTGGAGAGAGAGAAGTTTTCGCTATTATCCGAAGTGATACCGTCAATCAACTGGGAACCCACAAGCTCGCCATTGTGGTATAAAAGCACAACCACATGCTCTGCATAATTGCTGTCATCTTCGCGATCCAACGAACGACAAGCCAATTGAAAGTTCACACTGTAACTTAGCTTGCCTTCAGGCATTTCCACCACAAGAACTTCACTGGTGCCATTGGTGGCCTGGGTGATTTCCCCAGAACCTATGGCACTACCTTGATAACCTATGCCAAGCCCCTGTTCGTAGCCTGCAACGTCACCAATGGGCTCATTAATAACCAAATCCACATTTGATTTGGTGAAGACATCTCCAAAATCCATCCCCAATTGAGCCTCGCTCAAATTACCAAAGTCATCACCCGCTACAACGTATGATGAAAAAATAAGTCCAGATTCCAGATGCGTATAGGAACCTTTACTTCCCTCAACGGGAGTAAAGTATGAAGATAAGTTATCTAGGGAAGTGTTCACGTCCTTGGATACGGCATAATCAGTGGCATCAAAACCGTATGTAGGATTGATGGCTGGAAGATCCACATCTGGCCCTGGTGCAGTGTCCAAATCGCCCAAGGGCCCCGAAGCCACTGCAGTTACCGGTAACGGTGTAGAGTCATTTATACCGCTTATACCCAAAGATCCATCGGATGCGTCTTGTAAATCCGCATCCAGCGTACCAAGACTTGTGAGACCTTCACCCAAAACACCAAAGCCAAAATCCACAGAGTTACCACTACCAAGAAGTTGGCCAGCACTCGGCCCCGCTGCTGGCATAAGCTCATCACCCAGAGCGGCAAAGAAATCCTCTCCGCTCACTTCAGCCCCTTCAATTAAGAAGGTAGGCATATTTTCTGAGGTATAAGCCACGTAAAAATCTGTGAGTACTAAGCGAGCGCCATCTTCAAAACTCATGATGAGATCATTGTCATCACGTGTTAATGTGGCAGAGCCTGCGTCAAAATCAAAAAGCAAACGATCTTCAGCTTGCGGTACAAGTGTAACAGCTTGTCCTGCGGCTGGTTTTTGTAAGGCTATATCTGCCATGGTCACTCCCCTTAATGTAGAAATTTCAAAATCAGAATACTATACGAAACACTTTCCGACCCAAGGCCAGTAAAGAAATGAAAAAATATCACCTAAAAAAAACGATGAATAAATAGGCACATGGAAGAAGCAGATGCGTCGATGAGTCCATGAGCTTTTGGCTAGGCACTTTATTCACACAGGAAATGAGCGTCCCGCTATGTATCTTTTATGCAATATCTTGTTTGGGATATATCATGTAGAAAGCGTATTACGCTGGATACACCATATGCTGACGCGCAGATGAAAGTTACACTTTAACTTCACTTCCGTCAAGACGTTTACCCTTCACAGTACACCCAATCTACGCAAACAAAAAACATAACTTGTCTCTTTTTTCCCATGCTTTTGACGTAAATTTGACAAAAGTAGACACTGTATGATAGTTTTTATATTTGCTTTGACGTAGAGGCTTATTTTCAAACTAAATTTTATTCGGGCCTTTATGAAAGCGCTGGCTTGTGTATGCCCTAGGGCACATCGAAATTTTTTATTTTTATGGAGTTTCTCTCATGAATAAAGGTAAATCTTTATTGCTTGCTGGTCTTACCATGGCCATGTTTGCGACCCCTGCGTTTGCAGCAGAAGTTATCAAACTTGGCGTAGCCGGCTCCCACACGGGCGACCTTGCCTCTTATGGTATCCCCACTTGGAACGCTGCCGTTCTTCTTGCTGAAGAAATCAATGCCAAAGGTGGCATTGATGGTAAGCAAATTGTTATCATAGCTCAAGACGACCAATGTAAGCCAGAACTTGCCACCAACGCAGCCACCAAATTGGTTTCTGACGAAGTGGACGTGGTTTTAGGTCACATTTGCTCTGGCGCCACCAAGGCTGCCTTGCCCATCTATAATAACACCAAGCTCATTTCCATGTCGCCTTCGGCCACAACTCCTAGCCTTACCACCGATGGAAAAAGCCCTTACTTCTTCCGCACCATCGCCAACGATGACGCACAAGCCAAGCTTTCTGCCGCTTTCGTAAACGATACTCTTAAGGCTAAAAAAGTTGCCATCATCCATGACAATGGTGAATACGGCAAAGGCTATGCCGAAAACAACAAAAAGCTTTTAGAAGCTGCCGGCAAAGCCGAAGTGGCTCTTTTTGAAGCTGTAAACCCTGACGCAGTGGACTACGGCGCCACTGTGAAAAAGCTTAAGAGAGAAAAAGTAGAAGCCATTATCTTTGGTGGCTACCACCCCACCGCTTCTAAGCTTGTACAACAAATGAAGCGCGATCGCGTACGTATTCCTTTCATCGGCCCTGACGGCGTGAAAGACGATACCTTCATTAAAATGGCCGGCAAAGAATCTGAAGGTGTTTACGCTTCTTCCCCTTCTGACACCAGCTCCCTTGCCATTTACCAAAAAGCTCGCGAGCAGCATCTTAAGAAGTACAATGCTGAACCCGGCGCCTTCTTCTACAATGCCTATGCCGCAGCTCAAGCTTTGCTTAACGCCATTGATAAAGCCGACAGCACCGACACCGACAAAATCATGGCTGTGCTTCGCGCTGAAAGCATTGAAACCCCTGCGGGTACCATCCGTTTCAGCAGCACTGGCGACCCCATTGGTGTGGGCCTTTCCATGTACCAAGTTAAAGATGGTAAGTTCGTGGAAACCGACAGCAAAATTCTTATTGACTAATTTGTAGTATTTTGTGGGGCTGAGGCTTCGGTCTTGGCCCCTTTTTCAAACATTTTTACCACTGCAGCTTACTTCTCACATTTCTTTTTCTCCCCACACTAAGGCCGCAGCCCAAAAGACCCCCATACGGACGGATTGTTATGGACATACAATATTTTATAGAACTTTTCTTTGGCGGACTCACCCGTGGTAGCATTTATGCGCTCATCGCACTTGGCTACACCCTTGTATACGGGATTATTGAGCTTATCAACTTTGCCCACGGCGAAGTATACATGATTGGTGCCTTCACAGCTTTTGTGGTGGCCAGCGCCCTTGGCATCATGGGCTTTCCGGCCTTTGCCATCTTAATCATAGCTGCCTTGGTGGCCATTGTTTGGTGTGCCTCTTATGGGTACACTTTGGAAAAGGTGGCCTATAAGCCCCTACGCGGCGCCCCCAGACTATCACCGCTCATCTCTGCCATCGGTATGTCTATCTTTTTGCAAAACTATGTTATCTTAGCGCAAACATCCGACTTCGTAGCTTTTCCTCGTCTTATCCCCGATTTGGAATTCCTCTACGCTTGGGACATCATGGGCTCCAGTGACTTTATTATCTTAGTCACCAGCACCATTGCCATGGTAGCCTTAACACTTTTCATTAACTACACAAAAATGGGTAAAGCCATGCGCGCCACGGCACAAAATCGCAAAATGGCGCTGCTCCTTGGCATTGACGCTGACCGCATCATCTCCTTAACCTTTATTATTGGTTCTTCCTTGGCCGCTGTGGGCGGTGTACTCATTGCTTCACACATGGGTCAAGTGAACTTCGCCATCGGCTTCTTGGCTGGCATCAAAGCCTTTACGGCGGCTGTACTTGGCGGCATTGGCTCCATTCCAGGTGCCATGCTTGGCGGCATTGTGCTTGGCCTTTGCGAAAGCTTCACCACGGGCTATTTTTCCGGTAACTATGAAGATATGATTGCCTTTGCCATTCTTATTCTCATACTTATCTTCCGTCCCGATGGCATTCTTGGTAAAGCCAAAGTACAAAAGGTATAGGGGGCAACATGAATATTTTTCTAAAAGCCGCCATTGTGGCCTTATGGTTCATGGTTTTAACTTTCCCCCTCATGGGCTTGCAAGTTAACAACACAGATGCCACCATTCTCATCCGCTGGGAACGCGTCTTTGGCATGGGCATAGCCACCTTTGTGCTGGCCATATTGTGGCACATTTGCTTTCAGCGCAAAGCACAAGGTTTGCCCATCATTCCCTTGCCCAAAGCCATCACCGAAGGCGGCTCCACCCTTGCCCAAAGCATGTTCATCAAGCGCGGTGTACCCGTTCTTGTGGGCATAGGCATGATAGTTATGCCCCTGCTCAGCTCCATGTACCAAACCAACATCATGATTTCTGCCTTGCTTTACGTTATGTTGGCACTGGGTTTGAATATTGTGGTGGGCATTGCCGGTCAATTGGTACTGGGTTATGTGGCCTTCTATGGCGTTGGTGCATACACGTACGCTTTGCTCAACCAATTCTTTGGCATGGGCTTTTGGGTGTGTTTACCCTTGGGCGGTTTTGTGGCTGTTATTTTTGGTTTGGCCCTAGGCTTTCCAGTATTACGCCTACGCGGTGACTATTTGGCCATTGTAACCCTTGGTTTTGGCGAAATTGTACGCATATTTCTCCAAAACTGGAGCGATATCACCGGCGGTCCTCGCGGTGTGTCCAACATTCCTCCGCCAAGCTTCTTTGGCATGGAAATGGACTTACCCATGACCACCACGTATATTTATTACTTGGTGCTCATAGCCGTGCTCATTACCATTGTAATCATTTCCCGCATTAAAAACTCACGCGTGGGCCTTGCCTTACAAGCTCTGCGCGAAGATGAAATTGCCGCTCAGGCCATGGGTATTGATATCACCAAGGTAAAGCTTTCTGCCTTTGCCCTCGGTTCTTGCTGGGCTGGCTTTGCCGGTGTTATTTTTGCCGCCAAAACATCCTTCATTAACCCTGCTTCCTTTACCTTTATGGAATCTGCCATGATTTTATCCATGGTGGTTCTCGGCGGCATGGGCTCCATATCCGGTGTTATCATGGCAGCTCTTATTCTTATTTTGGTGCCAGAATACTTACGCGCCTTTTCCGAATACCGCTTACTTATTTTCGGTGCCATCATGGTGCTGATGATGATTTTCCGCCCCCAAGGTTTAGTCACCGGCGAACAACGCCGTTATAAACTGACCAGGGCTCAAGGCACAGAGGAGTAATACTATGAAAACTGTTTTGGAAGTCACTTCTCTTTCTCGCAACTTTGGTGGTTTACGCGCCGTGAACGAGGTGGATTTAACCATCAATCAAGGCGAAATTGTGGCTCTCATCGGCCCCAACGGCGCCGGTAAAACTACCTTTTTTAACTGCATCACCGGTATTTATGAGCCCTCAGAAGGCGATGTGTACTTACACACTGTCGATGGTAAAAAGCATCACTTAAACGGACGCAAGCCTCATGAAATCACCACCCTTGGCATGGCACGCACCTTCCAAAATATCCGCCTTTTGGCAGATATGACTGTGCTGGAAAATGTCATGATTGGTCGCCATTGCCGCACTAAAGCCGGTATTTTGGGTGCCATCTTACGTGATAAAGGCACAAGACAAGAAGAGCAAGACGCCGTGGACTATAGCTATGAGCTTTTACGCACGGTGAATTTGCATAAATCTTATGAAGATAAGGCCAAAAATCTTTCCTACGGCGCGCAACGTCGTTTGGAAATTGCCCGCGCCATGGCCACAGAGCCCAACATGCTCTTACTTGACGAGCCTGCCGCCGGCATGAACCCCAATGAAACCCTTGAGCTTGAAAGCCTTGTGCAAAAAATCCGTGAAGATTATAAACTTTCCATCTTGCTCATTGAGCACGATATGAACATGGTCATGTCCATGTCCGATCGTATTTATGTGATGGAATACGGTTCACGTATTGCCATGGGTACCCCCGAAGAAATTCGCAATAACCCACAAGTTATCAAGGCTTATCTTGGCGAGGACGACAATGCTTAAACTTAATAATGTCAACACCTACTATGGCAATATTCAAGCCCTGCGCGATGTATCGCTCACCATCAATCAAGGGGAAATCGTTACCCTTATTGGTGCCAACGGGGCCGGAAAGAGCACTACGCTCATGTCCATTTGCGGTATTAATCCCATTCGAAGTGGTGAAATCCTCTTTGAAGGCCAGCCCATTAATACTCTGCGCCCCCACGAAATCGTGAAGCTTGGAGTAAGCCAAGTGCCCGAAGGCCGCCTCATTTTCCCAGACCTCACAGTGCAAGAAAATATCGACCTTGGTGCTTTCTTACGCAATGACAAAGCGGAAATTGCCCGCGACCAAGAATATGTGTACAGCCTTTTCCCCATTTTAGCTGAGCGCCGCCGTCAAACCGGTGGTACTTTATCCGGTGGTGAACAACAAATGCTGGCCATATCGCGTGCGCTCATGGGGCGTCCACGTCTCTTATTCTTGGATGAGCCTTCCCTTGGTTTGGCGCCCATCATCATTCGTCAAATATTCTCCATCATTGAACAAGTGAATGCCAATGGCATGACCGTCTTCTTGGTGGAACAAAATGCTAACCAAGCCCTACGCATCGCTCATCGCGGTTATGTTATGGAAAATGGTCGCATAGTAAAAGAAGATAGCGCAGCCGCCTTACTTTCCAGCCCAGAAGTACGCGAAGCCTACTTGGGCGGCATGTAGTTTAATTATATTCTTGTTGAAGGAGAGGGTGTTATATAAAACCCTCTCCTTCAATCTCATGCACCATTAAAATATGGCGGACGCTTTTTCTCACGGCTCCGCATTTGCCCAGCATGAGCGTTAACATCGTTCAAGCGCCTTATCTTCATCTAATACAGTTTTACAGGGAAAGCCTTTTCCCCAGCAGACCCTAGCAAGATACAAATATGGGAGGCAGTAATATGGATACAGCTTGGCAAACTTTTTTAGAGCCCTACGCCATAGAGGATGACGCCCGCGCCATGGCTTATGAGCGTGCCAGCGTTGAACAACGCCAAATGCTCAAAACTGCCATTGCGTACCATGCCTTACAAGGGGAAAGCCCCAGCACAGTTTCTTGCGTTTTAGAATACAAGGCCAAGGGTTTTTGGCAAAGAACCCATTGTGCCCCTGCCCCCACACTTTTTATACTTTGCGGTGAGGAATATGTCTCACCTGCTCGCTTGGTGGCCTCCATCATGCCGGCCCTACTGGCAGGCGTGGGGCAGTGTATTTTTATTCATGTGAGCAATGGCAAGCAAACTAGCCCCTCCCTATTGGTGGCCTTGGAGCTCTTGGGTTTGGAAGAAGCCTATGCCCTGCCCAGCATGGAGCAAGCCAAGGAATTCATGCAGCATCTTGCCACAAGCTTTGAGCATATCCACAATCAGCGCTTATTGCTTTTACATCAAGATCAAAGTCTTGCCGCTTTGCGTCACAGCGTGCAGGCTTTACATATACCTTATTTTGAAGATAAAAGCCCTCCATATATTTTTGTGGCGCCCACCATCGAACAAAGCATGCTGGATAATATCGCCTTTGCACAACCTGACGCCGTGCAGGTGGCCAAGCCTTTTGACTTTGCCCATGCCTATTATGGCGTAGAGCGTCCTTCACAAAAGCCGCTGGCCCAAAGCATTACCCAAGGCACAGCCCTGTATCAACAGCATTATACGCAGAACATGGAAGCCTGCTGGCACATGAGCGGGCTTGACAAGAGTTTTTTCCTCAATCACTATGTGGTGGCTGGAACAACCTTTGACGGTGAGGACGAAAATGAGCGTTAGTACAAACATGGAAGCCTTACGGAACATAGGTATCATTGCACACATTGACGCTGGCAAAACCACGCTTAGCGAGCGCATTCTCTATTATACAGAAAAAATCCATCGCATGGGCGAAGTGCATGAAGGCACTGCCACCATGGACTATATGCCCGAAGAACAAGAGCGCGGCATTACCATTGTCTCGGCTTGTACCTCTTGCCAATGGAAAGAGTACACCATCAACATTATTGATACTCCCGGTCACGTGGACTTCACCATCGAAGTACAACGCTCTTTGCGTGTATTGGACGGAGCTGTGGGTGTATTTTGCGCCGTGGGTGGTGTGGAGCCGCAATCGGAAACCGTTTGGCAGCAATCGGAAAATTTCTCCGTCCCCAAGATAGCTTTCATTAATAAAGTGGACAGGCTGGGGGCAAACTTTGAGCAAGTGCTTATGGGCATGCGCGAACAGTTGCACACTAAGCCCCTTTTGCTCACCTTGCCCGTGGGTCAAGGGGATGATTTTGAAGCCATCATTGACCTCATCACCATGGAGCGCATGGACTTTGATGAAGAAGATCAAGGTGCCACGTTAAGCCGCCAGCCCCTCTCCTCTCAGGAAGAAAAAATGGCTGCTCCGTGGCGCGAAAAGCTTCTGGAAGATTTAGCCGAAGTGGATGATGTTTTTCTGGAAAGCTACTTGGCTGAAAAAGCTTTCACCCCCGAGGAAATCACCGCTACCGTGCGTCGTGCATCTTTAGCTCGCGCACTCACGCCCACCTTTTGTGGCTCTGCCTTGCGCAATGCCGGCATTCAATCGGTGCTGGACGGCATCTGTGCCTTTTTACCCGCCCCTGTGGACGTGGCCGCCCCCATTGCCTTGGACGCACAACTCGCAGAGCATACCATAGAGCAAAGCAAAGACGCGCCTTTTTCTGCCCTTATCTTTAAAATTCTCATGGACGATGGACGTAAGCTGGCTTTCATGCGCATCTATGCCGGAACCCTACGCCAAGGCGAGCAATACTATCCCATGGAAGATAAAAAAGTGGGTTCACCCGATAGAGTGCAACGCATTTACCGCATGCATGCCGACTATCGTGAACAAATGGACAGTGCCACTGCCGGTGACATTGTGGCCATTGTGGGCTTGCGCGCCGCCACCACAGGCATGACCTATTGCAGTAAAGAAGCTCCCTACGAACTTGAAAGCATTGAAGGCTATGCACCGGTCATTACCCTTGCCATAGAACCGCGTAATGCCGATGAAGGTGCCACCTTGGATGAAGCTCTTGAGCGATACACCCTTGAAGACCCTACCCTCAAAGCCCATGTGGATGAAGGCTCAGGCCACCGCATGCTTTCCGGCATGGGGGAGCTACATCTAGATGTTATCATGGAACGCATGAAGCGTGAATATACCATTGAGCCCCGCGTGGGACACCCTCAAGTGGTCTGCCGTGAGACCATCACCGCCGCAGCTTCAGCTCAAGGTGAATTTGACCGCGAACTGGGTAAAGAACATCATTATGGGTTGGTGCAACTCACCATTGAGCCAGCCCCTCGTGGTACAGGCAATGTCATTGCTTTCGATGCGAGCTTTCCTGAAAATATTTTGGACCCTGCCAAGGCCGGTGAGGCAAGTAAGCTCTTGGCTCCATTACAACTAAACCTTGCTTGGTTACAATCAGCCCTACAAGGCATCGAAGATGCCCTGCAAAGCGGCCCCGTGCAAGGCTATCCTCTTCAGGATGTGGCGGTCACCATCACACATTTAGGGCGCAAAGACGGTCTCTCTTCGGTACCTGGCTATCATATGGCCGCCGGCATGGCTCTACGTGAGGCACTCAGCAAAGCAAGTCCCCTTTTGCTAGAGCCCATCATGAATGTGGAAATCACCGTCCCTGAGGCGCATCTAGGGCCAGCCATGAGTCTTTTCACCACCTGTGGTGGACGTGTTGAAAACCTAGGCCACCGCGGTAATGCCGAAGGTGGCGGCACCGAATATAAAATACTTCAAGGCCTGGCGCCCCTTTCACGTCTTTTTGGTTTTTCCACTTCCTTGCGTTCTGCCACACAGGGCCGCGCAGGGCTTATTCTTCAATTTGCAACCTTTGATATTCTCTAATGCAACAACCTAAAGCAAAAAAAAGTCTCGGGCAGCACTTTCTGCGCGACAAAAATATTTCAGAAAAAATCGTCTCCCTCTTACACATTAAAGAGGGAGATTCCGTCATTGAAATTGGCCCCGGCCCCGGTGCTCTCACCACCATTTTAGAACAAAAACCCCTCTCCAAGCTCACCCTTGTGGAAAAGGACGATCACTGGGCCGCCGAGCGTCAACGCCTTGGTGGACCCAATACCGAAGCTTTGCTTCTTGATGCCTTGCAAATGCCTTGGCACACCATTGATGAGCAAAATCCACGTAAAATCATTAGTAATTTGCCTTACAACGTGGCTTCTCCCCTCATGTGGGACATATTCTCTCAATGCACGGGGCTCATTCGCGCTGTGTTCATGATGCAAAAAGAAGTTGGTTTGCGTCTTGTGGCGAAGCCAAGCACCAAAGAATACGGCGCACTCACCGTCTGGACGCAAAGTTTTGTACGTGTGGAATGGGGCTTTGTGGTGGGGCCCAAATCCTTCGCACCTCCGCCTAAAGTGGACTCTGCCGTTTTGGCCTTCATGCCGCGCCCAGCAGAAGAGCGACCAAAGCATCCTGAGCTTTTAGCCAAATTTGTAAAAATGTGTTTTCAAAATAGACGCAAGCAACTTAAAGCCATCTTGCGCCAAAACAACGCCTTGCATATGCTTCCAACCTTGGAACATTTGCAAATTGACCCTCAAAGACGCCCAGAAACCCTTTCTCCAGCGGATTTTGCCACCATTTTACAAGATTTTGTTCAAAGGGGCTTGACTTTATAAGCCCTGCATGATTTCTTAGCCGTCTCGCAAATATTACAGCCTTGATTTTGAGGAGAATACCATGACTAAAGCAGATTTAATTGAAAAAATAGCCACCTCTGCCAACCTTACAAAAGCCGACGCAGAACGTGCTCTTGGTGCCGTGCTAGACGCCATTTCTGAGGGTTTAAAGCAAGAAGACAAACTTACCCTTGTAGGCTTTGGTTCCTTCGTGGTGGAAAGCCGCAAAGAACGCCAAGGACGTAACCCACGCACTGGCGAAGCCATCACCATTCCCGCTTCCAAAGCTGTGAAATTCCGTCCCAGCAAGCAATTGAAAGATAGTTTGAACTAATTTTGAGTTGTATTTTTTAGCTGGGGGAAGGGACCTTTTTGTAAAAGGGTCTCCTCCCCCCAGACCCCCCACCCTCAAAAACTTTTCATGGCGACGATATTTCATTATTAATGGATATATGTGTCGCATGCAAAAAAAGAGAGCCTTGGCTCTCTTTTTTTATGTTTTTAGAGTTTGTTTTTTAGAGTTTGTTTTTTAGAGTTTGTTTTTTGGGGTTTATTTTTTGGTGAGTAAGAAGCCTTTCAAAAAGCAAAAGGCCGCTTTCGCGGCCTTTTCTTTCATCGGAAACTGAGAGGCTTTGTTCCGAGGCATAAGGTTGACTTTACGTCACAGGCAAACCAACAACAAGTTTCCCTTTACCTTATAAGGCCCTTCCTTCCATGGTCACATGCAGCTATACAACAGCGCACATGCTGTTCCTGTGTGGGTTTTTTACACAGGAGTTATTTTATTAGCTTACGCTAAAATTAGTCTGCTTGCCTACGAATAAAAGTCGGAATACCAAAATCGGTTTCATCAAATACAAACTCTTCTGCACCGGGAGCATAGCCACGACTTGGTTGACCACCAAGAGCTTGATTCTTACGTACAAAAGGAGGTACTTCGCTTTTACCATCGTACCATTTTTCCACAGGAACACGACGCGGGCTAACAGCCTCTTGTACAGGTTCTTGTATCATGGCAGGTTGTTGTATCATGGCAGGCTGTTGCATGGGCTGGCGATTAAGTCCTTGAGCTGGTACCGCTGCAGCAGGGCCAGGTTGTTTAAAACTTGTCACGGTAGAAGATCTATCTTCTTCCACAACAACATTATCGACAGACTCAATACCCGTTGCCACCACAGTAATGCGTAATTCGTCACCAGCTGCTTCATTAAATACCACACCAAAGATAATGTTGGCATCAGGATGCGCAGCGCCATTAATAATTTCACCGATTTCGCTAATTTCTTCACCGGAAATATCCATGGAAGCTGTAATGTTATACAAAACAGCTTTGGCACCTTCCAAAGAAACATCTTCCAAAAGCGGACTCATGATGGCGCTTTGAGCAGCCTCACGAGCGCGGTTTTCACCAGAAGCTACACCAGTACCCATGAGCGCTAAACCAGACTCTTGCATAACGGTACTTACGTCGGCAAAGTCAAGGTTAATCATGCCCTCTTCCATAATCACATCGGAAATACCCTTCACGGCATAATAAAGTACATCATTGGCTTTTTTGAGCATTTCGGTGAAAGGAGCTTTTTTGGGAGCAAAAACCAACAAGCGGTCATTGGGAATGGTGATAAGACAATCCACATGTTGACGCAATTCTTGCAAACCAGCATCCGCTGCAGCGCGACGCTTGCTACCTTCAAAGGAGAAAGGCTTGGTCACAACGCCCACAGTGAGAGCGCCCATTTCACGAGCTGCTTGAGCAATAACAGGAGCAGCACCAGTACCGGTACCGCCGCCCATGCCAGCAGTAACAAAAACCATATCCGCGCCTTCTAAGGCATCACGAATGGCAGCAACACTTTCTACGGCAGCCTCTTTACCCTTGGCAGGATTGGCACCAGCGCCAAGACCGCGGGTAAGGGTTTCACCAAGCTGAACCTTGTGTGTAGCGGAACTTTTATTCAGTGCTTGTACATCTGTGTTGGCGCAGACAAAAGTTACGCCGCGAAGCCCAGATGTAATCATGTTTTGCACAGCATTACCGCCGCCGCCACCGACACCTATAACCTTAATCTTAGCGTTGCCCGCCAATGATGATTCAAAATCAAAAAGATCCATACGCCTCTCCTTCCTAACAAGTTCCTATTTATGAAATATCTTTTAACCATTTTTGCATGCGAGAAAGAACTCCTTCAAACATGGTTGTTTCGTGGTTAGTAAAGACTTTTTGTCCTTGATTTTCTTTTTCTGCCCCATAGCGCAAAAGTCCCACCGCTGTGGCAAACTTTGGACTATTGACAACTTCCTTGAGCCCTCCCACTTGGCGTGGATAGCCAATGCGTGTGGGCAGACCAAATATTTGCTCTCCAAGCTCCTGACAACCTTCAATAAGTGCAGTTCCGCCTGTCAAAACCACGCCAGCACCAATCATATCTTTGTAACCGGAGCGAATCAGCGTTTGATCTACAAGGTATAAAATCTCTTCCATGCGCGGTTCACATATCTCTGACAATACTTGTCTTGATAATCTACGCGACTGCCTTCCGCCCACACTGGGCACTTCAATGACTTCATTATGACGCACCATATCCGTAAGGGCGCAGCCATATTTTACCTTAACTTTCTCTGCAGCCAGCATTGGCGTGCGTAAACCAAAGGCAATGTCATTGGTTAAATTTTGTCCGCCAAGGGCCAATACAGCCGTATGCTTAATGGCATCATTGGCAAAAATAGCGATATCAGTGGTGCCGCCGCCAAGATCCACCAAGGCCACGCCAATTTCGCGCTCCTCCTCGGTGAGTACAGCTTGGGCAGATGCCAAAGATTCTAAAGCAATGTCGGCAACTTCCAAGTTAGAACGATGGCAAGAACGCACAATATTTTGTGCAGAAGACACTGCTCCTGTCACAATATGTACCTTCACTTCAAGGCGCACACCAGCCATGCCAAGGGGATCAGCAATGCCACGTTGATCGTCAATGATATACTCTTGAGGCAAGATATGTATCACTTCACGGTCAGCAGGAATGGCCACAGCACGCGCTGCATCTAAAGCTCTTTCAATATCTCGCGGTGTCACTTCACCGCCCTTTACAGCTATAACCCCATGGCTATTAATACTATTAATGTGGCTACCAGCAATACCCACATACACGGCGTGAATTTCACACCCTGCCATGAGTTCTGCTTCGTCAAGGGCTTTACGTACCGATTGCACTGTTTGCTCAATGTTGACCACAACACCTTTACGCAAACCAGTGGAGGGGCATGTACCAATGCCAACAATTTCTATGATGCCATCATCACCAAGCTCGCCCACCACAGCACAAATTTTAGTTGTGCCTATGTCAAGCCCTACTATCAGTTCAGATTTACTCATAACTTACCCCCAATACAGCCCTTACACATTATTTATTACCCAAACGTTGCCATCGGTTGCGCGTACTTCCTGCACCTTTGACAATTCGTTTCGTCTAGCCAAATCCCCTAAGGTTACGGAAAGACGTTGTAAGTTTTTTTCCCAACTATCCAAGGACACAGAAAGCAAAATTTCTCTATCATCCAAGTATAATTCTATGCCACGCCCCACACTTAGCTTGAGAGCAGAGATGGCTCCAAATTCCACCGGTAAATACCCGCTTTTCAAATCTTCCAGGTATTCATCAAGGTTAGCTAAAGCATCTTCTGTCCCTACCTCCACTTCTAGCGTGGGCAAAGCCATGAAATGCTCCGTGGCCACCGGGGCAATAACCTTCCCCTGCACATCGGCATAATACAGCACATTGGCCTTGCGCACCCAAAACACGGGTAAACGTTCCTGCACTGTAATGACAAAAGTATCTGGCAAAACCCGCTTTATGGAAACAGCCTCCACCCAAGGAGTGGTCAGCAAGGTTTGCTCCATTTGGGCTATACTCACATCGAGGGAGTTATCACCCAATCTCACGCCGGCAATATCACGCACCATTTGCGCTGAAAGCCTCTTATTTCCTACCACTTCCACATTTTTCGTCGCAAAGTACGATGAAGAAGTGGCCGAATCATATAAAAACAAAATACCAAAGCAAATGCCGGTTATGGCCACACTGCCTGCAACAATACAGGAAAAAATAAGGCCTAAGCCTTGCAATTTGAGAAGCCGTACCCCTGCAGCTATCTTCCAAGATTTCCAAGAGAAGCTTTTGGCCTTGGGAGCTGGCGGTGGGTTCTTATAGCTGTTACGCGCTGGCTTACGCTGTTGCGTAGGAGGCTTTCGCGTTGTGTACCCTCTATTGCCTCTCAAGGACATAGTATTTTAACCTCTGTTTCCAGCTCTAGAGCAAAGCGCTCTTTTACCCGCAATTTTGCCTCTTCAATAAGCTCAAAGGCGGCAGTGGCACTGCCCTTCCCTTCGTTAATAAGAAAATTAGCATGCAGTGATGAGAAGCTCATACCACCTAGTCTTTTTCCTTTAAATCCACATTGTTCCAACAGCATCCCTGCAGCTTGATTGGGGGCAGGATTTTTAAAGACGCACCCTGCACTCCAAGCGCGAATGGGCTGTTTAGACTTTTTCTCGAGAAAGTCAAGAAACATTCTCTTTTTAATGCCATTCATATCTGTTTGCGTCAAGATAAAAGTTGCTTCTACAATGAAAAACCAAGACTTTACAGCTTGTAAAGAAGTGATACAAAACTTTCTATAGCCGTAAGAAAAGTCCTCGGGTTTTATCTGAATTACCCCAGTATGCGGCGAGTAAATTTTCAAACTTGCTATATTGGCGCAGGTCTCATGTCCAAAGGAACCTGCGTTCATGGCAATGGCCCCTCCAACAGTTCCTGGTATTCCACAAAGACCTTCTATTCCACTTAATCCAAGCTTAGCACAGGCTCCCAGAAAACGCGGCAACCGCACTCCAGAACCTACAGTAATCCACACTTTTCCTTTATCCTCTTTTATAATACACGGAGGCTTTTTACAAAGAGGCTTTAAAAGTGTTAACCCAACATCTTCATCACTTACCAATAAGTTACTACCAGCACCTAAGACAAAGACATTGCCGCCAAGTTCATCAATAGTTTTTGTCAGCGCGCTTTCGCTAAACTCTTCAGTTAAAACTATTTCCGCTATGGCTTTACCTCCAAGGCGCAAGGTTGTTCTTTCTGAAAGTTTCGGTTCATATATAATTTGCACTGTCAATTTTCCTAGTGAAAAATAATTTGTTAACAATTTTCGTCGTTTTATTGACGCTAAATTTTATTTATTACTAAACTTTTTTGTCAACAATCCGGCGGAACATTTTTTTTGACACCGCCAATTTTATGTCATATATTTATTAATTTTCCAAATAACGGGGGCCCAAGCGAGTAATGGTGCCGGCGCCCAAGGTTATGAACACATCACCGGGGCGTAAATAGGCCTTGGCTTCAGCCAATAACATGTCAAAGTCTTCGCAAAAAGTAACATCCACGTCGGTCACTTGACGCACTCCATGGGCAAGACTTTGACCACTCACACCGGGAATGGGTTTTTCTGACGCAGCATACACTTCACTTAGGAATAATTTGTCCACATCCTCAAAGGATTTACAAAATTCACCAAAAAAGGCCTTGGTGCGCGTAAATCTATGGGGCTGAAAAGCCACCACCACACGGCTATCGGGATACGCCTGCTTAGCCGTAGCAAGAGTTGCTGCAATTTCAATGGGATGGTGGCCATAATCATCAATAACCGTCACACCATCTTTATTGCCTTTATACTCAAAACGTCTCCCCACACCATCAAAGCGCGCCAATCCCTTCCTGCAATCTTCGGCGCTCAATCCAGCTTCCAAAGCCACTGCTATGGCCGCCAATGCATTGAGAACATTATGCTTACCAGGCTGAGAAAGTTCCATTATGCCAAGGCTTTTTCCGCGCATGAAAACTTCAAATTTACTTTTTAGCCCTTTCTCCAACCATACGGCGCGAAGAATATTATCTTCTTCAAAACCATAGGTGAGCACAGGACGCTTTACTCGCGGTAAGAGTCGACGAACGCCTTCATCATCACCGCATACTATATTGCGCCCATAAAATGGCACCTTATTCATGAAATTTACAAAAGCATTATCCACTTGTCCTAAATCATCATAAAAATCCACATGATCCAAATCCACATTGGTGACCACGTTGATGATGGGAAAAAGGCAAAGGAAAGAACCATCGGATTCATCAGCTTCTGCAATGAGATATTCCCCTTGCCCAAGACGAGCATTGGCACCATATGCATTGAGCAAACCACCTATAATAACAGTGGGATCCTTCCCTGCGGCATCAAAAATAGTGGCTGTAAGCGAAGTTGTTGTGGTTTTGCCATGGGTACCGGCTATGGCAATACCTTGACGCAAGCGCATAAGCTCCGCCAACATTTCAGCTCGTGGAATAATGGGAATATTTTTTTCCTTGGCGGCGATAATCTCAGGATTTTCATCACTGATGGCCGTGGAACGCACAAGCACCTGCACATCACCCACATTAGCGGCATGATGCCCTTCATAAATTTCTGCACCTAGGGTCCGTAAACGCTGCACAGTGGGAGAATTGCTTTGGTCAGAACCGAACACATTATACCCAAGGTTCAATAACACCTCAGCTATGCCGCTCATGCCAGAACCACCAATGCCTATCATGTGAATGCCACGTATTTTTTGCATATGCTCACCCATATGAATATCCCCCCTAGCTTCCAACTAAGCTTTGTAAATGTTGAACCATATCCTGTGCAGCATGAGGGCGACCTTGCCCTTTGGCTGCCTGAGCCATGGTTTGCAGTGTCTTAGGATCATGCAATAACTTTACAACCGTATCCATCATACCTTGCGCCAGCATATCTTTTTCAGCATAGGTTTTTGCGGCGCCAAAATCTGCCAAAAGGCGTGCATTATAACTTTGATGGTCATGTGTCGCATGTGGGTATGGCACAAAAACAGCTCCTCGACCCACCGCTGCCAATTCTGCCACCGTGGTGGCCCCTGCACGGCATAAAACCAAATCCGCTTCAGCATAGGCTTGCGCCATGGTATCCACAAAAGCACACAGTCCTTCTGTGGACAAACCTTGCGCCATATAGGCAGCATATACGCGCTCAAAATCTTTACTTCCCGTTTGATGGCGCACTGTAATGCCTTGTTCTTGTAAAGATTTACCGTGCTCAATGAGCATATCATTCAGCGCCTTAGCTCCCAACGATCCGCCCACTACCAATAAATTCTTCCCCGAAAAATCATGCTTTTCTTGGCCTGCTGCCAGCACTTGCCCTCGCACTGGGTTACCCGTAAGCACCGTTTTTTCCATGGCAAAGGCTTGGGGAACATCACTAAGCATGGGCATGGATAAAAAAACCTTATCCACCACTTTTCCCAAAATTTTATTACTTACGCCAGCCACAGCATTTTGCTCATGCAAGGCAGAGGGAATGCCACAAAGCTTTGCTGCCAGAAGTGGTGCAAAGGCGGCATAACCTCCAAACCCCACCACCACATCAGGAGAAAACTCTTTTAAAATACGGCGCGCCTGCAATATGGCTTTGAGCATTTGCCCTGCGGCAGATACAGCTTTTATCCCCCTGCCGATAAAACCCCGTACAGCTAAGCCCTGAAAACGTATGCCGGCCTTGGTGACCATTTCTTTTTCCGGCCCGTACTCTGCCCCCACAAAAAGGATGTCCACCTGTGGAAATTCCTTTTGTAAAGCCTCTGCCACTGCCAATGCAGGAAAAACATGCCCTCCGGTTCCCCCGGTGGTAAGTATCACTTTGCGCATATTTTTACTTTTCCGTCTTTTTGGCAGATTGTAATTTTTCTTTTTGCGCCAATAGTACCGCCGTAAAAGCGTGCATTTGTGCCTTCACTTTATCCATCACCGGAGGCAGTGTTATTTTCATAGCCGTATCTTTCTCACTGCGTGCTGGTTTTGCCACCGGTGCCACGCGCTGTGCTGTGCGCGAAAAATTCATCAAAAGCCCCAAGCACAGTAAGGTCGCCACCATGCTAGAACCACCATAAGAAAGCAAAGGCATGGGTACACCCTTGGGCGGCGCGGCTCCCATAATCACGGCTAAATTCAACACGGCCCCCAAAGCCACGATGAGCGAAAGTCCAAAAGCGGTGAAACGATCGCGTAAATCTTTTTGTCCCAAAACAATGTGCAAACAACGCCAGAAGAATATGGCAAATAGGGCCATGACCAAAGTAATACCCACCAAGCCCATCTCTTCGCCTAACACCGCCATGATAAAGTCGTTGTGCGCTTCGGGAAGATAAAACATCTTCTGTTTACTGGCACCCACGCCCACACCCCAAAATCCACCGGATCCCAATGCGTACAGCGATTGCACCAATTGATAGCCCGAGTCTTGTGCGTCTTTAAATGGGTCCAAAAAAGCCGTTAAACGACGCATGCGGTATGGAGCAGAAATGGCTAAATACGCAGCCCCTGCCGCCGTGATGGACACGGAAATAAACAAATAAATAAAGCGTGTTCCACCGGCTATGCACATGAAAAAGAGCAAAGCCGCCAATACCACTGCACTACCAAAATCCGGTTGTAACAAAAGCAAAAAACATAATGTTCCCGTCACCACAAAAGGCGGCACAACGCCACGGGTGAAGGTTTTAATGTGATTTTGCTTTGAACTCATGAAATATGCCAAATAAAACACTAAGGCTATTTTAACAAATTCCATGGGTTGCAGAGAATAACCACCAAATTGCAACCAACGCGAGGCCCCATTAATGGTGGGAGCCAAGGGTGTAAGTGTCAAAGCAAGTAAGCAAAAAGCTAAAAACAGCGCCGGATATTGAAAATTATACAAAGTTTTGCGCGGCATGAGTGCTGCCACCCAAAAACCCACGCCACCGGCACAGGCAAAGAGCAATTGACGCTTAAAAAAGTAATACTTATCGCCGTTGATTCGCTCTGCCACCACACCGCTGGCACTGAGCACCATGATGAGACCAATGCCAAGCAAGACCAAAATAATGGCGAAAAACCACCAATCAAAGGCACCTAAATTCAACACATGACTAATTTTATCGCGCCCCCCCTTGGGCAACAGAGAAGACTTGCTTCCCACAGGAGGAGCTGGCTTGCGGCTTTTATTTTTAGCACTATGAGAGGGCTTGCCCTGCAATTGCTCCAAAACACCCATTATGCCAAGGACTCCACAATATTTTTAAAATCGTCACCACGGCGCATGTAATTGGCATATAAGTCAAAGGACGAGGTGGCAGGAGCCAAGAGAACCACGTCTCCCGCCAAAGCTTGATCTTGGGCATGGAGTACCGCTTCCGCCAAAGAGGCAAACCATACCATGGGCACTGTTGCGCCCCAAGCCGTGGTAAAATAACTTTCGCTGGCCCCAAAGCCCACCACGCCTTTGACATTATTTTGTAGCAGCGGTACCAAGGAGGCCAAATCGCCGCCCTTAAACTTACCGCCACAAAGTAAAATTATCGGCTTATCAAATGCTTGTATGGCCACACGCATGGCATCCACCGTGGTGCACTTGGAATCATTCACGTACAACACGTCATGCAGTTCACGCACGCGCTCCAAACGGTGCGGCAAAGGTTCAAAGGAAGCCACGGCCTTACGTGCATTTTCCAAACTCACGCCCATGCGTGACACGGCTTGCCATGCGGCCTCTATATTCACCGCATTGTGTTTTCCAAGAAGCAAAGCATCGGGAAAGTTCTGCGCATCATTTTCAAAGAAAATCTGCTGCGATGCTACGCCATATTGCTCCATGAGCGACGCCAAGGAAGCATGCACAATGGCCACATCTTCCGGCCCTTGTTTGGCAAAAAGTTGCATTTTAGCGTCCACATATTCCTGCATATCAGCGTGATAATCCAAATGATTTTCCGTAATATTCAACAGCATGGCCACATGGGGCGCAAAGGTGGAACAGCCTTGCAATTGAAAGCTCGACACTTCCAAAACCACTGCATCGGCGCGCAAACCTGTTTTAAATACATCCAAAATATATTCGCTAAGTGGCGTGCCTATGTTGCCACCCAAAAAGGTCATCTTACCCTGCGCTTCCAGCATTTCAGAAGCAAGGGATACGGTGGTGGTTTTACCGCTGGTGCCGGTGATGGCAAGCACAGGTTCACCCGTTAAATGCCGCCACGCCAACTCCATTTCCGATAAAACTTCCGGCATGCGTCCTGCTTCATCGGCTGTGAGCATGGGCATAATCTGCGTAATGGGTATGCCTGGACTGGGGATAATATAGTCCACACCCGCAAAATGCTCTGGCCCATGATTTGTGCACAAGATGGTTACACCTTGCTTTTCCACTTCTGCACGAAAATCGTCATACACTTGCTGGCTATTTTGTTCCACCAAGGTGGTTTGCACACCGCGAGCCACCAAAAGGCGTACCGCGGCCATGCCAGAACGCCCTGCGCCCAGCACCACAGCTTTTTGTCCTGCTTGTACCGCCATGGGAGCGGAGAAAGTTTTTTCACTAGCCGTTTGCATACAACCCTCTTTAACGAAGCTTGAGTACAGAAAGAGCCACAAAGCCCAACAGCACTGATGTTATCCAAAACCTAATGATAATTTTAGATTCAGGTATGCCTTTAAGCTCAAAATGATGGTGCAAAGGCGCCATACGAAAAATGCGCTTCCCCCCACTCCACTTGAAATAGCCCACCTGTAAAATCACCGATAAGGTTTCCACCACAAAAAGACCGCCCACCAAGACCAAGAGTAATTCTTGCTTGCAAAGCATGGCCAAAAAGCCCAATGCACCGCCAAGGGCCAAAGAGCCCACATCGCCCATGAAAACTTGCGCAGGGTATGCATTGTACCACAAAAAGCCCAATCCGGCTCCCACCAACGCGGCGGAAAACACTGTCACTTCGCCAATGCCTGCCATGTAGGGAATGAGCAAATACGAAGAAAATTTAATATTACCTGTCACATAAATGAAGACAGAAAGCACAGCCGCCGCCACAATGGTGGGCCCAATGGCAAGTCCGTCCAATCCATCGGTAAGATTCACCCCATTGGAGGCCCCCACCATGATGATGACACCAAAGGGAATATACCACCAACCAAGATCCGGCGTCACTTGCTTGAAAAAGGGCACGGACAACGTGGTACCAAAGTCTGGCTGACTCACTAAAATGCTCACGGCAATGCCAGAAACAATCACTTGCCCTGCCACTTTGGCCAAGGGGCTTATGCCTCTATTTTTCTTGCCACGCACCTTCACCAAGTCATCCACAAAACCCACGGCGCCAAAGCCCACAAAAACGAAGAGCACCAGCCATAAGTAAATATTTTGTAAATTTCCCCAGAGCAGACAAGACACCACCAAGGAAAAAATTATGAGCACGCCGCCCATGGTGGGGGTTCCGGCTTTGGAAATATGCGTGGAAACATCTTCATGAATGGGTTGTCCAAACTTAAGTCGGCGTAACCAACGAATGAACATGGGGCCCACCACAATGGAAATAAGTAAAGCCGTCACCAAAGCCCATGCAGAGCGAAAGGTGATGTAGCGAAAGACGTTCAACGCCGCTATTTCTGAAGCCCATGGGGCTATAAAATTATAAAACATGCGTCTTTTCCTCAGCGCAGCTATTTTCTTTTCCAAGGTAACTATGAATAATGGTCACCACTTCTTCCAATTTATTGGAGCGAGACCCCTTACAAAGCACATAACCGGCAGGCAATTGCATTTTTCCCCAATGATGGGTGAAATTGGCCACGTTTTTCACTTGCACAAAGGTTCCGCCAAAATTTTCTTCGCGTAAACCTTCTAAAACAGTGGCACCATGGTCGCCTGCCCAAAAAATTTCTTGTATGCCGCTTTGTGCTAGATACACGCCCAGGGCTCTGTGTTCCTTTTCTGCTTCACTGCCAAGCTCGCCCATGGCACCAAGTACAGCGTAGCAAGGAAGATTCTCTGCCTTGGCCAAAGCCACCACGCTTTCCAACATGCGCTTCATGGATAAAGGGTTGGCATTGTAGCTATCATCCACAATGGACCACGCGCCTATCTTTTGCATATCAAAGCGTTGCTCCGGCAAACTTGCCTGCATGAATCCATGCTGAATTTGCAAAACGTCCAAGCCCAAAGCCTCTGCCACAGCCACTATGGCCGCCACATTTTCAGCTCCGTAGGCACCGAAGAAAGGAGCTTGCACTTCAAAGCGTTGCCCTGCGCCGCTACCATCCAAGCTTTTACGCACAGCATACTTGCCCTTGCCATTTTCCAGACTGCGCCCTGTATACACCGCTGTGTAAAAAGCTTGAGGGGCATTTTCTGCAGAAAAATACTGCACCTTGGGAAAAACCTTCGCGGCCTCTTGGCGCAAATCGACATAGTCGGCACTCACAAAAGCCTTTCCACCCTCTTCTACGCTGAGCACATGGGCCAAAAGACGGCTTTTATGGTACGCCACGCCTTTTTCGCCTAAACCTTGGGTATGGGCTGCGCCCACATTGAGCACAAGGCCCACATGGGGCTGTAAAATGGCTCCTAAAATATCCATATCGTGAGGTTCGCTGATGCCGGCCTCCATGACCCACACATCTTCCTCACCCGAAGCAGCCAATACGGAAAGGGGCATACCTATGTGATTATTAAAATTTAATCTATTTTTAGCGACCTTTTTACCACTGGCAGCTAATATATGCGCCAGCACTTCTTTCACCGTGGTTTTGCCAGCACTACCAGTGACGGCCACAACTTTACCTGTGAAAGCTTCACGCCATGCATGGGCCAAGGCTCCAAGAGCTTGCACCGTGTCTGTGGCCACAATTTGCGGCACGGTAATTTCCGGCAATACACGCGATACCAACAAAGCCACGGCACCATCTTGTACAGCTTGCGCCGCAAAGTCATGCCCATCCAAACGCGCGCCTTTAATGCACACAAAGAGTGCTCCCGCGGTGACATCCTTTGTGTCACGGCATACGGAAGAAATATGCACTTTGGCGCCATCTTGCATATTTTCGCAAGGAAGGCTCAACATGCTCACCAATTGTTGCAAACTTACACGCACTGGGTCAGCTCCTGAACTGTTTTTTGATCGCTATAAGGGTGTTTTACATCACCCACGATTTGATAATCTTCATGCCCTTTACCGGCTATGAGCACAGCGGCATGTTCTCCCGCTTGCGCGGCATCTTCCAAAATTTGTAAAGCCTTTTGTGTGGCAAGGCGGCGATCCACTTCAACAAAAATTTCCACAGCACCGCCGCTTTGTAAGCCCGGCAACACATCGTCTAAGATGGCTTGCGGCTCTTCACGACGCGGATTGTCCGAGGTAAGCACAGCCACTTGCGACAACTTTGCCACCGCCGCACCCATGAGCGGTCTTTTGCTTCTATCTCTATTGCCACCGCAACCAAAAACCGTAATGATTTTTGTAAAACCGGCACTTTGCAAGGCTTGCAATACATTTATCAAGGCATCTGGAGTATGGGCATAGTCCACAAAGACATCTAAATCCTTGGCATTCTGCACCCTTTCCAAACGGCCACATACGCCGCCAAAGCCTGCCAAATGCTGCAATTGCTCTATGGTCACGCCGAGGCTTAGGGCTATGCTTTGCACCGCCAACAAATTGGATGCATTGAAAGCTCCCACCAACGGTGATATGAGCTCCCATTGTTGCTCTCCTTGAAGCCCTTGAGCGTGCATTTTCAAATGCAAGCCCTTGGTGGACATGGAACAAATTTCACCCTGAATATGTTGCTTGCCACGACATGGCTCGGCGCCGCTTTGCAGAGCAAAGGAATAGCCTTGGCTTTCCTGCGACATGCGCGCCATGAGCTGACGCCCATAGGCATCGTCAATGTTGATGGCAAAAGCTTTATCCACAAGGGGAAGCTTATCAAAAAGACATGCCTTGGCTTCAAAATAGCTTTGCATATCCTTGTGATAATCCAGATGGTCTTGCGTTAAATTGCTAAAGACAGCACCGGCAAAATGCACACCCCCCACACGCTCTTGTTCCAAAGCATGGGAAGACACTTCCATGATCACATGGCGCACGCCGTCGGCATACATGCGCGCCAACATACTGTGTACCGTGAGACTATCGGGTGTGGTCAAAGGGGCCACTTCTTCAAAGCCCGGCCAGCGATAACTCACCGTACCCATGACGCCCACTGTATGCCCCAAAGCTGTAAAAAGATGCTCCAACAAATACGCCATGGTGGTTTTGCCGTTGGTGCCGGTGACACCCATGACGCGCATCTCTTGCCAAATATTTTCCGTGGCATAATAGGCCGAGGCCAATTGCCATAAAGCTGTACGCGCATGCTCGTGACTCACAAAAGTACACTGTGGATATGCGGTTTCATACAAGGCGCATACTTCTTTTGAGCTCACAATATACGCAGCACCTGCCTGCACAGCCGCTTCCACATAAGAAGCTCCATCGGCTTGAGCACCGGCAATGGCCACAAAAATTTCTCCGCCTTGCACTTTGCGAGAATCAGCCACAACGCCATGTTGGCCTTGGCGAGCCACCGTGAGTAGTTCTGAAAAATTCATGCTAATTCTCCGAAAGTTGAAGGTAATATTCCGTGCCTTTTTCCGTGGGCCATGCTGTGCCGGCCTTGGGGAATTGTTGCACCACTCTTTGCCCATATCCACGCAGTACGGGCACTATGCCTCCGCGAGCAAAGAGCTCCACCGCATTACGCACTGTTTTTCCCACCACATTGGGAACCACAGATGCAGCCTTGCTTTCTTGCCCAGGCAAGGTGTTATAAGGCTTGGTGCGCTGTATTTTTTGCAATGTTTGCATGGCAAACAAAGGCTGTGGCGCACGGGAAACCTTAAAACCACGTGCATCGCTATCAAATTCGGCTCCGCGCTTAATGACAGATCCACCCTCGGCAAAAACCACGTCAGGCAACTGTCCGTCATACATGAGGGCCGTACTGGTCACCTTTTGGAAAACAGGAGCCGCCACCACGCCGCCGTATTGATTTTTTACAGGTTCATCCACCATGACCAAGGTCAAATAACGCGGCTTATCTGCCGGAGCAAAGCCCACAAAGGACGCCAAGCGCCCTTCGCCATAGGTGCCAGTGGTTCTATCGGCCTTTTGCGCTGTTCCTGTTTTACCGGCCACCTTTGTGCCGACAATGCGCGCCCTTTTGCCGCTTCCGTCCTCTTCCACCACATCTTGCAACATGCGTAGCACGGACTGCGCCACATCTTTCCTAAACACACGATGACGTTTGGGATGCTCTGCCGTATCATCTATGACCAATTGCAAGGGCTTATAGACACCATCATTGATGAGTGTAAGATAGGCTTGCGCCATTTGCAGACCGGTCACCGAAATACTTTGCCCAAAGGAGGTACTCAGTAAATCTGCTTCGGCCCATTGCGTATGGTCGCGCAAAATACCTTTATGCTCAGCCACAGGCACCACGGTGCGTTGTCCGAAACCAAGCTTTGTCAAATAGTTATAATATGTCTGTGCGCCAAGCACTTCGCCAATTTTAGCCACGCCAATATTACTGGAATAGCGCAAAATTTCTGACACCGTTAAATCTCCGCGCACCGAAGTATCACGAATGGTGACATTTTTCGTTTGCCAGCGTCCATTTTCACAAAAAAATACGGACTCTGGGGTCACTATGCCTTGTTGCAAAGCCGCCGCCACCAAAAAGGGCTTCAAGGTGGAACCCGGTTCCAATGCATCGGTGGCAAGGCGATTTCTATACTGGCTGGGAGCATAGGTTCTATACGAATTGGGATTGAAGAAAGGATATTGGGCCCAAGCCAAAATATCTCCATTTTCCACATCCACCACGAGAACTCCGCCCCATGCGGCGCCATATTCATCCACAGCTTCGGTGATGGCTTCTTCTGCAATGAATTGCATTTGCGAATCCAGCGTCAACTGTATGGTTTCCCCAGTGGGTTCACTTTGGCCTTCTTCCTGCAAGAAAAAACGACGCCCCAAAGCGTCCCTTTGTACCGTACGACGCGCCGGCACTGCGGCAAGCTTGGCATCATAGGAGCGCTCAATGCCTTCAAGGCCTTGATCGTCCACACCCACAAAACCAATTAAATGCCCTGCCATTTGCTTAAACGGATACACTCTATTGTATTCTTTGGATAAACCTATTCCGGGAAGCTTTGCTCTTTGCACAGCTTCTGCGGTGTAATCGTCCACTTTACGAGCGAGCCAAATGAATTTGCGAGATTTTTTACCCAATTGCTCAGCTATTTTGGCTTGTGGCATTTGCAAAATACCGGCAAGGGTGGCGGCTGTGGCGTTGACGTCCACAACATCTTGTGGACGAATAAAAATGGAACGACTCTCCACCGATCTAGCAAGCACTTGACCATTGCGATCCACAATGGAACCGCGTTTGCCAGAAACAAGCACCGAACTCATATATTGCTGCGAGGCTTTATCGGCGAGGCGTGGGCCTTCAAGTACTTGCACATACCAAGCTCTACCCCATAGGCCAAACCAAAGTATGGCAAAACAAGCCGCCACTAATTTTATGCGAAAAACACCCCAATTCACCTTGGCCAAAGCAGCACGCCAAACCTTGATGGTACTGGCCGCAGTTTTAGCCCCACTACGCGGATTTTTACCACCGCCACGTGTTGGTTTGGAGCGCGTGCCCGTGGCCGAAGAAGTACCACGTGCGGCATAGTCCTGCGCACGTTGCAACGTCTTGGCGCTTTCACGCTTATTTTTTATTTTTCGCTTAAAAAAAACCATTCCATCACCTATATATCTTCACGCCAACGCACTTGGCCGGGCTCCGGCTGATATAAACCCAATCCCTTTGCCCTGCGGCCCAATTCCCGTGGAGAGAGCAAATATTCACGCTCCACTTCCAATTTTGCCTTATGTGATTGCTTTTCACGCACATCCACTTGCAAAGTGGTCATGAAATAACTTGTGTCGGTGCGCTCAATATTTACCCACACCAAGACCAGCGTCATGATTAAGGCTGAAAGCACACCCACAACCACGCACAACAGCCATCCATTTCTCTCGCCTTGTCGCATTAATGCGCCTCAGCAATCTTTTCCACAGCGCGCAACTTAGCACTGCTGGAGCGAGAATTCTTCTGTAATTCCTCGGCACTGGCTGTAACGGGTTTTTTATGAATAATGCGTACTTCGGGTTTATGCCCACAACGGCAACGTAAAATATGACGCGGGCAACGGCACTCCTCAGCCCAGTAACGCATACTTTGCTTCACCATGCGGTCTTCCAAGGAGTGGAAACAAATCACCGCCAAGCGGCCACCCACGTTAAGACGAGCCAATACCGCATCTAAAAATCTTTGCAATTCGCCAAGCTCATCATTGACCACCATGCGCAAAGCTTGAAATGTGCGTGTGGCCGGGTGGTTACGCGATTTGGCACGCCACGCAGGGGGATAAGCATTATACACAATATTGGCCAACTCCGAAGTGGTATCGATGGTCTTCTTTTGGCGAGCTTCCACTATGGCTCTGGCTATGCGCCCTGCTTGTGGATCTTCACTTAAGCGTTGTAAATGCTCTTTAAGCACTTCAAAGCGTTCTTTATTCACAAGATGCCAAGCCGATTCATGAGATTCTTGATTCATGCGCATGTCCAAAGGCCCATCGGCAAGGAAGCTAAAACCACGTTCAGCTTCATCTATCTGCATGGAAGAAACGCCAATATCAATAAGCGCACCGTCTATTTTATCCCAACCAAGGGCATCTAGTGCTTCCTCAAACTGGCTATAACGCGTGTGAAAATAGTGAACATTGTCCCCATAGGGCGCCAAGGTACGCTTGGCACGCTCAAGGGCTTGCGTGTCCCTATCAAGACCGCAAAGCTGTGCACTGCCACCTTGGGCTTGTACACGCTGCAGCAGAGCCAGACTATGTCCCCCAAGCCCTAGGGTGCCATCTAAGTAGCGTCCCCCTGCTTTGGGTGCCAAAGCATCCAGAACCTCGTCCACAAGGACAGGCACATGTGCTTCATCATGCGTTCTTTGTACGGTATTTTCCATACTTAAATTACCTTTAGCAAAAATTAGAAAAACACATCATGTGCAGCGAGTTCATCGGAAACATCTTCAGTGATAAGGCCTTCAAACGTTGCTTGATCCCAAACTTCAAACTTACCACTCAAACCCACCAGCACAATATCCTTTGTGAGTTTTCCGGCGCGCATAAGCGGTTGCGAGATGCGTACGCGCCCCTGAGCATCGGGAATGAGCTCTTCGGCAAGACCAAGCGTTTTGGTGATAAAGTTACCAAGCTTCATGGAGGGACTTTTAATTTCACCAAGTTTGGCGCGAAGGACTTCCCATTGACTTGGCATATAAGCTACTAATTTTCCATATATAAGTGTAAGAACAAATCCACCGGATTCAGACCCAGCGGCAAGAGCCTCCCTATAATCCACAGGGAGCATCAATCGGCCTTTGGCATCAAGGCTACGATAGGCGCTCTTGAATTTAATCTCTTCCACTTTCTCCCACCACTTACCACGTTTTCACACTTATGCCCCACAAATTATCACCTGTCAACATGGGTGAAAGCAAAGTAAAAGTCCTATTTTCGGCTTTACTCGCCGTATAAAAAATATAAAACTCTGCAATTACAAATAATTACGAAACTGAAAAAAAATCCTCGCAAAAAACAGCCTTGCAGTGGTAGGAGGACCCAAAAATGAGCCACGACCGCCTCTTTTGGGGAAAAAGTGGTGACAAAATATTTTTTAAAAAGAGCAAAAAGGCGGCAAACATAATTTTCTTGATAAAATACCTTGTTCAAGGTAACTTATGACAGAGAACTTGCGCCATGAGAACTTTTTAGGGCACATGCTTTACCTGTCTTTTTCTTTTAAAAGTTATTTGCCATGACCTTTATAACCCTTTCATGAGGATGTGTATGAAAACCAAAATTATTGCCACCATTGGTCCTGCGTCTAATACCAAAGAAAAAATCATGGAATTGGCTTTAGCCGGAGTACGAATTTTCCGCTTAAATTTTTCCCATGGCGATGCTTCAAAATTTGTGGATATCATACAACACATCCGCGATGTGGAAGATATAACCCGCATTCCGCTTACCATCATGCAAGACCTTTCAGGTCCTAAAATTCGCCTTGGCACTTTACAAGGTGAACCAAGCATTAACGTCATCAAGGGAATGCAATTTTTGCTGGGCCCCACAGATAAATACTGCCAGGACATGCCCTATTTACCCTTTGACCATACTGTCATTTTAGAAAGCCTTGTCCCCGGTGACCGCTTAGTCTTGGCCGATGGCGGTTTACAATTTCATGTGGTACAAAGACGCGAAGACAATCTCATCATTTTAGAGGCCAATAATGTGGGCATTGTGACCTCGCGCAAGGGCCTTGCTTTACCTGGAAAAGCCACAAAGGTTCCGGCCCTCACAGAAAAAGACCGCAAAGACTTGGCCCAAGGCCTTATTCTTGGGGTGGATGCTGTGGCCATTTCCTACGTTCAGACCCCCGAAGATGTTATTGAAACCAAAAATATTATCTTGGCCGCCGGTAAAAGTATTCCCGTGGTGGTTAAGCTTGAACGCCAAGGCGCCGTGGATAGGTTGGAAGAAATTTTACACGAGGCTGACATTGTCATGGTGGCTCGCGGAGACCTTGGCGTAGAATGCCCCCTCCCCATGTTACCCGGCATTCAAAAACGCATCATTCGCGCCTGCAACAAAGCCGCCAAACCTGTTATTGTGGCCACACAAATGCTCTTATCCATGATGAACAGCCCTGCTCCCACCCGCGCCGAAACCACCGACGTGGCCAATGCAGTGCTTGATGGGGCCGATTGCGTTATGCTGTCGGAAGAAACAGCCATGGGCAATTACCCCGTGGAAACCGTAAGCTATATGCGTGAAATAACAAAACAAGCAGAAGCTCTCATCACCGAAAGGCATAAGCTCAAAGAACCTGCGGCAGAAAAAGGCATTGCTGAATTTTTGGCTTATTCTGCCTGCCTTTTGGCACAAAAGTCTAAATCCGTTGCCATCGTTTCCCATAGTATGAGTGGCTCTTCCGCAAGACAAATTGCCGCATGCCGCCCACCACAACAAGTGTATGGCTTAACACCTGAAAAAGAAGCCCTAAAGGCCTTAAACTTTTCTTGGGGTGTGGAGCCTGTTTTCATTAGCGACCCCCACAGCGAACAAAGCCACACCGCACGTTGCGAAAATTTCATTCTCTCCCATGCAGCTTTCCATATGGATGAGCGCATGGTCATCACTGCCGGCCAACCTCAAAAAGGTGGCAGACCTCGCGGCACTAACCTTGTAAAAGTATTTTGGAAGTAACTAATGGCAAGAAAGAAGTCTTCGCTCGTTCCGGATAATATCACGGAACAATATTATCAAATTAGCCTTGAGGTACTGGATTCTTTTCCCAAGTATCGCTTGCCCATCAACCTCTTTACTTTTAATGAGGACATTGCCGTTTTACAGCCTTATAGTCGCCCAGACCAAAGGTTGAGTAATGAACAAGTGGAAGAAATTCACGCCCTTTGCCAAGAAGGTATGCTCTTTGTTTCGCGTGCGGATTTTCCCATATACTCAGAGCATATCGTTAAACAATTGGATTTAATCCTCCAAGATGCCAACCTAAAAGCAGGAGAAGTGGCGGACCTTTGCGTGCGTTCCATCACGCAACATTTTACCACTTTCAGTGATAGCCCCGTGAAATTAAGCTTTGCTCCCTTGTATGAAGCACTCATGGCTCTCACCGAGTGGATTTGGCAAGATAAACACAGAATAAAAGTTTTCATTCGCCGCCTCCCCTTGGGCTATTCCCACGCCAACCATGCTTTTATTTCCATGGTGGTGGGGTGCTGGCTTTGGTTTGAAAGTGAAAGCGAAAATAATATTACAAAACGCAATTTTGATAGAATGGCGCTGGCCTTTCTATTACACGACATAGGCATGGCCAAAATTCCAGCCTTCATTTTACAAAGAGCCTCAAAGTTATCCGCTGAAGATCAAGCCAAGGTGCGCGCGCACCCCACCCTGAGCTATAAAATCATGCAAAAACTTGATTTGGCCTTTGATGAACTTAGCCGCTGCATCATGGAACACCACGAACGCTTAGACGGTTCAGGCTATCCGCAAGGCCTTAAGGGAAATCAAATTAGCAAAGTTGGCAGAATGTGCGCCGTGGTGGACTCTTTTAGCTCCATGATAGCAGAGCGTCCCCACTCCAGTATCAAGCCACTGGAAAAAGCCGCCATGGAATTGGTGGGAGATGATAGCCGCTTTGATAGAATGTACAGTGCAAAAATTCTTTTGGCCATTAAAACAGACCAGTTTGGTTAATACAGAGCAACAAAGAGGTACTCGATGAGTCTAAACCCCACACAACATGCTGATTGGGAGTTGGCAGCAGATGCTGAAAGTCGCATGGCGCCCATCACCCAAATAGCTCAAGATATGGGCCTTGAACCACAAGAACTTTTACCCTATGGACACTATATGGGTAAAATTGACTATCAAAAAGCCTTGCAACGTCTCGAAGACAAACCTTCGGGAAAATATATCATTGTTACCGCCATCACTCCAACACCCCTTGGTGAAGGTAAATCCACCACCACCATTGGTTTAACACAAGGTTTTGGCAAAAGAGGCAAACGCGTTTCTGCAGCCATACGTCAACCATCCGGTGGCCCCACCATGGGTGTAAAAGGTTCTGCAGCAGGCGGCGGTCTCTCCCAATGCATTCCGTTAACTCCGTACTCCCTAGGCTTCACCGGCGATATTAACGCCGTGATGAACGCGCATAACCTTTCCATGACGGCGCTCACAGCGCGCATGCAGCATGAGCGTAATTACGATGACGAAAAGCTCGAAAGGCTCTCCGGCATGAAACGCTTAGACATTGACCCCACCCGCGTAGCCATGGGCTGGGTCATGGACTTTTGTTGCCAATCGCTGCGCAATATTATCATAGGCCTAGACAATGGCAGCAAAAGCAATGGTTTCATGATGCATTCGCATTTTGACATTGCCGTGGCCTCTGAAGTCATGGCCATTCTTTCCATCAGTAAAGATCTTGCCGACATGCGTAAGCGCATGGGCAAAATCATCATGGCTTACAATCGTTCAGGCGAACCCGTCACTGCAGAAGACTTACGTGTGGCTGGTGCCATGACAGCTTGGATGGTGGAAGCCATAAAGCCCAACCTCATTCAAACCATGGAAGGCCAGCCCGTGCTTGTGCATGCCGGCCCCTTTGCCAACATTGCCCTTGGTCAAAGTTCAGTCATAGCCGACTACATTGGCACCAAGTGCAGTGAATATCACATCACAGAAGCCGGCTTCGGCTCCGATATTGGCTATGAAAAATTCTGGAATCTCAAATGCCGCGCCAGTGGCCTTAAGCCCGACGCCGTGGTCATCGTGGCAACCATTCGTGCCCTCAAAAACCACGGAGGAATCCCCTCTCCTGCTCCAGGGCGTCCCTTGCCAGAAGCCTATAAGCAAGAAGATGTGGCCGCTGTGGAACGTGGTTGCGCCAACCTTTTGCATCATATCAACATTGTAAAAAGCTCCGGTGCGCCCGCTGTGGTGTGCATTAACGCCTTTGCCACCGACACCCCTGCAGAAATTGCCAAAGTGCGCGAAATCTGCCAGCAAGCAGGTGCCAAAGTGGCTCTTTCTACCCATTGGGAGCACGGCGGAGAAGGAGCCCTTGAGCTCACCGATGCCGTCATGGAAGCTTGCCAAGAGCCCAGTCAGTTCCGCTATCTCTATGACGACAACACTTCCTTTC
This sequence comes from uncultured Desulfovibrionaceae bacterium, assembly GCA_964370835.1. Taxonomy (GTDB): domain Bacteria; phylum Desulfobacterota; class Desulfovibrionia; order Desulfovibrionales; family Desulfovibrionaceae; genus CAYJAD01. The sequence goes on from CAYJLO010000007.1 coordinate 61,075, forward strand.
TTGAGCGCATTGAACGCATAGCATGGGAAGTATACGGTGCCGAAGGTGTGGAATACTCACAAGAAGCACGTACCAAGCTTACCGAAATACAAGCTCTGCCCCAAGCCAAAGAACTTGGTTTATGCATGGTCAAAACCCAATACTCCCTCTCCGACATAGCCAGTAAAAAAGGCGTGCCTGAGCGCTGGAAGCTCTATGTGCGTGACATACTCCTCTTTGGCGGTGCAGGTTTGGTGGCACCCGTGGCAGGTGACATCATGCTCATGCCAGGCACTGGTTCCGCGCCTTCATTCCGCAATATCGATGTGGACACGGAAACCGGAAAAGTTTCAGGTTTATTTTAAGAATCGTTTTGTTTGTATGTTTTTT